>DATDMJ010000114.1:0-30069 GCA_036518855.1 Gaiellaceae bacterium | reverse complement strand
CGTCAGCTCCCGGTGGAACTGGGTGACGAGGAGACGGCGGTGCGTGAGGATCAGGACGCCGAGCGTGCGCGCGGCCTCGACGAAGCCCGCCGCGGCGATCGTCTTGCCCGAGGCGGTCGGGTGGCGGAAGCGGTAGCGCCTGCTCGCGCCCGGGTCCTTGCCCTTCGGGGCCTCGGGCAGCTCGAGCTCGTCTGGCCGCTCTTCGAGATGGACCCCGAGATCCTCCTCTTCCTCCTCGAGGTCTTCTTCGTCGGCGACCGCGGTGCCGTTGCCGTTCAAGTCGGGCTCGACCTGGGTCGCCGCGATCAGCTCGGTCAGCATCCCCGCCAGCGCATCGATCTGATGGCGCCGCAGCTCGGTTCCCGAGGCGAGGCGTGGGGGCCGCTCGGTGAGCACGCGCTCGAGCCCGAGCATCAGCGCGTAGCGGATCTTCCAGCCGTAGGACGGCTCGCGGGCTCCGCCGTCGAGCTCGGCGACGGCGTCGTCGAGCGCCCGCCTTCGGGCGGTGCCGGGCGCGAGGACGACATCCGGGTCTTCGTCCGGATGGAGGAAGGGCTCGCCTGCCCAGGCCTCGGCGCGGAGGGCGGAGGCATTGAGCCCCTCAGCCTCCGACGTAAGCGTCAGATGCTTGGTCGCTTCTTGCAATTGCAGGCAGCAAGCTCGTGCTGCCGAGTCTCAGGAAGAGAGCGAGCTCGCGTTCCCGATGGAGCGAGCGTCGCAGGCCGAATAATAGCCGATCGCTATCCGCCGAGGCCGCCGAAGACCGCGAACGGATTCTGCGGTGCAACCTCCCAGACGACCTCGCCGCCGGCCTCGACCTCGCCGTGCACGCGCTGCGCGAGCTCTCGTGCTTCCTCCTCGGAGGCGGTGCCCACGATGAGAAAGCGCCACCGGCGCACCACCGAGTAACCCTCGGTCTCGAGCTCGTCGGCGAGCTTCTCCGCCTCGTCGTGCGACTCCCGCTCGACCCGGACCTCCCAGGGGGCGTAACCGCGCTCGAGCTCCTCTTCCTCCCAGGTGTCCTCGGGCGGCTCGTTGCTCCAGCGTTCCTCGTCGTGGAGCCAGCGCTCGACGGCGGAGGTTCGCGCCTCGATGCCTTCCTCGGCGAGCTCGGCCTCGATGATCCCGCGGGCGCGCTCCGCCTCGGCCTGCGAGGAGGCGTAGACGAAGAGCTCGTTTTGGTCCCGCGAGACGGCGAGCCGACGGCCCTGCAGCTCCTCTGCGAGCTTCTTGGCCTCGTCCGTGCGGAGGTCTCCGCCGATGCGCCCGTGCAGGCTGTCGGCGTGCTCCGCCTCGGAGAGGCCGATGCGGATGCGCCAGTCGTCGCTCATGCCGTTTTCGCCGCGGGCCCGATGTCGGCGAGCTCGCGTCCGAACATCCTCTCTGATCTTCCGGTCTGGTCGAGGAACTTCGTGATCCCGCCGAGCCAGAACGGCCAGCCCGCGCCGAGGATCAGGGCCGTGTCGACGTCGGCGGCCTCGGCGACGACGCCTTCCTCGAGCAGGTGGCGGATCTCGTCGGCGACGGCTTCGAGCGCGCTCTCGAGGATCTCGTCCTGGGTTCTTGGCGCGTGCTCCTGGACGACGATCTCGTCCCCGCCCTCGGCGTAGTCGGCGAGGGTCTGGAAGAGGGGGTAGCGGTCGGGGTAGGCGTCGTGGAGCGTCTCCAGGACGTGGTTGGCGACGCGCGGGCCGACCATCTGGAGCAACACCGAAGGGGCCATCGGCATCCCGAGGCGGAGGATCGCCTCGTCGGCCTCCTCGATCGTGTTGCCGTGCTCGAGCGCGTCGAGGATCACGGTCAGCTGGCGTGTGAGGACGCGGTTGACGACGAAGGCGGGGGCATCGGCGACGAGGACGGGGCGTTTGCGCAGCTTCTCGGCGAAGGCCCAGGCGGTCGCCAGGGTGGCGTCGTCCGTCTCGGCCGTGCGGACGAGCTCGACGAGCGGCAGCACGGCGACCGGGTTGAAGAAGTGGAACCCGACGTCGGCGCCCATCTCGGCCACGGAGAGGCTGGAGGTGTTGGTCGCCAGGACGCTGTCGCCTCGGGTGTGCTCGCGCAGCTCGGCGAAGACCTGCTGCTTCGTCTCGAGCTCCTCGAAGACGGCTTCGAGGACGAGGTCGCAATCGGCGAAGTCGTCGTACGTCGTGGAGGTCGTGACGATCGAGCCGAGGAAGCGCGCCTTGCCCTCGTCGTAGCGGCCCTTCGCGACCTGCTCGGCCAGCGCTTCCTCGATGGACTCGCGTGCGGCGGCGAGGGCGTCGTCGCTTACGTCTCGGATCGCGATGGGGACCTCGAGGCGGCGGAGCACGAGCGCCGCGATCTGGGCGGCCATGAGTCCCGCGCCCACGATGCCCACCTTGCGGATCGGCTTCGGCTCGGCGCTCGGCCGGCCGGGCGGGTTCTTCGCGCGCCGCTCGACGAGGTCGAAGGCGTAGAGGGAGGCCTGTGCCTGCCGGCCGGGGAGCAGCTTGCCGACGGCCTCCTCCTCTGCGCGGTACCCCTCCTCGACCGTCCAGCCGGAGCAGGCACCCTCGATCAGCTCAAGTGCTCTGTAGGGCGCGGGCGCGGCGCCGTGCACCTGATCGTCCAGCCGTGCACGCGCCTTCCGTATCACTTCCGCCACAGAGTGGCTGTCCCTGTAGCTGTCCCTGTGACTGTCACTGTTCGGAACGAGCCCGAGGGCGAACGCCAGCGACTCGTCGACGAACTCCGCCGGCTCGAGCAGCCGTTCGGCGAATCCGAGCTCGAACGCCTGCGGCCCGGTGAGCATGCGGTTCTGGCGCATCGGGTTCGTGACGACGAACTTGACGGCGTTCTCGATCCCCACGAGCGGCGGGATCAGCTGCGTTCCGCCCCAGGCGGGCAGGATCCCGAGGAAGCACTCCGGGCAGGCGAAATGCCGCACCGCCGTCGAGATGGTGCGCGCGTCGCAATGGAGCGCCAGCTCGACGCCGCCGCCCAGGCACGCGCCGTTGATCGCGGCGACCGTCGGGAAGGGAAGGGCCCGGATCCGCCCGAAGAGCTCGTGGCCGGCGTGGCTGCCCTCGACCGCGAGCTCGCGCGTCGCCCCACGGAACTGGGTGATGTCGGCACCCGCGGCGAAGACGAACGGCTTGCCGGTGATGACCAGCGCCGCCCAGTCGTCGCCCTCCAGTCGCGGGAGCAGCCGCTCGAGCGACTCGAGCGCCGCCCGCCCGAAGAAGGTCGGCTTCGTGTAGTCCTCGCCGTTGTCGATCGTGACCAGCGCGACCCGGGAGCTGTCGCGCACGACCTCGGTGAGCTTGAACTCAGTGTCCGGCAGGGAGGCTCTCCCAGATCAGCGCCGCGCCCATGCCCATCCCGACGCAGAGCGCCGTCAGGCCGTAGCGCACGCTCGTTCGCTCGCGGAACCCGTACGCGAGCTGGGCCAGCAGGCGGACGCCGGTCGCCGCAAGCGGGTGGCCGCACGCGATCGCACCGCCGTACGGGTTCAGCCGCTCGTCCTCGGGATCTACCTCGAGGCCGTCGCACCAGGTCAGCACCTGGACGGCGAACGGCTCGTTGAGCTCGAAGAGGCCGATGTCGTCGAGCGAGAGGCCGGCGAGCTCGAGCGCCTTCCGCGTCGCAGGCACGGGGCCGAGCCCCATCAGCTCCGGCTCGACGCCGGCGAAGGCGTACGACACGAGCCGCATGCGCGGAGCGAGCCCGAGGTCGGCCGCAGCGTCCTCGGACGCAAGCAGGCACACGGCGGCGCCGTCGGTGAGCCCCGCGGAGTTGCCTGCCGTCACCCGTCCGCCGGGACGGAAGGGCGTCGGCAGGTCGGCGAGGCCCTCCATGCTCGTGTCCGGGCGCAGGAACTCGTCGCGGTCGGCGGCGCGCCAGCCTTCGTCCGTGAAGACCGACATCGGCACGACCGCCTCGCGCATCACGCCGTTCTGCCACGCCTCGGCTGCGCGGTGCTGCGACCGCACCGCGAACGCGTCCGCATCGTGCTTCGTCAGGTGCGGGAAGCGGTCGTGGAGGTTCTCGGCCGTCGCGCCCATCGTGACCGCCGACGGGTCGACGAGCCGCTCGGCGACGAAGCGCGGGTTGAAGTCGACGTCCTCGCCCATCGGGTGGTGGCCCATGTGCTCGATTCCGCCGGCGAGAACGACGTCGGCTGCGCCCATCGCGATCTCGCCGGCTCCGGCCGTGACCGCCGTGAGTGCGCCCGCGCACATCCGGTCGACGGCGAACCCTGGCACGGTCGACGGCAGGCCCGCCAGGAGGGCGACGTCGCGGCCGAGCGTCAGGCCCTGGTCGCCAACCTGCGCGGTGGCGGCCATCACGACATCGTCGATGCGCTCGGGCGGGAGCCCGGGATTCCGTCGCAGCAGCTCGCGGACGACCTTGACGCCGAGGTCGTCTGCGCGCGTCCGCCAGAAGACGCCTTTCGGGCCCGCCCGGCCGAACGCGGTCCGAACGCCGTCGACGTACACGACTTCGCGTAGCTCCCGGCCCACGCGAGGCAGCCTAGTCCATGAACCCCGGGACAAAGCGGCACACTTGCCGGCACATTTCCGTGACTCACCCGTGGGGATTTCGCCGTTACGATCGCAGCGGGGAGGAGGTCGGCTGTGCCTAAAACAGAGGCGCTCGCGAAGGAGGGCTGGGAAGCGCACCTTGCGCGAGAGGAGGCCCGCTATCGCGACGGTGAGGCTCGGCTCGGCGATGCCCCGGATCCGGATTCCCGGCAGCGCCAGCTGACCCGCATCGGCAACGCCGCGGGCGGTGCGGGGCTGTCGCTGCTCATGCTCGGGCGTCCGTGCGAGGCGGCCGAATGGCTCCACCGTGCGGCCGACCGCTACCGCGAGAGCTTCCCGGAAGCTCCGCCGGGAAGCTGGGGCCGCCCGATCGGTGCGATGAAGGCGCTGATCCTCGCCGGCGACTGGCCGGGTGCCGAGGAGGCCGCGCGCTGGGCGCTCGAGGCCGGCGCCGCCGAATCGGAGTCGCCGATCGGCCGCTACGCCGCGGCCCTCGCGGCCCTCGTGCTCGAGAACCCGTCCGATGCCCGCCGCCACGCCGACGAGATCCGGACGCGCGACGACTTCCCCAACGACGTCGGCGATGCGTGCGCCTTCCTGGCAGCACAGGATGTCGCCGGCTACGAGATTGCCGTCGAATCGGTCCTCGAGTCGTTCGAGACCCGGGGCGAGTACCTCGAGGACCTACCGGTTGCCGACACCGTGCTCGTCCTGCAGGCGCTGGCCGAGCGCCGCGAGATGGCCGCGGAGCTCGGCTCGCCGCTGCTCCCCTAAGGGGATCCGTCGAAGCTGGGCGAGCTCGTCGGCGGGTGGAGGACCGCCGTGATGACGAGCGGATCGGCGCTCTCGTCCTCGAAGTCCCGCGCCTTCTCGACGAGCTCCGTGATCAGTTCGAGCGCACGCTCCGGCGGGATCCTCGCGGTCACCTGCGCCGAACGGAACAGCCCTTCGGCGCCGTGCTCGTCCCAGCCGCGCTGCACCTCGTCGAGCATCGCGGCGCGCAGGTCGGTCGTGAGTCCCGACGCCAGCAGCTCGGGCGCCACCCGCAGCGTGCGCGCGACAGGTCGGTACGGCTTCTCCCGTCCCTTGCCCGTGTCGACGAGCGTGATCAGGCCGGCCCGCAGCAGCATCCGCACGTGGAAGTGGAGGTGGCCGGGATCGACGCCGAGCTTGTTGGCCAGCTCGCGGTTGGTGATCGCGTCCTCGCCGCTCGTCCCGAGCATCTCGAGGACGCGGAGTCGGAGCGGGTGTCCGAGCGCTTTGAGCTGCTCCGGCTTGTCGAGAATCAGGACGTCGAGAATCTGCTCAGTGGCGGCCATCCGATGCCTATATATACGGCGCGGAACGAGAAGTGTCTAGTCCGGCAAGCTGCTTGCGGCCGCCTCGTCCACGACCACACGCGTCCGGCCCTCCGACGAACGGATCAGGCTCGAGGGCGTGTCGTGGCTCGGCGGTTGCGCGAAGGCGCGCTCGACGGCGTCGGCCTTCGACTCCCCCGTGACCAAGAAGAGGACCTCCGGCGCCGAGCAGAGCACCGGCACCGTCATCGTCACTCGTTCGACGAACGGCTCGAGCGTGGGCTCGGCGGCGATAACCCGCCGCGACCGGTCGTCCAGGGTCGGCTGGTTCGGGAAGAGGGAAGCCACGTGTCCGTCCGGCCCGATGCCGAGGAGGATCAGGTCGAGCCGTGCGCCTTCGAGCAGGCGGTCGTACTCGTCGGCGGCCGCCTGAGCGCCCAGCTCGCCTCGGATCCGCCGGATGTCGGGCTGCCCGGCCAGCGCCCGGATCAGCGTCTCGTCGGCGAGCCGATAGTTGGATTCCTCGTCGTCCGGCGGGACCGCGCGCTCGTCTCCCCACCACAGGGTGGCTCCGCTCCAATCCGTTTCGCGTTCGGCCGCGAGCTCGTACGCGCGGCCGGGCGTCTTTCCGCCGGTCAGCGCAATCGACGAGCCGGCCCGGGCAGCGGTGACCAGCTCGTCGGCGACGAACGAGGCGGCGGCCTCCTCGTCCTCGAACCGGATCAGCTCGACGCCGTAGAGCGTCACGAGTCCCCGGCCGCCAGCTCCCGCGACCGCTCCATGGCGGCCTGGATCGCGTTGAGAAACGCCGCGCGCACTCCTGCCCGCTCGAGCTCGCGGATGGCACGGATCGTGGTGCCGCCGGGAGAGGTCACCTGCTCGCGCAGCTCGACTGGATGCACCCCCTCGTCGCGCAGCAGCTTCGCGGTGCCGAGCATCGTCTGGACGACGAGCTGCGTCGAGATCTCGCGCGAGAGGCCGAGCAGGATCCCCGCCTCGATCATCGCCTCCGCGAGGAGCGCGAAGTAGGCGGGCCCGGACCCGGAGACCGCCGTCACCGCGTCCATGTAGCGCTCGGGCACCCGGACGACCGCGCCGAGATGGCTCAGCGCCTCCTCCGCGAGCGTCAGGTTGTCGTCACCGGCGTGCGCGCCCGCACAGACGCCGGCGATCCCCTCGTGGACGGTGGCCGGCCGGTTCGGCATCGCCCGCACCACGGGAACTCCCGGTGCGATTTGCTCCTCGATCGCGGCGGTCGGGATCGCTGCGGCCACCGACAGGACGGTCTGCTCCGGCGTGAGCAGCCCGCCGATCTCGCCGAGCAGTACGTCGAAGTCCTGCGGCTTGACCGCGATCACGACGAGCGTCGAGCCGGCGACTGCCTCGGCGTTGGAGGTCGTCGCGCGCACACCGAAGCGCTCTGCGAGCTCCGCCGCACGCTGCAAGTCCCGTACGGTGACGACGAGCTCCGAAGGCTCGCGCCAGCCGCCGCTGAGGAGGCCGCGCAGCAGCGACTCTCCGATCGTGCCGACCCCGAGGATCGCGACCTGCCTCGACATGCGCGGCAGTCTAGGCGGCGCGACGCTCCGGCACGGGCAACAGTCCGAGGCGCCACGCCTGGAGCAGATAGATCCCCGCGAGCCCGGCCCACTCGCCGTAGGGCTCGAGCAGCTCCGCCGTCTCCCAGGGCTCCACGCGCCGGCCCCGGAGCGCCGAGCAGAGCTTCACGAGGCCCAGGTCGCCGACGAGCCCGCGCTCGAAGCGGCCCAGGCCTTCGACGCAGACGAGGCCGACCGACCAGGGGCCGAGACCGCGCTCCCGCTCGAGCCGGTCCGCCGCCGCGGCGGTCGGCAGCGACCGCAGCCGCTCGAGGTCGAATGCGCGGCAAAGCCGGACGAGCGTGGCGCCCCGGCGCGCGCCGAGCCCGAGCTGGCGCAATTCGGCCGGAGCCATACGAGCAAAGGTCGCCGGAGTCGGCGGCGCGTGCAGGAACGTCCCCGGGAGCTGCGGCGTCGAGGCGCGGATGACCCTGCGCTCGATCTCCCGCGCCCGCCGGGCGGTGATCAGCTGCCCCGCCACTGCGCGGAGCAGCGCATGCGTGACCGTCGAGAGCCGGGGCGGCCGGAAGCCCCGCAGCCGAGGCAGCGCGCGGCCCAGCAGCGGGTCGTCGCGGTAACGCGTCAGGAACTCGGAATGGTCGTCGTCCAGGGCGAGGACGAAGCGCAGCTCATCGACCCCGGCTTCGTTCGGCGCCCGCAGCTGAACCGTGCCGTCCGCCTGCTGCCACGCGCGGCCCGACCCTCCGGCAGCGAGCACCGCCACGAGCGGCCCGCCCGAGGTCGTGCGCGTGGCGTTGCCGGCGAGCCGGGCCGAGAGGCGGAGCGAGAAGAGGCCGCGCGGCCGAACCGCGGCCTGGATCACCGAAGCCCGTGCGACTCGACCGCGACGGGCTCGGCGGCGAGATCTGCGGCGCGCTCCAGTACCTCGAGCGCCTGATCCTCGCGGCCGGCCCGGCGCAGGAACTTGCCCCAGGCCCGGTACGCCTCGACGTGGTGGCGGTGGTGGCCGTGGTCGGCGAGGAGCGCAGTCGCCTCGCGGAACGCCGTGTCGGCGCCGTCGACGTCGCCCTTCAGCGCCTTCGCCTCCGCGAGCGCCCAGAGGGCGTTGCCGCGCTCGTGCAGATACTCGTCGGACGCCGCCGTAACGGACGCCTCGGCCCGCCGGACCGCCTCGTCGGCGTCGCCCTGCTGCACGGCCAGCTTCGACTGGTCGGCGTAGAGGTTCGCCAAATCCTCGGGTTCGGAGCTGGGGCCGAAGAGCTGCTCCGCGAGCGCGTAGTGGTGGCCTGCGCCCTCGACGTTCCCCTGGGTGAGCATGATCGACCCGGCGAGGAGGTGCGCTCTCGCGAGGTGGAGCGTGTCGTCGGTGACGTCCAGCAGCGCGATCGCCCGCCGGATGTAGGTGAGCGCAGCGGCCGAGCGCCCTTGCACCTCGTTCAGGCGCGCGACTCCCCAGTAGAGGCGGACGCGCGAGTATGCGTCGGTTGCCTCCTCCGCCTTTGCGATTGCTTCCTGGAGCACGTCCTCGGCGCGCTCGAGATCGCCGAGATCCGTCAGCGCGTAGCTGAGGTACGTCGTGAAACGAACCTGGGCCGTGAAATCCTCGGGCGACTCGCGCGACACGTCGGCCAGGCAGCGCTCGAAGAGCTCGACTGCGCGCGGAGTCTCGCCGCTGGCCGCATACGCGCGGCCGAGCGTCGCATAGACCTCGGGTCGGACGCTCGGCGAGACGTCCGCGAGCTCGAGGCCGGCCTCCAGCCGCTCGATCGCCTCGTGGTTCCGGCCGGCGTGCGCCGCCGCGAGGCCGAGCGCGATGCTTGCCCGCGACGCGGCCAGGGCGTCGCCTGCCTCGAGCGCATCCGAGCGGAGGCTCTCGAGCTTGCGCTCTGCCGCGGTCGTGTCGTCCGCGAGCCGGAGCTCGAGCTCGGCGTCGGCGATCCGAAGCTCGCGCTCCTCGGTGTCCCGGATCTCGGAGCCGGTCTCCAGGTAGTCGGCGGTGACGCCCAGCTTGCGGGCGAGCATCCGCAGCGCCTTCACGGACGGCCGGCGGGCACCGCCCTCGATGCGCGAGATGTAGGCGTACGAGACTCCCGGCGAGGCGAGCTCACGCTGAGACAGGCCCCGTTCTCTCCGGAGCCGCCGCAGACGCTGGCCGATCGTCTCCTCTGGGCCTTCTCGATGTCGGTCAGGCACCGCGGTCCATATTGACCTCGCCGGCGAGCAGCGTCAATGAAGAACCGAGCCTTGACAACAAATGACGACCCCGTTTGGGTCAGCGCTGAACCTTCGCCCCGCGACGCATTCCCCAAAGGAGGTGATCCTGTGGCCGTACGTATCCAGGCGCTGTTGCTGGTCCTCGGCACGATCGTTGCAGCCGCGCTCGGCGGCTCGACGCCGTGGGGCCCGTAGGAGTCCCGGGGGCGGGTGGGGTGCACTGCGGCCCCCGCCCTGCCAAGGACAGTTGGCAACGGCTCGAGGCCAGGTACAGTCGGGCCGGCATGAGCATCGACCCGCGCGTCGACATCGGCCATGTCCACCTGAAGGTCTCAGACATCGACCGCTCGCTGGCTTTCTACCAAGACATCCTCGGCTTCGACGTCATGCAGCGCTACGGGGAGCAGGCTGCCTTCATCTCCGCCGGCGGCTACCACCACCATCTCGGTCTCAACACATGGGAGTCACGCGGGGCTTCTGCTCCGCCGCCGGGCACGACAGGCCTCTACCACGTGGCGATCCGCTACCCGGACCGCGCGACGCTCGGTGACGCGCTTCGGCGCCTTGCCGAGGCCAAGTGGCCGATCGAGGGCGCGACTGACCACGGCGTCTCCGAGGCCGTCTACCTCCGCGACCCGGACGACAACGGGGTCGAGCTCTACCGCGACAAGCCCGAGGAGGAGTGGCCGCGCCCGCCCGACGGGAAGGGTGTGGCGATGGTGAACGCGCCGCTCGATCTGGACGCTCTCCTCCGGGAGGCCGGCTGATGGCGAAGGGCTACGCAGAGGGCCCCGCTGCGGAGGAGGCGGAGCGCCGGCTCGAGGAGCTGGAGCGCGGCACGCGCGAGCGGCGCCGCGAGGAGCGGCCGGCGGTCTACGGATCGACCGAGGACGAGCCCGAGCGCCACTTCATCGGCTGGCGCGACGACGTCGATCCGGACGAGCTCTTCGCCTCGGGGAAGGCGTGGGGCATCACAGTTCGGCGCGCTACTTTGTAGGTCCGTGCCCAAGCAGGTCGAGCAGCTCGAGCAGGTGACGATTCGGTTCGCCGGCGACTCCGGCGACGGGATGCAGCTCACCGGCGGGCAATTCACGGCCGAGACGGCCCTCGTCGGCAACGACCTCTCGACGCTGCCGGACTTCCCGGCCGAGATCCGCGCGCCGGCCGGCTCGCTGCCCGGTGTCTCGGGCTTCCAGCTCCACTTCGCCGACCACGACATCCTCACCCCCGGCGACGCCCCCGATGTGCTCGTGGCCATGAATCCGGCTGCGCTGAAGACGAACCTGCGCGACCTGCCGAAGGCCGGCACGTTGATCGTCAACCGCGACGCGTTCACGGACCGCAACCTCGACAAGGCGGGCTACGCGACGAACCCGCTCGAGGACGGCTCGCTCGAGGGGTTCCACGTCCACGAGGTGCCGCTGACGACGCTGACCCTCGAGGCGCTGAAGGAAGTCGACGTGAGCAAGCGCGAGGCGGAGCGGTCGAAGAACATGTTCGCGCTCGGCCTGATGTCGTGGCTCTACCACCGGCCGACCGACGCCACGATCGCCTACCTCGAGCGCAAGTTCGCGTCGAAGCCGGCGATCGCGGAAGCGAACGTCAGGGCGTTCAAGGCCGGCTGGGCCTACGGCGAGACCTCGGAGGACTTCGTCGTCTCGTACGAGGTCGCGCCGGCGAAGCTGCCGCCGGGGACGTACCGGAACATCACCGGGAACCAGGCGCTCGGGCTCGGGTTGATCGCGGCCTCGGTCAAGAGCGGCCTCCCGTTGTTCCTCGGCGCCTACCCGATCACGCCGGCCTCGGAGATCCTCGAGCACCTCTCGCGGCACAAGCGTTTCGGCGTCCGCACCTTCCAGGCCGAGGACGAGATCGCGGCGGTCGGCGCGGCGCTGGGCGCGAGCTTCGGCGGGGCCCTTGGCGTCTGCACCTCGAGCGGCCCGGGAGTCGTGCTGAAGGCCGAGACCGTAGGCCTGGCGGTGGCGTTGGAGCTGCCGCTGCTGATCCTGGACATCCAGCGCGCCGGTCCGTCGACCGGAATGCCGACGAAGCCCGAGCAGGCGGACCTGCTGATGGTGCTCTTCGGGCGGAACGCCGAGTCGCCGGTCCCCGTGGTCGCTTCCGCAACCCCCGGCGGTTGCTTCGATGCCGCTCTGGAAGCCGCGCGGATCGCGTTGAAGTACCGCACGCCCGTCTACCTGCTCTCGGACGCGTACCTCGCGAACGGCTCGGAGCCGTGGATGCTGCCCGACGCGGCCGCGCTCCCCGAGATCCCGGTCGAGTTCGCGACGAAGCCGAACCGCGACGGCGAGTTCCTGCCGTATGTGCGCGATCCCGAGACGCTCGCGCGCGAGTGGGCGATCCCCGGGACTCCGGGGCTCGAGCACCGGATCGGCGGGCTCGAGAAGCAGGACGAGACCGGCAACGTCTCGTACGACCCCGACAACCACGACCACATGGTCCGGCTGCGCGCGCAGAAGGTCGCCGGGATCGCCGCGGACATCCCCGGGCTCGAGGTGGACGACCCGGACGGCGCGTCGCTCCTCGTGCTCGGCTGGGGCGGCACCTACGGGCCGATCACCGCAGCCGTCCGGCGGGTGCGCTCCGAGGGTGGCAAGGTCGCCCAGGCGCACCTCACGCACCTGAATCCGTTCCCGAGGAACACCGGCGAGGTCTTGCGCGCGTACGACCGCGTGCTCGTCCCCGAGATGAACCTGGGCCAGCTCTCGAAGCTCGTGCGGGCGGAGTTCCTGGTCGATGCCGTCGGCTACAACCGCGTGCGCGGCCTGCCGCTGCGGGCCGCCGAGCTCGCGGAGGCGATGGAGGCGCTCCTGTGAGCGAGAACGGCGGGAACGGGCTGCCGGTGCTGACGGCGAAGGATTTCACGTCCGACCAGGAGGTGCGCTGGTGCCCGGGCTGCGGCGACTACGCGATCCTCGCCGCGGTGCAGAAGTTCATGCCCGAGCTCGGGCTCGAGCGCGAGCGGATCGTCTTCATCTCGGGGATCGGGTGTGCCGCGCGCTTTCCGTACTACATGCAGACCTACGGGATGCACTCGATCCACGGGCGCGCGCCGGCGATCGCTACGGGCCTCGCACTGTCGCGCCCGGATCTCTCCGTCTGGGTCGTGACCGGCGACGGCGACGCGCTCTCGATCGGCGGCAACCACCTGATCCACGCGTTGCGCCGGAACGTGAACGTGAAGATTCTGCTCTTCAACAACCAGATCTACGGGCTGACGAAGGGCCAGTACTCGCCCACGTCGCCGCTCGGGACGGTGAACAAGACGACGCCGATGGGCTCGCTCGACTGGCCGTTCAACCCGGTTGCGCTGGCGCTCGGAGCGGAGGCGACCTTCGTCGGCCGGTCGATCGACACCGACCGCGCGCACCTGACCGAGGTGCTGCGCCGCGCCTACGCGCATCCCGGCGCGGCCTTCGTCGAGATCTACCAGAACTGCAACGTCTACAACGACGGCGCGTTCGACGCCGTGCGCGAGGACAAGGAGAACCGGATCCGGCTCGAGCACGGCAAGCCGATCCGCTTCGGCGGCGAGGACGAGCGCGGCGTCCATCTGCGCCCGGACGGCTCGGCCGAGATCGTCGACGTGGCCGATGTCGGCGAGGGCGCGCTGATGGTGCACGACGAGCACCACGAGTATCCGAGCCTTGCCGCAGCGCTGGCCCGGCTGTCGCACACGCCGCACGGCCCGACGCCGATCGGAGTCTTCCGCGACGTCGAGCGGCCGGTCTACGACCGCCTGATGGACGAGCAGCTCGAGCGCGCCCGCGAGGAGCAGGGCGAGGGCGACCTGGCCGAGCTCCTGCACGCCGGCGACACCTGGACGATCAGCTGACGGACGCAGCGCCCGGCTTGCGGCTGCAACGGCGCGGGTAGGTTGGCGGTCATGCCGAGCCTGCGCGACGAGCTCGTCCAAGGTCTCAGCGCCCTGCGCGAGCAGGTCCGACAGGCGACCGGTGTCGACGCCGAGTGGCTCGACCGCCTCGATTCGCGCCGGACGACGGCCGAGCCTCGGAGCCTCGACGAGCTCCAGGCGGAGCTCGACTCGCTCGTCGGGCTCGAGTCGATCAAGGAGCAGGTGCGCGCGCTCGTCGCCTTCCTGCAGGTCCAGGGGCAGCGGCTGGGGCATGGGCTGCCGGAGGTCGCCACCTCGCAGCACCTCGTGTTCCGTGGCAATCCGGGAACCGGGAAGACCACGATCGCGCGCCTGCTCGCGCAGATGTACCACGCGATGGGCTTGCTGAAGAAGGGCCACCTCGTCGAGATCGACCGCGCGGGGCTGGTCGGCGAGTACGTCGGCATGACCGCCATCAAGACGGACCGCGCCATCCAGCGTGCGCTCGACGGCGTCCTCTTCATCGACGAGGCCTATGCGCTGGCGCGGACGGGTCACGGCAGCGGCGTCGATTTCGGCCAGGAGGCGATCGAGACGCTGCTCAAGCGGATGGAGGATCACCGGCACCGCCTCGTCGTGATCGTCGCCGGCTACCCGCGGCTGATGAACGAGTTCCTCGATTCGAACCCCGGCCTGCGCTCGCGCTTCTCACGCGAGCTCGTCTTCCCGGACTACTCGAGCGAAGAGCTGATCGCCATCACCGCCCGCTTCGCGGAGCAGAGCGAGTACCGCCTGGCCGACGGAGCCTCCGAGGAGCTGCGCCGCATCTTCGAGCAGGCCGAGCGCGGCGAGGGCTTCGGGAATGCCCGTTATGCGCGCACGCTCTTCGAGCAGGCGCTGAACGCGCAGGCGTTGAGGCTTGCCGGAGCTGCGGGCGTCCGGCTCGAGGGCCTCGGTCCGGAGGACCTGAGCGCCCTGACCGCCGACGACTTCGCTGCGGCCGCGCGCGCGGTCGGGGCCGGCGCCGAAGTGCCGCTTCTGCGACGCCGCCTCTGGCGCAGAGCGTCCTGACTGCATGGGGGCGGGCACGACGTTCCTGCCGTTCCGCGGCTTTCGCACGTGGTACGGCGTGGTCGGCGACCGAGAGGAACCAGGACGGTTGCCGCTGGTCGTGCTGCACGGCGGGCCGGGGAGCGCGCACGATGCGCTCGAGGGGCTCGCCGCGCTGTCGGCCCAGGGCCGACGGGTGGTCTTCTACGACCAGCTCGGCAGCGGCGAGTCCGACCGGCCGGACGACCCCGCGCTCTGGACGGTCGAGACGTTCGTCGACCAGCTCCGCTCGGTGCGGGAAGGCCTGGGGCTCGAAGCGATCCACCTCTTCGGCACGTCATGGGGCGGGATGCTCGCGCTCGAGTACGCCTTCACGCAGCCGGCGGGGCTCGCGAGCCTCGTGCTCAACTCGACGCCGACGAGCACGCCGCGCTGGGTCGAGGAGACGGCCCGACTTGCTGCAGGCCTCGACGAGAGGGAGTTCTGGTCTCGTCATATCTGCCGTCTCGACCCCGAGCCGGAGGTGCTCCAGCGGGCTCGCACCAAGTTCGGCAAGCAGGTCTACGAGACCATGTGGGGCCCGAACGAGTTCACGGCCACCGGCAAGCTCAAGGACTGGGACGTGATCGGACGGCTCGGCGAGATCCGCGTCCCGACGCTGCTCACCTCGGGCCGGTACGACGAGTGCACGCCGAAGCTCGTCGAGCCGCTCCACGAGGGCATCGCCGGTTCCGAATGGGTGCTCTTCGAGGACAGCGCCCACATGCCGTACCTGGAGGAGCCGGAGCGGTATCTCCAGGTGGTGGGAGCGTTCCTCGAGCGGGTCGAGGCCCGCCCGGAGGCGGGCCTCCGAGCTCCGAGCTAGGGCGTCGAGGGAGCGAGCGTCTTGATCACCTCGCAGTTCTGGACGACGTCCGGCTCACCCGCGCGGATCCAGGCGACGTCGTGGTAGCCGGGCCCGCAGTCGAGCGTGTCGACCTGGCCGTCCGGAGCCAGCGAATGAAGGACGTCGTTGCCGTCACCGCCGTTCTCGGTGTCGGTGCCGAAGCCGCCCCAGAGCCGGTCGCGGAGCGGCCCGCCGACGACCGAGTCGTCTCCCTGGCCGCCATGGAGCCAGTTGCGGCCGGTGCCGCCCGTGATCGTGTCGTTGTCCGCGCCGCCCCACACGATCGAGGGGCCGTCCCCTGCGATCAGCGTGTCGTTGCCGGGGCCGCCGAAGAGCCGGTCGAAGCCGGCCCCGCCGTCGACGGTGTCGTTGCCGCGGCCGCCGTAGACGATGTCGTATCCGCCGCCGACGCTGACCTGGTCGTCGCCCGCGAAGGCGAGAACGAGGTCGCGGCTGTCCGTTCCGACTAGGACGTCCGCGTTGCGCGTGCCGCGGATCACGTTGAACCATCTCGCGTTCGCGACGCCGACGACCGCGAGGCCGAGCAACGCGGCGAGCGCCAGAACGATGAGCTTGCGTGCCATGCCGAATACCTCCTCGCTGCGTGTTCCGCCGCCACCGTAAGCCGGGCCGATTAGGCCTCCATGCGCGAATTGCAAGGATTCCTTGAGGTCCACGGTTTGGCGCTTCCGCCGCCCGGCTACCTAGCGAACGATGAGTTTGGGCTCACGCTTCCGACGCGACCCTGCGACCGACGCGACGCTCGTGCAGGAGGGCGCTCCCGGACCTCCTGTCGTCGAAGAAGAGATCGCAGGGCCGCCTCCACCGCCGCCGCGCGGCCGGCCTCCGACGATCTGGCCGTGGCTCCTACTCCTGCTCTTGCTCGTGGCGGGCGGCCTGATCGCGCTCTGGCTCTTCACGCGCGACAACGGACACAAGCATGCGAGGAGCGTCAACGTGCCGAATGTGATCGGGCAGAAGCAGGGGCCGGCGGTGCAGCGGCTCGACAGCGTGGGCCTGACCTCGCGCGTGGTCGCCAAGCCGAGCTCCCGGCCCGAAGGAACGGTCTTCGCCCAGCAGCCGGGCCCGGGCACGCACGTCACGAAGGGCTCCGTGGTGACGCTCTCGACGTCTTCGACCGCCGAGGTCACCGTTCCGAAGGTCGTCGGCGAAAAGGTCGCGGCGGCGGCCAGCGCGCTGCGCGCGCAGGGGCTGTCCGTGCAGACGGCGAACGTCACGTCTACCAAGACGCCGGGTCTGGTACTGAGCCAGAGCCCGGCCGCCAGGTCGTCGGTGGCGAAGGCGTCCACGGTCACGATCCGCGTCTCGAGCGGGCCGACCCGCGTGCCGAACGTCGTCGGGCAGCAGCGCGCGGCCGCGGTCTCGGTGTTGAAGGCCGCGGGCCTGAGCCCGAAGGTGTTCGTGGTGCCCGCGATCCAGCCGAAGAACGTCGTCGTCGCGCAGCGGCCGCACGCAGGGGCGAGCGTGGCGCGCGGGACGAATGTGCGGCTCAACGTCTCCAGCGGACAGGCACCCGCCGGCGGCGCTCCGCCACCGCCGCCTCCGCCGCAGCCTCCGCCTCCACCCGCGAGCAAGAGCGTGCCGGACGTCACCGGGAATGCCCAGCAGGGCGCGCAGCGGCAGCTGAACACGCTCGGCTTCAAGTCACTCGTCCGTTACGTGCCGTCGTCTCAGCCGCAGGGGTCGATCGTCTCGCAGTCACCTGACGGCGGCAGCAGCGCCAAGGTCGGGACGCGAGTGACACTGAACGCCTCGCTCGGGCCGAATCCCGGAGCAGGCCAGGCGGTGCCGAAGGTGATCGGGCTCGCCCCGGCGACGGCGAGGTCGCGGCTGGAGAACGACGGCTTCAGCGTGCAGCAGCTGACCCAGAAGACCTCGACCCGCAGCCTGAGCGGCAAGATCGTCGACGTCCAGCCCGGTAGGGGCGTCCACGCCCCGGCAGGCTCGGTCGTGACGATCTACGTCGGTCGGTTCAGCTAGCCGAAGCGTCGACGACGTCGACCGAGACGATCAGGTCCGGGCGGATGAACCGGCCCGCGTAGAAGGGCCACGTCCCGTTCGAGTGGGAGAACTGGTCGATGACCTCCTGGGCGCCCTGCATCGCGGTCCCGAAGTCGCGGAACTCGCCGACCTCGACGCCGTCACCATCGCTCAGGCGAACGATGACGCGGAACGCGCCTGCCTGAGGGGCGACGAGGGGGAGCTCGAAGACGGGCTCGGCGACCGGCTCCGGCGTTGCCGGGGCCTCGGGCGCTGCCGGAGGCGCGGGCGCGGGGGTCTCGATCGACCCGACCGTGGCCAGCTCGATGCGAGTCTCCTCGGCCGGGGCCGACAGCACAGGCGGGGCTTCGACCGGGGCCGACAGCACAGCCGGGGCTTCGACCGGGGCCGGAGCAGAGAGCACCTGAATCTCGGGGGCCGCGGGCACCTCGACCGGCTCGGCCGGAAGCGCCGGGGCCTCGATGTGCTCATGAGCGGAAACCTCGGGCTCGGGCGCCATCGCCGGAAGCTCCGGCTGGGGCTCGGGTGGAGGCGGTGCGACCGCCGCGATCTCGGGCTCGGGCTCGATCGGCGGAGTCACCGGCATGAGCTCCACGGGCGCCGGGTCGGCCTGGGGCGCGACCGGCTCGAGGGGCGCAGGGGCCATGAGCGGCTCCGGCTCCTGCTGTACCGGCGCGGGGGGAGGCGGCAGTGGAGGTGCTGGGGCCTGGGCCGGCTGCACCGAGATCTCCGGGGCTGCAGGCACGACGGCGGGCGCCGGCTGAGGGGTCGGAGCGGGTTCGGGGGCCATGGAACTCTCGGGTGGCCGAAGGGCCGGCGGAGGGGACGGCAGGTCCATGTGGGCGCTCGGACCGGCGGTCGTCATCGCGCTGGGGCCGTGCACGACCGGTGGGCTCAGCGGTGGCTCGAGGCCGAAGCCCATTCCCGAAGAAATCTCGTGCGTCCCTAGAAGTGTGGACATGTTCCCCTTTCCGTTGGTCTCAGCAGGGTCGTGCAGGAGCTCCCGCGCACGCTGCGCAAGCTCAGGATCCACGAGCATGAGCTCGGGAGAGAGGCACCGAACGAGGGATTGCTGATCGATGAGACCAATTCGCCGCAGTTGTGAAGTACGCCATGCGGAATCAACTCCGCAGGTGCAGTATCGGCGGCCGTTTTCGACCGGGCATGCCCCGTTCGAGGGTGATTGCGCGGAGGCAGGCGGCCGGGGACGACCGCCTGCCTCGCGCGCGTGTACTAGTGGTTGGAGCTTCTTGGCGTCGGTGTGGTGCTCACGCTGAAGTCGGCCGAGTTGTTGCCCGTGTCGTGGCCGTCAGGGAGACGCACGTCGCTGTTCCCGGGCGGAGCCGCGGCGGGCGGGGCCGGAGCGGGCGCTCCGCGGACGAACGCGTTGACCGCGTTCCCGTAGCCGAGCGAGTCGACGATCGTCCCGGAGGCATCGCGCAGGGCCAGGCCGCCTCCGGTCGAGGCGAGACCGGTGCTGAAGCTCTGATCCGGCGCAGGCGAGCCGGCGTAGGCGCTCCCTCCGAAGAGGTAGAAACCGCCCGCGGCGAGCGTCGTTCCGGAGGGGATCGTGGCCAGGCTGACGTCGCTCGTGCCAGATCCAGAGCGGTAGACCAGCTTGTAGCCGCTGAGGTCGGCGGCCGAGGTTCCGACGTTCACGAGCTCGACGAACTCGTCGGCCGCGGAGCCCGTGGTGCCGGTCATGAACTCGTTGATCGCGAGCGTGGTCGAGCCGCCTCCGCCGCCCGCCGAGCAGGAGATCGTGGCCGTGCCGCCTGCGGCATAGCTGATCGCGAGCGTTCCGGCGCCCGAATGGCACGGCGTTCCGTTCAGCTGGTCGATCGAGCCGAGCGCCGGACCCGGAGGCCCAGCTGGTCCGGGCGCGCCGGTCGCGCCCTTCGGGCCCGTTGCTCCGCGCGCGCCGTCGGCTCCGGGTCGCCCGTCCGTGCCTTGCGGCCCGGCCGAGCCGGTTGCGCCCGCCGGCCCCGTCTCACCGGGTGGCCCTGCCGGTCCCTGGACGTTCCAGCGGAGCGACTGCTCGCCCTTGTGGCAGCGGCCGGGACCGCTCACCGTGCGGAGGCGGCCGTTCTGCTTCTTCGCGCACGCCCAGATGACGCCGTTCGAGCGCTTGTGCGCGGTGCCTTGCGCAGCCACTGCGGCTCCAGCGCCCAGCACGAGCGGGGCGACCAGGAGCAGCAGCAGCCGTCTTCGGCGAAGGTGCATCGAGACTCCTCTCGTCGTTTCCACCACGGATAGCCGCGGGAAGAACGAGGAGCCAGGGCTCGCGCGCCTTTCGGGACACTTCCTTTACGAAGCGGTATCAGGTGACCGCGAAGTAGATCGTGCAGGCCGTCCCGGCCACGACGCAGTAGACCGCGAACGGGATCAGCGTGTTCGTCTCGAAGAAGCGCATCAGGAACCGGACCGCGAGATACGCGGTGGCTGCCGAGCAGAGCGCACCGACCAGGGCCGGCCCGCGCACGCCGTTGCCCGCGGATCCGAGGAGCTCGGGAAGCTTCAGCAGCGCGGCGGCGCCGATGATGGGCGTCGCGAGCAGGAAGGCAAAGCGCGCCGCGTCCTTGTTCGAGAGCCCCACGAGCAGGCCACCGCCCATCGTCGCGCCCGAACGGGAGAAGCCGGGGATCAGCGCCAGCGCCTGGGCCGCACCGACGCCGAAGGCCCCGTTGAAGCTCATCTGCCGCGCAATCCGAGCATCGTCGTCCTGCTCGACCTGAACCGCGCGGCGCCGGAGCAGCTCGGCGCCGAAGAGGAGGAACCCGTTCAGGATCAGGAAGAACGACGCCGACTGCGCCGAGGCGAACACGTGCCGGAGCTTGTTCTCGAGTAGCAGCCCGAGGATTCCCGCCGGGATCGTCCCGACGACGAGGAGCCAGGCGAGCTTCGCATCCGTGTCCTCCGGCGCGATGCCCCGGTCGCGCAGGCTCCGCCCCATGCCCTTCACGATCCGGACCCAGTCGCTCCAGAAGAACCCGAGCAGCACGAGCGCCGTTGCGAGGTGGGTCGCGACGAGGAAGGTGATGAAGTACTTGTCGTTCTGGTGGATGTTCCAGCCGAGGAGCTGCGGGAGGATCACGCTGTGGCCGAGGCTCGAGATCGGGAAGAGCTCGCTGACGCCCTGGAGCAGGCCGAGCACGATTGCCTGGCCGTACGTGATGAGCGCGGCGAGCGGCACTCAGTCGGTCGGCTGTGCGCGCCTGGGCCCGCTCTGGAACCAGGCGAAGACGAGGAGCGCGAGCCCCAGCAGAAACGCCGCGATGCCGTGCTTGACGTGGTGGTGGCTGGATCCGGCTTGGTGGCCCGGGAAGAACGAGGGCAGCGATTTGGCGGGCTCGGCCCAGTAGACGATCGCGATGACGATCAGCACGATGCCGAGGATGGCGGCACCGATTACGACCGGTCTGCTGTTGAGCCGCACGGCACCGGACGATAGCGCTAGAGCGGGATGCCGTCCGAAAGGATGTATGCGCAGAAGACGAGCGAGAGCACCCAGGCGAGGCGGTCCTCTTCGATCGCAGCGAGCGGGACGGCCCAGGCTGCGTACCAGGGAAGGAGCCAGGGAGTCGCGACGAGGATGCCGATCGAGGCGAGCCCCATGCGTGGCCTTCCCGCGCGCGCGCTGCGAATGAGCAGCGGCGTGAGCACGAGGATGGGGAGGTAGGCGAGCCAGCGGGGAAGTCCGATCTGCTGCAGGCGCGACGGGATCGCCCAGTCGGACCGGCGGTGCGCGAACGTGCCGAGGGTCGTGATCCACGCCGTGCCGAAGAAGAAGCATGCGATGGCGGCGAGGGCTGCGCCGGTTATGAGGAAGCCGGTCGTGATCAGTACCGCCTGCCGCCGCTCCGCGCTCAGGAGCTTGAGCGGAATGACCGCCAGCACGACCCATTTGAGCCCTCCGGCAAGGGCCAGGCTGACTCCCGCGACCTTCGGTCGCCGTGCCGCCAGGGCTAACGCGCCGAGGACGAAGGCCATCATCCAGACGTCGTTGTGACCGCCGCCGGCGAAATCGATGGCGAGCAGTGGGTTCCAGCCCACGAAGGCGGCCGCGAACGCCGCCATGGGCGCAACGAATGCGGCGAGCAGCGTCACCGCGATCATGCCGACCGCGCCGGCGACGCGATACCCCGTCACCTCGGTTCCGGCAGAGCGGCCGCCCGCGACGGCGAGTCCTTCCGAGGCTGCCGAGAAGACGGGCCCGTAGACCGACTTGCTGCTGCGCCAGCCGGCGGCCATCGACCGCGACGCCGGGTCGGTCGCGAACCGCGAGGGCGCCACCTTGTACGGGTTCACGTGGTGCACCGCGGCGAGGCGTCCGTAGGCCCAGTAGGCGTAGACGTCCCGCGAGATCACGAGCGGCCCGATCAGCGGCACGAGCTGGATCGCGGCCGCGATCACGCACACGACGGCGACGTGCATGCCCTTCGCCCGGACGATGAACAGTGCGCCGACGTAGAGCAGGAAGGCGCAGATGGCCGCGGTCAGGAAGACCGTCGACGGAAGGTCGCTGGTCTCAGGCGCCCCCGCCCGCAACGCGGACCCTGGCCATGAGGAGGCGATGGCGGCGAGTCCGAGAAGCGCGGCGATGGCCAGTCCGAGGCCGGGAAGCGTCGCTCGCACGGCGCAATCATTCCGTATCGGGGACCGCGAGTGTTCCGACTAGGGTTCGTGCGTGGCCGGGCGTGCGATCGAAGCCGAGGGACTCGTCCGGGTCTTCAAGAAAGGCCCGCGGGCGGTGGACGGGATCGACCTCGCCGTCGACGCCGGCGAGATCTACGGCTTCCTCGGACCGAACGGGGCCGGGAAGTCCACGACGGTGCACATGTTGACGACGCTGCTGCCGCCGACCGCCGGCACGGCGCGGGTTGCCGGCTACGACGTGGTCCGCGAAGGGCCGCAGGTGCGCTCGGCGATCGGCGCCGCCTTGCAGGAGGCTGCGCTGGATCCGCTCCTCACCGGCCGCGAGCACCTGCGGCTGCAGGCCTCGCTCCAGGCGCTGCCGCGCGAGACGCGCAAGACGCGCGCGGACGAGCTGCTCACGCGCGTCGGGCTGACCGAGGCGGCCGACCGCAAGGTGCGCGGCTACTCGGGCGGCATGAAGCGACGCCTCGACCTCGCAATGGCGCTCGTACACTCGCCGCGGATCCTCTTTCTCGACGAGCCCACGACCGGCCTCGACATCCAGAGCCGCACCGCCCTCTGGGACGAGGTGGCCCGCCTCGCGCGCGACGACGGCGTCACCGTCTTCCTGACGACGCAGTACCTCGAGGAGGCCGACGTCCTGGCCGGTCGGGTCGGGATCATCGACCACGGCCGCATCGTCGCCGAGGGGACTCCCGCCGAGCTCAAGGCGACGGTCGGCCGGCCGACCGTCGAGGCCGTTCCCGCCGATCCCGACGACCGGGAGCGCACGGCATCGATCCTGGCGCGCTTCGGCGAGCCGTGCGGCGGCCACGACGGCGTCGCGGTGCGGCTGCAGTCGGGGGAGGCCGATCTCGTCGGCATCGTGCGCGCGCTCGACGCCGAGCATCTGAAGGTCGAGCACCTCGAGCTGCACCAGCCGTCACTGGACGACGTCTTCCTGGCCAAGACCGGCCGGTCGCTCGAGGGCGCCGAAGAGGAAGAGGACGAGCAGGCCGAGCGCGGGCTGGCGATGGAGCCCGCCTGAACCCGCTCGCAGACCAGGTCTACTTCCTGGCACGGCGCTCGGTCGTGCGCACGGCCCGCCAGCCGGCGAACGTGATCTCGCCGCTCGTCTTCCCGATGTTCCTGCTTGCCGTGAACTCGGGCGGTCTCAAGGCGGAGACTCGCTTGCCGGGTTTCCCCACGAGCTCGTTCGTGGCGTTCGCGCTCGCCGTGCCGTTCATCCAGGGAGCGCTGTTCTCGACGATGAACGCCGGCACCGACCTCGCGCGCGACATCCAGACGGGGTTTCTGAACCGCCTCTCGCTGACGCCCATGCGCCGGATCGGCGTGCTCGCCGGCCAGCTCGGCGGCGTCGTCACGATGGGGCTCGTCCAGGTCCTGGTCTACCTCGCCGTGGGGCTGATCATCGGCGTCCGGATCGCAGCCGGGCCGGCAGGCGTGCTCGTGCTGATCGTGTTCGGCGTCTTCGTGTGCCTCGGCTTCGGCGCGCTCGGCGCGTTCGCCGCGCTCCGGACCGGCTCCGGCGAGGCCGTGCAGAGCCTCTTCCCGGCCTTCTTCGTCTTCCTGTTCATCTCGTCGATGAACATCCCGCGGAACCTGATGGAGATCACCTGGTTCCGGTACGCGGCCACCGCGAACCCCGTCTCGTACCTGCTCGAATGCGTGCGGAGCCTGATCATCAAGGGCTGGGACCTGCAGGCGCTCGCGCTGGGGTTCGGGATCACGGCGCTGATCACGGCGATCTCGCTCACGCTCGCGTCGTGGGCCCTGAAGGTGAGGATGGAGGGTTGAAGAAGACGCTCGCCGTGGCGCGCGGGGTCTCGTGGCGCATGTTGCACAACGTCTTCACGAACCCCTCGCTGCTGATCCCGTCGATCGTCTTCCCGCTGTTCTTCTTCACGGCGTTCGCGGGCGGGCTCTCGCGCGTCCACGACGTGCCCGGCTTCGATTTCCCGGAGGGCTACACCGCGTTCCAGTTCGTCTTCGTCGTGCTGCAGTCGGCGGCGTTCGGCGGGGTCTTCACCGGCTTCGGGATCGCACGCGACTTCGAGAGCGGCTTCGCCCGTCGCCTGCTGCTGACCGCGCCGCACCGGAGCGGGATCGTGCTCGGCTACGCCGTCTCCGCGCTCGTGCGCTGGCTCGTGACCGTCTCGGTGCTGACGGCGGTTGCGTTCGCGGTCGGGATGCAGGTCGGCGGCAGCGGCGTGCAGCTCTTCGGGCTCTTCGCGCTCGGGCTGATCCTGAACGTCGCCGCGCTGCTCTGGGCCTGCGGGGTCGCCATGCGCTTCCGCACGCTGCAGGCCGGGCCGGTGATGCAGCTGCCGGTCTTCCTCGTGCTCTTCTTCGCGCCGGTCTACGTGCCGCTCTCGCTGCTGCAGGGCTGGATCCACGGGGTCGCGGCCGTCAATCCGCTCACGTTCGTGGTCGAGGCCGGCCGCGGCTTCGTGGCCGCGGACCCCACCAAGGTGGCCGCCGCGTTCTTCGCGGTGATCGCGCTCGCGGGCGGCTTCTTCCTCTGGGCGATGCGAGGTTTGCGCAAGGCCGAAACCGCCGGTTGACATCGCCTGGCCGAAATCGGACGATCTCCGGACGGGGAAATCGAGAGGGGAGAGCTGGCATGAAGGCTGGTTGGCTACTCGGTGCGCTGGCACTGGCTCTGGCGCTGACGGTCTCACCCGCAGGCGCGGGCTCGGGGCACGCGGTCAGGGACGCACACCGGACGAGGACGTTCTGGCAGCAAGCGGCGCTCACCGCCCGCGCGAAGCCCGCGCTCAGGCTCCGCGGGGAGGTCCCCGCCTTCACGCTGCGGCGGAGCGCCTTGAAGCGCGTCCTCGCCCAGGCGCCGGTCGTGATCTCGCTCCCCACGCCGAACGGGGCCTTCCAGCGCTTCGCGCTGAAACCTTCGGCGATCATGGCGCCCGGCCTCGCTCGTAGGCACCCGGAGATCAAGACGTACGCAGGCCGCGGGATCGACGACCCGGCCGCGACGATCCATGCCGACCTGAGCCCGATCGGCTTCCATGCCTCGGTGCGCTCCCCGCACGGCGGCTGGTACATCGACCCGTACTACCGCAACAGCCAGCGGCGGTACGTGAGCTACTTCCCCCACCAGGTCGTCGACACGCACGGGCCGTTCGTCGAGCGTGGGCCCCTGGGGAGAGGACTGCGCAACGTCAGGCCGGGATCGACCGGAGACCAGCTCCGCACCTACCGCCTGGCGCTCCTGACCGACCCCGGCTACGCGACCTACTTCGGGGCCGCCAACGTGACCGCGGCGAAGGTCGCGCTGATCAACCGGGTCAGCCAGGTCTACGAGGACGAGACCTCGATCCGGCTCCAGCTGATCGCGAACAACGACCTCCTCAACCTCAACACCGACGCCGAGATGACGGGCGCGGACGGCCCCTGCGGCGGCTCGCCCTGCTTCACGTCGAGCCAGGCGACGAGCTGCAGCGGCTCGACGCTCTCGCGAACGCGCCAGGTGATCGGCCTGCTCGTCGGGGCGAGCGCCTTCGACGTCGGGCACATCGCGCTCGGTCAGCCCGGCGGGGGCGTCGCCCAGCTCGCCGTGGTCGGCGGCAGCAACAAGGCGGAGGGCTGCACCGGCCTCTCCACGCCGGTGGGGGACTTCTTCGCGGTCGACTACGTGGCCCACGAGATGGGGCACCAGTTCGCCGGCAACCACACCTTCAACGGCACGCAGTCGAACTGCTCGGGCGGCAACCGCAATCCCGGCACCTCGGTCGAGCCGGGCAGCGGCTCGTCGGTCATGGCATACGCTGGCATCTGCGGCTCGGACGACCTGCAGCCGCACTCCGACCCGTACTGGTCAGAGCGGAGCTTCGACGAGATCACGACGTTCGTGTCCTCCGCGGAGACGAACATCGGCGAGGTCCAGATGGGCGTCCTGACCGACTTCGCAGGCACCGACCAGTTCCAGCTCAGCTACGACGGCAACGACTCCGCCCCGATCATGCGCGGCACGAACTTCACCGCCGCCGGAATCGAGGCGGCGATCGAAGGCATCACGGGCTGGCCCGCGGGCGCGACCGCGACGGTCAGCGCCGTCGGCGACACCGCCTTCACGATCAACTTCGGCGGCACGCTCGCGAACACCGACGTGGACGAGCTCGGCCTCGTCAACTGCACCGGCGGCTGCACCGGCTACGTCGGCGAGATCGCGAAGGGAGGCCAGACGACGCATCACGGCACGGTGACCGCGACCGGCGACACGATCCCGACGGTGACCGCGCCCGCGCAGTTCACGATCCCGCTGCGGACGCCGTTCTCCCTGACCGCGTCGGGCTCCGACGCCGACGGCGACACGCTGACGTACATGTGGGAGCAGAACGACCGCGGCGGCAACGGCACGGGTCTCGTCGACAACAACAAGGTCGACGGGCCGCTGTTCCGCCAGTTCGGCGTCGCCGCGCAGGTCAGCGACGCGGACTCGCTCCTCTACAACTCGCCCGGCGAGAACGCCGCGAGCACCGATCCGACCCGCGTGTTCCCGGATCTCGCGCAGATCCTCGCGAACAACACGAATGCCGAGGCCGGCACCTGTCCGCCCGCCGGCGACCCGCCGACGCAGGCGCAGATCGACTGCTTCTCGGAGTTCCTGCCCAACTCGTCCTATGTCGGGCTCGCTGGGGTCAACCAGAGCCCGCTATCGCTGCACTTCCGCGTGACCGTCCGCGACGGCCGCGGCGGGGTCAACAGCAACGCGCCGACGCAGACCACGCTGCTGCTCGCGAACAACGCTGGGCCGTTCCTCGTCACGGCGCCGAACACGGCCGTGACCTGGGAGCAGGGCTCGACGCAGACAGTCACCTGGGGCCCGGCCAACACGAACGCGGCTCCGGTCAACGCCTCGGAGGTCGCTATCAGCCTCTCGACCGACGGCGGGCTGACCTACCCGTACGTGCTCGCGGCGGCGACAGCCAACGACGGCTCCGAGGCCGTGACGGTGCCGGCGGTCTCCACCGCGCACGCGCGCGTGAAGATCGAGGCGCTCGGCAACGTCTTCTTCGACGTCTCGGATGCCGACTTCACGATCAGCGGCGGCCCGCCGCCACCGCCACCCCCACCGCCTCCACCGCCGCCGCCACCTCCACCCCCGCCGCCTCCACCACCGCCTCCGCGCTGCGTGGTTCCGAAGGTCGTTGGGCTGACGCTCTCCAAGGCGAAGGCGAAGATCCGGAAGGCGCACTGCCGGACGGGCAAGGTCACGAAGAGGTACTCGACGCGGAAGCTGAAGAACCACGTCCTGAAGCAGATCCCGAGGAAGGGCACGAGGCTGCCGAACGGCGGGAAGGTCAGGCTGACGGTTGGGAAGGGGCCGGGGAGGTAGGCGCCGCCTCCCCCGCCGCGCCTCGTGCTCTGCCTCTTCGAGTCGTCGTCGCCCGCGCTCGTGAAGAGCGTGAGCGAGGGCGCCGGAATGCCGTGCGAGCGGGTCCTCGACACCGTGTGGGTCGCACCGCCTGAGGAGTGAGACAGCGCCTGGGCTCCGGCCTGGCCTAGGCACGGCCGGAGCCCAAGCCTAGGCTTTACCCGTGAACGAGCACGTGCTGCTCGTGGAGGACGATGCGTCCATCCGCGAGGTCGCGTCGCTCGGGCTCGAACAGGCGGGCTTCCGGGTGACCTCGAGCGGCGATGGCCGCGAGGGCCTGCTGCAGTTCCGCCGGGAGCCCTTCGACCTCGTGGTGCTCGACGTGATGCTCCCGTCGCTCGACGGATTCGAGGTGCTCCGGGAGATCCGCCAGGAGAGCCAGGCGCCGGTCGTGATGCTGACCGCGCGCTCCGAGCTGCACGACGTCGTCGTCGGGCTCGAGCTCGGCGCCGACGACTACATCACCAAGCCGTTCGAGCTGCCCGAGCTGGTCGCGCGAATCAAGGCGGTGCTCAGGCGCTCGGCCCGCGACCCCGGCGACAGCGTGATCTCCGTCGACGGGCTCGAGATCGACCCGGCCGGCTTCACCGTCACGCGCGAGGGCGAGGAGATCGCGCTCACCGCGACCGAGTTTCGGCTGCTGCTCGAGCTCGTGCGAAGGCCGAAGCAGGTGTTCACGCGGGAGCTGCTGCTCGAGCTCGTCTGGAACTACGACTACCTTGGCGACTCGCGGCTCGTCGACGCAGCGGTGCAGCGGCTACGCGCGAAGATCGAGGTCGATCCGCACGAGCCGAAGCTGATCCGGACCGTCCGCGGAGTCGGCTACCGCTTCGACCCCTCATGATCGTGGGTTGAGACCAAGCTGTGTCGACCGGTCATTTCAGACGGATCCGCGGCAAAGCCGCGCATCCTGAGGCTCGGCATCGCAAGCGACGCCGAGGGGGCCCTTGCGCCGCAGGCTGACGATCGCGTTCGGGCTCGCGGTGGGGCTCTCGGCCGTTGCGCTCGCGGCCGGCTCGTACTTCGTCGTCCGCCATAACCTGCTCGCGGACTCGGTCACCTCGTCGGCGACGCAGACGCGCCGCAACCTCCGGCTGGTTCCGTCGTACCCCAGCTCGACGAAGTTGCTGGACGCCTACAACCGGCTCGGTGGCTTCCAGACGGTCGGCGTCGAGCGGGGCCAGCCGTTCGCGAGCTCGTTCAACCTCGGCTTGCAGCAGGTTCCGGCCGGTTTGCGAAAGCTCGTCGGCCAGGGGAAGCTCGGGTACCAGCGCGAGACCGTCGCGGGCACGCACTACCTCGTCGTCGGCGGCCCGGCGAAGCACGCCCAGCTCTACTACTTCTTCTCGGAGCAGGGCCTCCGCCACGAGCTCGCGGTGCTGCGGAACATCCTCCTTGCCGGCGGCGGCCTACTCGTCTTGCTCGCGATCGTCGCCGGTGCCTGGCTCGCACGTCAGACGCTGCGCCCGGTCGCTCGGGCAAGCGCCGCTGCCCACTCACTCGCGGAAGGGTTGCTCGAGACGCGGCTTCCGGTCGAGGGCCAGGACGAGTTCGGCGCGTGGGCGCAGGCGTTCAACCAGATGGCCGCGGCGCTCGAGGGCAAGATCTCGGCGCTCTCCGCCGCGCAGGCGAGAGAACGGCGCTTCACCGCGGACGTCGCGCACGAGCTGCGAACGCCTGTCACGGCGCTGGTGGGCGAGGCCTCGCTCCTGGGCCAGCACCTCGACCACCTGCCGGACCAGTCCCGCCGCCCCGCGGAGCTGCTGATCGCGGACGTGGCGCGCTTGCGGCGGCTCGTCGAGGAGCTGATGGAGATCTCTCGGCTGGACGCGGGCGCCGAGAGCGTGCATTCGGAGGCGGTCGACCTGGCCGCCGCCGTCGGCGCGATCCTGCGTGCGCGCGGCTGGGAGGGCCGGGTTCGGCTCGAGGCGGAGAAGACGATCGTCACCGCGGATCCGCGCCGCCTGGAGCGGATCGTCGCCAACCTCGTCGGCAACGCGCTCGAGCACGGCGGCGACGGGGTCGCGGTCCGGGTCGGCCGCGACGGCGAGCATGCCTTCGTCGAGGTCGCAGACCAGGGGCCCGGGATCCCGCCGGAGCACCTGCCGCACCTGTTCGAGCGCTTCTACAAGGCCGACCCTGCGCGCAGCGGGCCCGGCTCCGGCCTCGGCCTCGCGATCGCGCAGGAGAACGCGCGGCTGCTCGGGGGCGAGATCCAGGTCTGGAGCGAGCCGGGCAACGGTACCCGCTTCACACTGCGGCTGTAGCGGAATCGTTACCCGCCGGTGACGGAGGCGTGGCACGGGCAACCGAGGATGGCGCCGACCCAAGAAAGGAGGCGTCATGAAGTCATCCAGGATCATCCTCAGAGCGTTTGCCCTCGTTGCGGCGGTGACCGCCGTTGCCTTCGCGGGGCTGTACTTCCTGAGTGAGCCGGCGGCCAGCCGTCCGACGACCGTGACGAAGACGAAGACGGTTGTCAAAACGGTTGTCAAGCAGCCGTGCGGCGACAGGATCTTCGGCCACATCACCGCCCTGGCGCCCAAAGGCGACAGCTATCAGCTGCGTTTCGACCCGGCGTGGTTCACGAGCGGGCTGACCGCGAACACCGCCGCGGCCGAGGACGGA
>DATDMJ010000113.1:0-10792 GCA_036518855.1 Gaiellaceae bacterium | reverse complement strand
GCCGCCGCTATCTCGCCGCCCGGGCGGCCGACCGCCTCAGCGACCTTCCTGCCGTCTCGCGCGAGATGGAAGAGGTTCTCGCCGCTGCGATCGGCGAGGGAGATTCCTGGACGCAGGGGCGTGCGCTCGTCACGCTCGCGGAGGCCGTCCTGCTGCGGAACGCGGACGTCCAGGCCGCCGAGCAGATGATCGACGAGGCGCTCGAGGTCTTCGAGCCCGACGATCTGACGGGACGCTTCCGGGCGCTGCGGGCGCGGGCGAGCATCGCGTGGGCCCGCGGCGACCTCGAGACGGAGGAGCGCCTGATGCTCAAGGGCCTGGAGCTCGCGCGCGAGGCCGGCCGGAAGGACTTCGAGAGCGAGGCCGCCGACGAGCTCGCGAGCGTCTACATCTCGCGCCTGGAGCTCGACCGGGCGACTCCCTACATCGAGCAGGCGATCCTCCTGGCCGAGCAGAGCGGCAGCGCGGAGGCCCGCGGGCGCGCGTTGCGGTTCGCCGGCCAGCTCCACTTGCAGCGTCGCGAGCTCGACGAGGCGCAGGCGGCTCTCGACGCGGCGCGGGAGCACCTCTCGGAGGCCGGCGCGGCGTGGTCGCTGGGCCGGGCGCTCAACTACTCGGCCTGGGTCGCCCGGTATCAGGGCGACGCGGCGCGCGCCGAGCGGCTCTTCCGCGAGTCGATCCGGGTGCTCGTCGGCCTCGAGGATCGCGCGACGCTCTGCGAGAGCCAGCGCGCGCTCGCCGAGCTACTGCTCGCCGAGGGCCGCATCGACGAGGCCGAGCGCTGGGCCCTGGCCGCCCGCGAGACGGTCGGCCCCCACGACCTGACCTCCCTCGCGACGACTTCGATGGCGCTCGGCGAGGTGCGTTCGGCGCAGGGCCGCGACGACGAGGCGGAAGCGCTGCTGCGGGAGGGCGTCGAGATCGTCTCGACGACGACTCACCGCCACGGCCAGCGCCAGACGCTCGAGGCGCTGAGTCAGTTCCTGCGCGATCGCGGCCGCGACGACGAGGCGGCCGAGGTCGACGAGCGGCTCGCCCGGGTGCTCGGCGCGGCCGAGAGCGCCGCGAGGATGGCCTGAGTCGACCTCAGGTCGGGCGACTCGGAAATCACCGTCGCCGGCCGCTTGAAGCGGCGGAGCGCCTTGCGCAGCGGGTCTGCCCGGAGCGTGCCCTCGCCGTAGGGCAGGTGCTTCGTCTCGTTGCGGTTCGCGAAGGCGATGTCCGAGAAGTGGATGTGGAACGGCGCCTTCGGCTCGAGCACACCGTCGGCGGCCTCGAGCGCGGCGGCGAAGGGCTCGACCTCTGTGAACCCGCCGTCGCTCGTCGCGTGCATGTGGGCGAAGTCGAGGACGGGGCGGACCCAGCCGCAGCGGCCGGCGATCGCGATCACGTCGTCGAGGCTGCCGAAATCGTTCACGCGTCCCATCACCTCGACGCCGAACGGCACCGCGCGGTCCTTGCCCTCGAGGCGCTGGCGGAGCTCGCCGAGCTGCTCGCAGACCGACGCGATCGCGGCCTCGCGGTCCCGTCCGAGGAGGAACCCGGGATGGAAGACGACGAGCTCGGCTCCTGCCGCTTTCGCGATCCCTGCGGAGTGGTCGAGCATTCCGACGGCCATCCGCTGCTTCTTGTCGCGTTCGAGATGCCCCATGAAGCCGGCGATCGGCGCGTGCACCGAGAGCACGATCTTCGCCTCGTGCGCGAGCTCGCCGAAGCGGGTCGCCCACGGGTAGTCCATCCAGAAGCCGCCCTCGAAGTCGATCTCGCAGGCCGTGAAGCCGCGCTGCTTGAGGATCCGGATCGCCTCTCCGGGACTCCTTTGCGATGGCACGCGTGCAGGACCGAAACGAAGCTTGGCCATGGTTCTGCAGCCTATTCCGTCCGATGGGGTGGCTACGTTGACGCCATGGCCAAGCGCCCATCACGGATCGACCTGCTCGAGCTCGACATCGACCTCCGGCTCGCCGACCTGTGGCGCGAGGCCCAGGACATCAGCGAGTGGAACCTCGAGGTCATGGCCGCGTTCATGCGCGCGGCCTACGGCAAGGGCTACTGCGACGCGCTCACCGAGGACAATCCGGGCAGCCTCTGCGAGGAGCACGGCTACCGGATCCCGGCGCGCCGCGAGCCCGCCCGCGAGTTCTAGCTCGACGTACGCCTTCCCGCATTCGGCCGAGGACGAGTCGCGGCGGCTCGCGCTCTTCGCGCAGCGGCTCGACTCTTTGTGGCGTCGCATCCGGAGGCCTGGCACCGCACCTTTTCCGAGCGGCTCGCTCTCGCGGGGACGATCGCTGCTCAGGGCAGATCCACGAGCTCGGGCTGGCCGAGGTCGGCGCCGACGCCGAGGTGGACGTCTCATCGAGCCCGGCACGCCGCTCGCCGAGTTCCACCGCCTCAGCATGGCGGCCATCGGTCCGCCCGCAATGGAGGCCGGCGCGCTCACCGTCGAACAGGCCGCGGCGCTGGTAGAGCGCCCGACGCAGCCGGACTTCCTCTGCTTCGGCTTCGCCCACGTCGGCGTCTGGGGACGCCGCCCGGACTGAGAGCCGACCCCGCGAACGCGTCTACAATTCCCGCGTGGCCCGGAACAGCCGGAGCGTTCGCCTCGTCTTGGCGCTGTCGGTCGCGGGCGTGCTCGCGATCTTCCTGCTCTACGTCTCCATCGCAGGCGGGCGGACGCCGCAGCTCGCGCCGAGCCAGGTCGCGGGGCACAAGGGCCAGATCTCGCTCGTCGGCCGCGTCGTCGGCCCCGTGCACGGCGCGGGCTACTCGACCGGCGGGCTCCGCTTCGCCGTGGCCGACATCGGCAAGTCCTCGAAGGGCGCGATTCCGGTCGTCTACCACGGCAGCGTTCCGGACCTCTTCAAGGTCGACCGCCACATCGTCGTGGACGGCACCTACCGCAACGGTGTCTTCGTCGCGAAGCACGACACGCTCGTGACGAAGTGCCCGTCGAAGTACACGCCCAAGGCGTAGCGTCGTGTGGCTCGCGCTCGGGGTCGTGCTGGCCGTCTTGTGCGTGCTGCTCGTGGCGCGGCCGTTCCTCCGCGAGCCGGCGCCGTCCGACGACCGGCTGCACGCGCCCGACCGCGAGGAGCAGCAGCGCATCGCCCTCGCCGAGGAGCGTGACCGCGCGCTGGCGGCGCTGAAGGAGCTCGAGTTCGACCACCGCACAGGCAAGGTCTCGGACGAGGACTACCGGGCGCAGGTCGGGCCGCTGCGCCGACACGCGGCCGCGACGCTCCGGGCGCTCGAGCGCGAGCAGGCCGTCCACGAGGAGGAGCGGGTGGGTGCCGGCGGCCGCTCGTAAGTGCCCCAACTGCGGCTCGCGCGTGACGAAGCGCGCGCGGTTCTGCCCCGAGTGCGGCGTGCGCCTCGAGGACGGCGGCACGGTCGTCCAGGAGGTCCCACTCGAGGAGACCGGCCCGGTGCCGGTCGAGGTCACGACCGTCGAGCCGCGGTTCTTCGGGGTCACGCCCCCCGCCGCAACGCTCGCGCTCGCGGTGGCATCGCTCACGCTCGGGATCGTGTTGCTCGTCACCGGCCACGCGCTGGTCGGGGGCATCCTGCTCGTGGTCGCGGGGATGTTCTTCGTACTCTTCGCGAGCCTCGCCCGCAAGCTGCCCGAGACGACCACGGCGCGGGTCTCCAGGGGCGCGCTCCACGCCGCCCGGGCCCGTGCCGGCTTCGCCGTCGAGTCGCTCTCGGTTCGATCGAACGCGCGCAAGGAGCTCCTGACGCTCCGGCGGGAGCTGCTCGAGCTCCAGTCCGAGCGGAGTCGCGCCGCCCAGGCACTCGGAGAAGCCGTGTACGCCAACGACGCCAAGGCGCGCAAGGCCGCGCGTGAGAAGATGCAGGAGCTGGACGGCGTGATCGCGGCAAAGGAGGAAGCGATGGAGCAGACAGCCACGGGCGCGATGGAGCGGCTACAGCGAGCGCAGCTGCAGGTTCAGCCGACCATGGTCGAGACGCCTGAGCCGCCCTCGCCCGAGCCGTACCCCGAGCCTGCTCCGCCGCCCGCGCCGGTGCCGGTGCCCGAGCCGACGCCCGAGCCCTCCGAGCCGCCGGGGCCCGTTCGCGTTCCGGAACCGGGGCCCGAGCCGAGCCCGCCGGCCTCGCCGCAGGGCTAGCAGTACAGCCGCCGAACACCGGGCCAGATGAGGTTACGCAGGCTGCTGCTCATAGCTGCCGTCGTCCTCCTCGGAGCCCTGGTCACGCGCGCGAGCGGGGACGACTACAGCCGCAAGCACGCGATCGACGCTCGGCTGCAGAGCGTCCAGGCCAGGCTCGCGTGGGCCGAGCACCGCCAGAGGGAGCTCTCCGCGCAGCTCGACTCCGTCGACGAGCGGCTCCGCGCCCTGTCGGCGCGTGTCGGCGACGTCTCGGCGCGGCTCGTGACGATCGAGCACGACCTCGCGCTCCACCAGGAGAAGCTCGACAAGCTCACGGAGCTCTACAAGGTCGAGACGGCGCGGTTCCTCTCGCTGAAGCGGCAGTATGCGATCAGCGTCGAGCGGCTCGACCAGCGTCTCGTCGAGCTCTACGAGGGAGGCGAGCCGAGCACGCTCGAGGTATTGCTCTCGTCGCGGAACTTCTCCGATCTGATCTCGAGCACCGAGTACGTCGACTCGCTGCGCGTGCAGGACGCGCGGATCGCCGGCCAGATCCTCCCGGTCAGGAAGGAGGCGCGCGCGCAGCGCCTGCGGACGCAGCAGTTCCGCGCAGTTGTCGCGGCCGAGACGCGCACGATCCGCGTGCGCACCGAGCAGGTGCGGAGCGTGGAACGGACGCTCTTCCTGCAGAAGCACGAGCTCGCCTCGGCGCGCAGCAGCCGGCGCGAGAGCCTGATCCAGGTGAACGAGAGCAAGCGCGAGTTCCTCCACGAGGCGGCCGGGCTCTCGGCGGCGAGCGCGGCCCTCGCGGCCCGGATCCAGAGCTCGAGCGGCTACTCGCCTCCGGACTCGACCCCGTCGGCGGCCGGGTTGATCTGGCCGGTCAGCGGCCCGGTGACGAGCCCGTTCGGGATGCGCTGGGGCCGCATGCACACCGGGATCGACATCGGCGTCCCCTACGGCACGTCGATCCATGCCGCTGCGTCAGGGCGCGTCGTCCACGCTGGCTGGATGGACGGCTACGGCAACCTCGTCGCGATCGACCACGGGCGCGGCCTCTCGACGGCGTACGCGCACCAGTCGCGGATCGGCGTCTCGCTCGAGGAGACCGTCGGCCAGGGCCAGGTGATCGGCTACGTCGGGTGCACCGGCCATTGCTTCGGACCGCACCTGCACTTCGAGGTGCGGATCAACGGGACGCCCGTCGATCCGATGGGCTATCTCTAGACGCGCGCCAGTCGTAGGTCGGGCAGGTTGCGCCAGCGCTCGTCGATGTCGAAGCCGTAGCCGACGAAGAACTCGTCCGGCACCGTGAAGCCGACGTAGTCGACCGGCAGGTCGTTCACGAGGCGCCGGTACGGGCGGTCGAGCAGCGTCGCCACGCGCAGGCTCGCCGGCTTGCGCAGCATGAGCAGCTTGCAGAGGTAGTTGAGCGTCAGGCCGGTGTCGACCACGTCCTCGACCAGCAGCACGTCGAGGCCCTCGAGCGGAATCGCCGTGTCCTGGAGGAGCCGCACGCGCGAATGTCCGCCGGTCGCCGCGTCGCCGTAGCCGGCGAGCTCGACGAAATCGATCTGGTGCGTGATCGGAATGGCTCTCGACAAATCGGCGAGGAAGACGAAGCTCGCCTTCAGGAGCGCGACGAGCAGGAGGTCGCGGTCTGCGTACTCCTCGGCGATCTGCGCGCCGAGCTCGCGCACCCGCGCCTGGATCTCCTCGGCGCCGAGGAAGACCTCGCCGACGGGCTCGTCCGTTTCTATGACGCCAGGTTGAATCGGTATCGCTGGGCCAGCCGCTCGATGTCGCGCTTGTAGAACAGCTTCACCTGCACCCCCGGGTAGCGCTCCCGGAGCTTGCGCAGCTTGCGGTTCTTCCGCGTGACGAGCCGCTGGTTCATGACGGTGATCTCGAGGAACAGATCCTGCTCGGGTAGGTAGAAGTCCGGCGTGAAGGCCTCGATTACGCGACCGTCCTCGGCCTCCTCGAGCACGAACGTGCGCGGCTCGTAGTCCCAGGGAACGCGGTAGAAGTCCAGCACCTTCGCGCACTCGCGCTCGGCCTCGTTGGCGAACCGCGGAGTTCCCTCACCGCAATACGCCTGGAAATCGGCGTTTTCCACCACCCGGCAGGAAGGGTAGCAACGGCTGCGGACGAGCCCGTCCACGCGGTCTGATACAAGCCCACACGCACGATGGCACGGCTCCGGCTGACCCCGCAGAAACGGGAGTTCTTCGAGCTCTACGCGCGCGCGTCGGCGAACGCGGTCGAGATCGCGCGTCTGCTCGGGGAGCTGCTCGACCGCTTTCCCGAGGACGGAGAGACCCTCATCTCCCAGATCAAGGAGCGCGAGCACGAGGGCGACGAGCTCACGCACGAGGTCGTGCTGCTCCTCAACCGCACGTTCGTGACGCCGTTCGACCGCGAGGACATGTACCGGCTCGCGGGCGCCATCGACGACGTCTGCGACCACGTCGACGAGGCGGCCGACAACCTCGGCTCGTGGGGCGTGGACCGGGTGCCGGAGAAGGCACGGGCCCAGGCGCGCGTGATCCTGCAGGCGACGACGAAGCTCGACGAGGCGGTCCGCCGGCTCGACGGCTTCCGCGATTCGAGCGACCAGCTCGCGGAGCTGCGCCGGCTCGAGGACGAGGGGGATGAGCTGGAGCGCGACGCGGTCGCGGAGCTCTTCCGCTCGACGGACGACGCCAAGGTGATCATCCGCTGGAAGGACATCCACGAGCGGCTCGAGGAAGCAGTGGACGCCCTCGAGAACGCGGCGGACGTGGTCGAGGCGATCCTCGTCAAGAACCGCTAGACACCCGTGAACGACGTCCTGCTGGTGTTCGTGGTGATCGTCGCGCTCGGCTTCGACTTCACGAACGGGTTCCACGACACGGCGAACGCGGTCGCCACCTCGGTGTCGACGCGGGCGCTCTCGCCGCGGCTGGCCGTGCTCATCGCAGCCGTGGCCAACCTGGCGGGCGCCTTCGTGACGACGGCAGTCGCGAAGACCGTCGGCAAGGGGATCATCGACACGAGCCTCGCGAACGAGAAGACGGTGCTCGCCGCCCTGTTCGGCGCGATCGCCTGGAACCTGATCACGTGGCGGCTCGGCCTGCCGTCGAGCTCGTCGCACGCGTTGATCGGCGGCCTCATCGGCGCTGCGCTCGTGCAGTCGGGGCTGGCAGGCGTCGAGTGGCACAGCATCGCCCACAACGTGGTCATGCCGGCGCTCGTCGCGCCCGCGATCGCGTTCGCAGCCGCCTTCGCCCTCCTGCTGGCGATCTACTGGCTGCTGGTCAGGATCACCCCCGCGCTCGCGAACCGGTCGTTCCGGCTCGGCCAGCTCGCGTCCGGCACCTGGGTGGCCTTCACGCACGGCGCCAACGACGCGCAGAAGACGATGGGCGTGATCGCCCTCGCCTTGTTCGAGAGCGGCCACATCTCGCACTTCTACATCCCGGACTGGGTGATCGTCGCCGCTGGGCTCGCAATCGGCGCGGGCACCTACGCGGGCGGCTGGCGGATCATGCGGACCATGGGGCAGCGGGTCTTCAGCATCCAGCCGGAGAGCGGCTTCGCGGCTCAGGCGACCGGCGGAGCCACGATCTACCTCGCGACGCGCCTCGGCTACCCGCTCTCGACGACCCACGTGATCTCGGGGGCGGTCATGGGCGCGGGAGCGACGAAGCGCCTTTCGGCCGTGCGCTGGGGCGTGGCCGGGAACATCGCCACCGCGTGGGTGCTGACGATCCCTGCGGCCGCCCTGGTTGCGGCCATCCTCTACTGGCCGGTCGCCGCGATCTTCTGACCGTCTGCTCCCCGGTTGCAACCGGCTTGCTGCCGTGCGCTCGTCGTGTGGGCAGTCATGTCGAACGAGCAGCCAAAGGAGGAGATCATGAAGAAGCTCGCAATCATCGGAATCGCGGTTCTCGGGCTCTCCCTGATGATCGCGGTGTCACCCGCCGGGGCGCGGCCCTCACTCTCGAAGGCCGAGTACCAGGCGATGTTGAATCGTGGCGAGGCGCTGAACCGCCTGTACCAGGTTCCCGGCAAGCCCGCCCAGATGACGCTTCCGGAGTACCAGGCGTTGATGGCCCGCAGCAAGGGGCTCAACCAGGACTACGTCGTCCTGCCGGTCAAGGGCGAGAACTACTACGCCCGCGGCTTCGTGGCGTCGCCGGACGACAGCGTCCCGGTCAAGGGCGAGAACTACTTCGCGAACGGCATTCCCACGCAGACCCCGGTCGTCGGCTCGTCCGATACGACCGGCTTCAACTGGAGCAACGTGGGGATCGGCATCGCGGGCCTGATGGCCCTGATCGCGATTGCCGCGCTCGCGGCGCTCGGCGTTCGCCGGCACGGGCCGCACCCGCGCACGTCGTAGCCCAGTAGCTCATCCGGGAGGCGAGAGCGGGCCCGAAAGGGCCCGCTCCGCGTTGCCCTTCAGGCCCCGGCCGCCTCGAACAGGAAGTTGGCGCACCAGGTGACGCCTTCGACCTGAGGCGGGTCGAAGATCAGGGTGGGACCCGTCGGCCCCGACCCTGCTTCCGCCGCTTCCTGCGCGGCCAGCGCGTCATCCTGGAAGAGCTTGCCCGGCCTGACCACGACCGCCAGTGCGATGCCTCGTGCCATTCCCGGCGTGAGCTGGCCCGCGCTTCCGTCCGGTTTCTCCCCGGTGACGCTCGTGACTCCTTCCCAATTGTCGTCGTGCTGTCCCCGTTGCCAGAGGCCGCGGCCTTTCGCGACCACGGAGTTAGCTCCTCTGCCCTGGATGATCAGGAAGAGCACGTCGGCCTCGTCGACCTCGTGATCCTCGGGGTCGAACGGTCCCCCGACCGTGAGCGGGTCGCCGGTCAGCGGGATCCTCCGCTCGAATCGTCCATAGCCCATCTACCCACCTCCACTAGCGTCGTGTCTCATGCCGGGCCCGAACTGCTCGAGACGTGAGCGAGCGCGCCCGGCGGAGACGAGATCCCCCTTCTCCTCGTACTGCTCCAGCCCCGCGGCGAGCGCTTCCGCCGACTCCTGCGGCTTGCCGTTCAGCTGGAGGACTTCGGCCAGGTCGAGGTCGGCATCGCCGCGGTCGCGCAGGAAGTCCGTGCGCCAGGCGAGCTCGACCGCCTCGCGGGCGAGGGCTTCCGCCTCCTCGGCCCGGCCCTGGCGAGCCAGGATCTTGGCGTCCGCCGCCTTGCCGACGATCAGCGCGGCGAGATCCTCTCCCGCCGCCGCCTCGCGGCTCGCGCGGGAGTACCGCGCCGCCTCCTCCGGGCGGTCTTGCGCGTAGATCGCCTGGGCGAGCATCGCGGCGGTGACGGCGAGCATGGCCTTCTCGCCCATCTCCTCCAGGCGGTCGTACGCGCGGCGCAGCCGCTCTTCGGCCCCTTCGGGATTCCCTGCCAGCATCTCGACCAGCGCCTCGTGCTGCGAGATCGCCTCCGAGTACATCCGCCCGAGCTCTCCGACGATCGCGTTTCCCTCGGCGACGAGTGCGCGGGCCTCGTCGAACTCGCCGCGCATCGCGTAGAGCGCGGCCAGCGGGTGCAGCGTCTCGGCGAACGCCACCGGGCTGCTTCGAACCTGCTCGCGGATCTCGAGGCAGAGCTCGATCGCCTGATCCACCGGCGTCGGGCCGACCACCGCGGCGGAAGCCCGCCAGTCGAGGATCTCGAACAGCTCGCGGTTCTCCCCGGCTCGCCGGGCGCATTGGGCGCCGCGCCTCCAGGCCTCGTCGGCCTGCGCGACGCGGCCGGCGATCCAGGCAATCGAGGCCTGAAGGCACCACGCTCTGCTCTGGCCCGAGTCGTCTCCGCGCCGGGCGAAGACCGAGAGGGCGTCACCGACCACCCGCTGCGCCTCCTGGATCGCGCCGGGCTCGGTCTGGAGCCGGACGAACTGCTGCTCGACCCGAGCGCGAGCCCGGTGGACCTCGTCCTGCGAGCTCTCGATCGCCTCGCTCAGGACGCGCTCGGCGTCCACGAGCCGCCCGGCCTCGAAGAGGGCGGCCCCGAGCGCGGGAAGCAGGCTCGGCCGCGAAGGATCGTCCAGCGGGAGCAGCGAGGTCGCGCGCTCGAGCAGGCCCGCGGCCGAGTCGGGATCCCCGTGCAGCAGGGCCTTGTGGGCGGCCGCCTCGAGGTGGGTCCGGGCCTCCTGGGCGAGGGCGCGCTCGTGATCTCCGGCCAGGCCGACCTGGGCGCGGCAGCGGTACGCCTGTTCGAGGTGGTGTCCGACGATCTCGTCCTCGGAGCTCCGTTCCGCCAGCCGCTCGTGCAGCTCCGCGCAGAGCTCTTTCGGCAGCTCGGCGTAGGCCGCCTCGCGAATCAGGACGTGGCTGAACCGGAAGGCGTCGTCGCCCGCCAGGGAAGAGGGGTCCGGCTGGATGAGCCGCTGCCGCACGAGCGCCATCACATGTCTGCCCAGGCTCTCGCGCTCATCCTCGGGAAGCAGCGAGGCCACCGAGCCCCAGGTGAAGCTGCGGCCCTCGACGGCCGCTCGCTCGAGCACGGTGCGCTCGCTCGGTTCCAGCGCTGCGATGCGGGCGGCCAGCACGGCCTGGACGCTCGGGGGCAGCTCGCCCTCTCCGCGCTCGGCCCTGGTGGCGACGAGCTGCTCCAGGAAGAGGGGGTTCCCCTCCGCCGTCTCGACGATGCGGTCGGCGTCCTCGGCGTCGAGGTCGCCGG
>DATDMJ010000112.1:0-16396 GCA_036518855.1 Gaiellaceae bacterium | reverse complement strand
GACCGTCTCCTGGCAGGGCCAACCCCCCGGGAGCCGAGGCGTTCCCTCGAGCGTGCGCGTCCGCTCGCCGGGCTGCTACGGCGTGCAGATCGACGGGACGACGTTCAGCCGCGTCGTGGTCTTCAAGGTCGAGGTCGCACGTTGATGCTGCCGCCGCAGCTGAACTTGCTCACGCTCGCCTGCCGGGACGTCCAGCGGATGGCGGAGTTCTTCCGTGCACTCGGCTGGCCGGACTCGCCGGCCAGCGAGCCGGCGCACCGCGTGTTCCAGCTGCCGAACGGCGTCGTGCTCGCGGTCAGCAGGGCCCAGCGCAGTCCGTAAGCTAGGCGCGTGCGGCGCTCGCTGCTGATTGGGGTCTCGGCGCTCGTCCTCGCGCTTCTCGGCGCCGCGGTGACGCGTTCGGCGACGCCGCCGAAGGAAGCGGCGTGCGACCAGGCGCTCGTGATCGTCCTCTTCTGGCCGCAGGGGCACGGTTCGATCCCGAGTGTCGGCTTCTCCGCCGACCGGACGCCGCACCTCGAGATCTACAAGTACGGCAGGCACGGCTACCCCAGGGCGAACTTCCTCGCGTACGCGAACTCGAAGGGCAAGGCGCGCTTCGGCGCGACGTGCTCGCCCAAGATCGGCAGCTTCCCGAGCGGCGCGATCGACAGGCGCATCACCGGCCGCAGGCCGCGCGCCTACAGCTGCCGTCTCCCCAGCGGTGCAGGCATCGCGGTCCGGAGCTTCAAGGGCCGCGTGCAGGTGGATGTGGGCACCACTGCCGCGAGAGTCATCTCGGCGAAGCTGCGCGCGAAGGACTCCGTGCTCGACTTCAGCAGAAGCGCCTGCAACCCCGGCAAGCCGCCTTCCTAGCGGCACAAACCACGCGGCTATACTGACCGACCTCGTGATGGCTAACGAAACCGTGGACCGAGAGCAGCTGGACGACGCAGGCGTCTGGACGACGACCGAGGACGGCGAGCGCGTCCCCGACTACGACGCGACCTTCCCGACGATCAACGAGGGAGAGGTCGTGCACGGCACCGTGGTCCGGGTCGACAAGGACGAGGTCCTGGTCGACATCGGCTACAAGTCGGAGGGCGTGATCCCGGTCGCGGAGCTGTCGATCCGCCGCTCCGTGAACCCGGCCGACGAAGTCAGCCTCGGCGACGAGGTCGACGCGCTCGTGCTGACGAAGGAGGACGCCGAAGGGCGCCTGATCCTGTCGAAGAAGCGCGCGCGCTTCGAGATGGCCTGGAAGGCGATCGAGCAGGCGGCCGAGTCCGGCGAGCCGGTCAACGGTCGCGTGATCGAGGTCGTCAAGGGCGGCCTGATCCTCGACCTCGGCGTCCGCGGCTTCCTGCCCGCCTCGCTGGTCGACATCCGCCGCGTGCAGGACCTGGACGAGTTCCTCAGCCAGGAGCTGCGCTGCAAGGTGATCGAGCTCAACCGCTCGCGCAACAACGTCGTGCTCTCGCGCCGCGCCGTGCTCGAAGACGAGCGCAAGGAGCAGCGGCAGCAGATCCTCGACCGGCTCAACCCGGGCGACGTCGTGGACGGCCAGATCTCGAACATCGTCGACTTCGGCGCCTTCGTCGATCTCGACGGGATGGACGGGCTGATCCACATCTCCGAGCTCTCGTGGTCTCACGTCAACCATCCCTCCGAGGTGCTCGAGATCGGCCAGGACGTCAAGGTCAAGGTGCTCGACATCGATCGCGAGCGCCAGCGGATCTCGCTCGGCCTCAAGCAGACGCAATCCGACCCGTGGCAGCAGGTGCTCGAGACCTACAACGAGGGCGACACCGTCGAGGGCAAGGTCACGAAGGTCGTCACCTTCGGCGCCTTCGTCGAGATCATGCCCGGAGTCGAAGGGCTCGTGCACATCTCGGAGCTCGCGCAGCACCACGTCGAGAACCCGCGCGAGGTCGTCTCGCAGGGCGATCTCGTCCAGGCCAAGATCATCGAGGTCGACGCCGAGCGGCGGCGGCTCTCGCTCTCGCTGAAGCGCGTGGAGGGTGGGGGCGTTACCCAGCGCGCCGACGACTCCGAGCCGATCGAAGGCACGCCGGACCTCGACCTCTCCGAGGAGGTCTTCCCGGAGGGCGCTCCGGAAGCCTCCGTGGTCGAAGAGCCACCTGCAGAAGAGCCTCTCACGGACGAGCCTCCCGCAGATGAGCCTCCCGTCGAAGAGCCTCCTGCCGAAGAACCGCCGGCGGAGGGGACCGACGCGAGCATCGAGGCCGACCAGGAAGCACCCGAGGAGCCGGGCCCCGGCGACTCGGAAGGCGAAGCCCCCGCACCGCCCGAGTAGTGACTCCGCCCATCGCCGTCGCCATCACCGGCGGCATCGGAGCGGGGAAGAGCGAGGCGCTGGCCGCATTCTCGCGCCACGGAGCGGCCACGGTCTCCAGCGACGAGATCGTCCATCGGCTTCTGCAGGACGACGAGGACGTCCACCGGCAGCTGTTGGGCCGGTTCGGCGACGGCATCCTCGACGACGTGGGCCAGATCGACCGCGGCGAGATCGCGCGCCGGGTCTTCGGCAACCGCGAGCAGCTCGAGTGGCTCGAGCGACTGCTCCACCCGCGGGTCTCGCAGGAGTACCTCGACTGGCGCGAGCAGCTGGGCCGGCTGCCGAACCCGCCGCCGGTTGCGGTCACCGAGGTGCCGTTGCTCTACGAGGTGGGCGGCGAGACGCGGTTCGACCAGGTCGTCCTCGTCACCGCCCCTCCCGCGCTGCGTGCAGAGCGCTCGGTAGCGGCAGGCGAGCTGCGCGAGAACCGCCTGATCCCGGACGAGGAGAAGGCGAAGCGCGCCGATTTCGTCTACGTCAACGACGGCACGCTGGACGAGCTCGACCAGTTCGTCGCCGGCGTCATGCAAGCTCTCACCCGGTGAAGAAGCTCGCGGCGCTTCTGGCCGTCGGTGCGGTCCTCGGCGGCGTCTTCGCGTATGCCCACACGACCGAGCCCGGCTGGTGGGTGCGGCTCTGGTACCCGCTGCGCTACGAGTCGATCGTCCGTGGCCACGCGCGGAACTACCAGCTCGATCCCGCGCTGCTCGCGGCCGTGATCTACCAGGAGAGCAAGTTCAACGCGCACGCGCGCTCGAGCTCGGGCGCGATCGGCCTGATGCAGCTCCTGCCGTCGACCGCGAAGGGCATCGCGATCCACACGGGCGGCTCGCGCTTCCGGGTCAGCGACCTCGACAACCCGGAGATCAACGTCCGCTACGGCGCCTGGTACCTCCGTCACCTGCTGAACAAGTACGGAGACGAGCGGACCGCGCTGGCCGCCTACAACGCGGGCCAGGACAACGTCGACCGCTGGCGCGCCGACGGCGAAGGCATCGCGTTCGCGGAGACGCGCCACTACGTGAAGCGCGTCGAGCATCTAAAGACGCTCTATCGGCGTGGTTACAGGGAAAACCTGTACGGTCACGGATGACGCTTGACAGACGCCACGAATGATGTCATAGTGATGTCATCGTGCAGCTACAACGATTCATCGATTCGCTCAAGGCCGACCTCACCGCAGTCGCGGAGCTGGGCGACGAGACCACGGCGGACGCCGCCGGCCGGCTCGTGCTCACGCTCCAGGCCTCGGTCGGCCTCAGGCTGCTCGACGCGCTCTCCGAAGCCGCGCTCGAGCTGAACGAGAAGCTGCCGTCGGGCCACGTCGAGGTGCGCCTCTCCGGGCAGGACCCGGAGCTCGTGTACGTCGGCGACGAGCCCGAACCGACTGCCGCCGGCGCCGAGTCCGCGTACACCGCGCGCATCACTCTGCGCCTGCCGGAGCAGCTGAAGGTCTCGATCGAGGCCGCCGCGAGCCGTGAAGGCATCTCGGTCAACAGCTGGGTCGTCCGCGCGATGTCGCGGGCGACGAGCGCCGGCGGCGGTTCCGCAGTCCAGTCAGGGAAGCGACTCACGGGCTACGCCCGGTGAGAGGAGGAGACATGACCTTCTATCCCATCCCGTTCGGACACGCAGAAGTTCGCGTCGACAAGCGTCCTGCTCGCCCGCGGCCGCAGCCGAAGCGATGAGAACCGAGACCTTTCAGACGCCGAACCCCGCGCGGCTCGACATTCGGCTCGGCGCGGGGGAGGTCAGGCTCGAGGCATCCCAGACGCCCGAGACGACGGTCCGGCTCGAGCCGCTGCGCGACAACGACGCGAGCGCGGCCGCGGTCGAGGAGGCCCGGGTCGAGCAGCGCGGGGACGAGATCCTGATCGACGTCCGCGACCGTCGGCGAGGCCTCCGCGGCTCGGAGGTGCTCGTCGAGGTTCGCTGCCCCGAAGGCTCGAGCGTCCGCGGCAAGACCGGCTCCGCAGATTTCGAGGGCCACGGACGGTTCGGCTCGGCCGACGTCGAGACCGGCTCTGGCGACGTGCAGTTCGGCGAGTTCTCCGACGAGGCGAAGGTCAACGCCGCGAGCGGCGACGTCCAGATCGGCTCGGTCGGCGGCGAGGGCCGCATCAACACGGCCTCCGGAGACGTGCAGGTGGGCTCGTTCGCCGCCGCGGCGAAGATCAACTCGGCCTCCGGGGACGTCCAGATCGGCGAGGTGGGCGGGAGGCTCGAGGTCAACAGCGCCTCCGGCGACGTGACCGTTCGCGAGGCCTCGTCGGCGGTCAGCATGAACACGGCGTCCGGCGACCAGACCGTCGGCTCGCTTGCCGAGGGCAAGGTCGACCTCAAGTCGGCCTCCGGCGACCTGAGGATCGGGATCCGCGAGGGCTCGACCCTCTGGGTCGATGCGCGTTCGCGCAGCGGCGAGGTGACCTCCGAGCTGCCCGTCTCCGACCTTCCGCCCGAAGGAGATGCACCCCACGTCGAGCTCCGTGCGAACACGATGAGCGGCGACGTCACCATCGTGCGGGCGTGAGCTCGGAGCTTGCAGCCGAGCGCCCGCGGCGGCTGCCGCGGGTCCCCGCCGTCCTGCGGGCGCACGACTTCCGGCGCTTCTGGATGGGCGAGACCGTCTCGCTGTTCGGCGACCAGATCACGCTGATCGCCCTGCCGCTGACGGCCGTCCTCGCGCTGCACGCATCCGCCGCGGAGATGGGCTACCTGACGGCTGCGGAGATCGCACCGGCGCTCTTCTTCTCGCTGCATGCGGGCGCCTTGCTCGACCGGCGCGGCCATCGGCGGCACACGATGATCGCGACGGTCTTCGGTCGCTCCGCGCTGCTCGCCACGATCCCGGTTGCCTACTGGCTCGGCGTCCTCGGCTTCGTCCAGCTCTACGTCGTCGCATTCCTGATCGGGACGCTGAGCACGCTCTTCTTCATCGCCTACACGACGCTGTTCGTGTCGCTGGTGCCGCGGGAGCGGTACCTGGAGGCGAACTCGCTGCTGAACGGCAGCCGCGCCTTCTCCTTCGTGGGCGGGCCGAGCGTTGGCGGGCTGCTCGTCCAGGCGCTCTCCGCGCCGGGCGCGCTGCTCTTCGACGCTGTCTCGTTCCTCTTCTCCGGCTTCGCGCTCACGACCATCTCACCGGTCGAGCCGCCGACCGAGGAAGCCGAGCGCGGGCACATCAAGGCAGGCATGCGCTACCTCTGGCGGTCGCCCGTGATCCGCGCGTCGTTGCTCGCGACGGCCACGATCAACTTCTTCAACTTCGTCTTCTGGGCGCTGTTCATCCTGTACGCGACCAAGACGCTAGGCGTGCGCCCGACCGCGCTCGGCCTCGTCCTGGGCGCGGCCTCGATCGGCGGGCTGATCGGCTCGATTCTCACGGGCAAGATCAGCCGCCGGCTCGGCGTCGGTCCCGCCTACGTGCTCAGCTGCGTGCTCTTCCCGGCGCCGCTCGTGCTCGTGCCGTTCGCGCACGGCCCGCACTGGGTCGTGCTCCTGTGCCTCTTCGCGGCCGAGTTTCTCTCGGGGTTCGGCGTGATGATCCTCGACATCGTCGGCATGTCTATCAAGACCGCCCTGGTCCCGGACCGCCTGCGGGCCCGCGTCGCGGGCTCCTACATGGTCGTCAACTACGGTGTGCGGCCCCTCGGCGCGCTGCTCGGCGGCGCGCTCGGCACCTGGATCGGCCTGCGGCCGACGCTCTGGATCTCGTCGGTCGCCGCGATCGCCGGGGTCCTGTGGCTGCTGCCCTCGCCGCTGATGCGGATGCGCGAGCTTCCCGAGGTCGAAGAGTGAGCCGGAGGGAGCTCTTCTCCCAGCGTGGCCTGATGGCGCTGCTCGCGGCCGAGGTCGTCTCGACGACCGGCTCGCAGATGACCTGGCTGGCGCTCCCGTGGTTCGTACTCGTGACAACGGGCTCGGCCACCAAGACGAGCTTCGTCCTTGCCGGGGAGCTGGCCGGCCTGGCGCTGCTCGGCCTGCCGGGCGGGCGCCTGCTGGGACGGCTCGGCGCGCGGCGGACGATGATCCTCTGCGACGGCGTCCGCGCGCCGCTGATGCTCGTGATCCCGGTGCTGCACTGGACCGGCGGCCTCACGTTCCCCGTCCTCCTTGCCGTCGCGTTCGGCCTCGGCGCCTTCAGCGCGCCGTACTTCGCCGCCCAGAAGGTGATCGTGCCGGAGCTGCTCGGCGAGGGCGAGCAGGAGGTCACGGATGCGAACACGCTCTTCCAGGCGGCGAACCGGATGACGATCCTGCTCGGCCCGGTGCTCGCCGGGATCCTGATCGGCGCAATCGGCGCGCCGAGCGTCTTGCTCGTCGACGCGGCGAGCTACGGCGTCTCGGTGCTGCTCGTCGCGGTTTTCGTCCCGAAGCGACGGCCGGTCGAGCAGGCGCCGGAGCACCGGCAGATCAGGGCCGGCCTGCGCTTCCTCGCACGCGACCGGCTGCTGCGCGTCTGGTGGCCGGCGTTCGCGGTGGGCGATGCGGCCTGGACGGCCTTCTTCGTCACGATCCCGGTGCTCGTCCTGGCCCGATTCGGCCACAACCCGCAGCTTGCGGGCTGGCTGTTCGCGTCGTTCGGCATCGGCGCGCTGATCGGCAACGCGGTGTCCTTCCGCTACCTGACCCGCCGCTTCGACGGCCTGACGATCTTCTCCAGCCTCATCGTCGTACAGGTGGCGCCGTTCTGGCTGCTCTGGCTGCCGCTGCCGCCTGCGGCGATGTCCGCGATCATCGTGGTCTCGGGGATCGGCAACGGCCTTGTCAATCCGAGCCTCCACGCGATCTCGACGCTGCGGATCCCGGCGCCGATGCGGCCCACGGTCATGACGACGGTGATGGTCCTCTGGGCGCTCGTCAACCCGCTCGGGCTGTTCGTCGCGGGCCCGGTTCTCGACGCGTTCGGGACTACGCCGGTTCTGATCGGCATCGCCCTCGTCCAGACGCTGACGATGGGCGCTGCCGCCTTCGTCGCTCTCCGCGAGCGGACTAGTCCAGCTGGTTTGCCTTCTCCGTCAGCGCCGTGAAGCCGGCCTGAAGGAAGTCGTTCGCCGCGGCGGCCGCCAGCGACCAGGTCAGAAGCCGCCCGAATCTGGGAGCGAGGATCTGCGTCGCGGCGAGCCCTGCAGCTGCCCAGGTGCCGACGCAGCGCGAGCAGGTGACGAGCTCGCCGATCGCCTGGTGGAAGCCTCCTGCGACCGGCTCCTCGCCCTCGCCGGTGTGCGCCTCGCCGCGGACGAACGGCTCGCGGATGAAGCTCGTCACCTCGTCGCGCGCAAGGGTGCGGGACGCCTTGAAGCTGGCGCCGGAGAGGACGACGAGGTCGAGCGCCGTCTGGCAGGCAGGGTTGCGGTCGAACACGCGGGCGAGGCCGCCGGCGCCCGCCAGACCGGTCGCGAAGACGCCCATGATGGTCGCGTAGGCGCGGTACGGCGGCCGTTCGACGGTCACATTCACACGGATACCCTTAGCTCGATGCCGGAGTTCAAAACATCCGAGGTCTATCGGCCGACCGGCGACCAGCCCACCGCGATCGCGGAGCTCTCGGCCGGGATCGAGGCGGGCGAGCGCTACCAGACGATGCTCGGCGCGACCGGCACCGGCAAGACGGCGACGATGGCCTGGATCGTCGAGCAGGTGCAGCGGCCGAGCCTCCTGATCGCGCACAACAAGACGCTGGCCGCGCAGCTCTGCAACGAGCTGCGGGAGTTCTTCCCCGACAACGCGGTCGAGTACTTCGTCTCGTACTACGACTACTACCAGCCCGAGGCGTACGTGCCCCAGGCCGACCTCTACATCGAGAAGGACTCCTCGCGGAACGACGACATCGACCGCCTCCGCCACGCCGCCACCGCCGCGCTGCTCTCGCGCCGCGACGTGATCATCGTCGCGTCGGTCTCGGCGATCTACGGCCTGGGCTCGCCCGAGGAGTACGAGAAGCGGGTCGTCCTGCTCACCGTCGGCGAGGAGCACGACCGCGACCTCGCGCTGCGCAAGCTGGTCGACATCCAGTACGCGCGCAACGACACGCTGCTCGGCCGCGGCCGCTTCCGCGTCAAGGGCGACGTCGTCGAGGTGCAGCCGGCCTACATGGAGTCCGCGTACCGGATCTCGTTCTTCGGCGACGAGGTCGAGCAGATCACGCACTTCGACCCGCTCACCGGCGAGGTCTACGGGAAGCTCGAGCACCTGGCGCTGTTCCCGGCGACGCAGTACGTCACGTCGAAGCCGACCATCGAGCGCGCGGCGGAGCAGATCCGCCATGAGCTCGAGGAACAGGTGAGGATGTTCGAGTCGTCGGGGAAGATGCTGGAGGCGCACCGGCTGCGGCAGCGCACCGAGTACGACCTCGAGATGATGCAGGAGCTCGGCTTCTGCTCCGGGATCGAGAACTACTCGCGCCACCTCGACGGCCGCGCTCCCGGCACCGCGCCGCACACGCTGCTCGACTTCTTCCCGTCCGACTTCGTGATCTTCGTGGACGAGTCGCACCAGACGGTGCCCCAGCTCGGCGGCATGTACGAGGGCGACCGCTCGCGCAAGGAGACGCTCGTCGAGCACGGGTTCCGGCTTCCCTCGGCGCTGGACAACCGGCCGCTGCGCTTCGACGAGTTCCTCGGGAAGGTGCCGCAGCTCGTGTTCGTCTCGGCGACCCCGGGGCCGTTCGAGCTGCGCCACTCGACGCGGGTCGCAGAACAGCTGATCCGCCCGACCGGGATCGTCGACCCCGAGGTCGAGCTGCGCGCGACGAAGAACCAGATCGACGACCTGCTCAACGAGATCCGCCGCCGCGAGGAGGTCGGGGAGCGGGTGCTCGTCACGACTCTGACGAAGAAGATGGCCGAGGACCTGACCGACTACCTGCTCGAGTCGGGCGTCAAGGCGCGCTACCTGCACTCGGAGGTCGACACCCTCGAGCGGATCCAGATCATCCGCGAGCTGCGGCTCGGCGAGTACGACGTGCTCGTCGGCGTCAACCTCCTGCGCGAAGGGCTCGACCTCCCCGAGGTCTCGCTCGTGGCCGTGCTGGACGCCGACAAGGAAGGCTTCCTGCGCGGGAAGACCGCGCTGATCCAGACGATCGGCCGCGCCGCGCGAAACGTCAACGGGCGCGTGCTCCTCTACGCGGACAAGCTGACCGAGGCGATCCAGGGCGCGCTCGACGAGACGACCCGCCGCCGGGCCAAGCAGCTCGCGTACAACGAGGAGCACGGGATCACGCCGGAGTCGATCGTCAAGGGCGTCTCCGACATCGCGGAGTTCCTCGCGCTCGAGTCGCCGACGGTTCCGGGCCGGCGCCGCCGCGGGCGCGCCGAGGTGGAGGGCATGTCCCCGGGCGAGCTGGAGAAGCTGGTGATCCAGCTCGAGGAGGAGATGTACGCGGCCGCCGAGGAGCTCCGGTTCGAGTACGCCGCGAAGCTGCGGGACGAGATCAAGGACCTACGGCGCGAGCTGCAGGCTGCGGCTGAGGCTCCGGCCTAGGGGTTAGGCTCCTCTCATGGGCATCATCCTCTTCGTCATCCTGCTGTTCGTGTTCGGCTTCATCGTCGGCGGCCTTGCGCGCTGGGCGGTGCCGGGGCCGGATCCGATGTCCGTCTGGGCGACGGCCGCGCTCGGGATCGGCGGGTCGCTGATCGGCGGGGTCATCGCGAAGCTCCTGATCGGCACGGGCGGCGGTTTGTTCTTCGCGTTCCTGGGCGCGGTGCTGCTGCTGATCCTCTACCGCAAGTTCGTCCAGCACCGCCCGCTCACGGGCCCCGAGGCGCAGCGGCCTCCACACTGAGCGGCGCGCTGCCGCGCGGAAAGCGGCGAATGCCCGTGAGGCCCCAATCGTCTTCGCGCCAGGTGTAGGTCGCGACGAAGAGCGTGTCGGCGGTCGCCTCGTAGACGTGCAGGCCCCGCGCCTCGCCGCGGCGGTTCGGACGCGGCTGCCCGAGCCCCGGCGCGACGGAGACGGTGACCCCGCGCAGGCCGTCCCGCTCGACCTCGAACTCGTGTCGCTCGCTGACCGCGGCCTGGTGGATGTGCCCGGCGAGGATCAGCTCCGCGCCCGCGTCGACGAGCCCTGCGAGCACGGCGCTGCGCTTCGCCACCGGCCGCTTGCGCGAGCGCCAGGGCGCGCCGATCAGGTGGTGATGCAGGGCGACGACTCGAAGCGCCCCTTCCGGCGCATCCGCCAGCCGCTCCGCAGCACGGCTGATCTGCTGCGCGCGAATCCCCCCGGACTGGTGCCGCCACGGACGCACCGAGTTGAGGCCGACGACGACGACGTCCTCCGACTGGAACTCTGGCTCGACGGTCTCCCACTGGCGCTCGAACTCCGCCCACGGCCGGGTGAAGCGCGCGGGGAAGGTGTACGGGATGTCGTGGTTGCCCGGGATCACGAGGAGCGGCCGTCCGAGGGCGCGCAGAAAGGCCGCCGCGCGCTCGTGCTCGACCCGCCGGCCGCGGTGCGCGAGATCCCCCGTGACCACGATCAATTCGGGCGCGACGCGCTCGATCAGCGGCTCCAGGCCGCGCTCGACCTGCGTTTCCTCCGCGCTTCCAGCGTGCAGATCTGAGAGGTGGAGGAGGCGCACGGGCAACGGCGAAGCAGGCTATACACTGAATTCATGGCTGACGAATCGACCGAGATCTTCGACGACCTCTACCTCGGCTTGAGGGCAGGCGGGGCGCTGCGCAAGCGGCGCCGGGGTGAGCCGCTCACGACCGAGGAGCAAGAGGTGCTCGGCCGCTGGGAGCGGCTCTCGACGCTTCGCAAGGCCTTCGCCATCGGCGCCTTCGCGCTAGGCACATTCGGTCTGGGTTTCACGCTGGGCGGCCTGGTCTTCGGCCGCTGGCGCAAGGCTTAACGCCCCGTCGATTCCTTCGCGAACAACACCGTGGGCGTGTCCTCCTCCGCTGGGTCCTTGTCCCGCACGATCACGTCGATGAGCGTGACCAGAACGGCCAGGATCGGGGTCGCGAGCAGCACGTAGAAGCCGCCGAACAGCAGTCCGATCGCGGTGACCCCGATCAAAACCACGAGCGGGGAGATCCCGGTGACGTGGCCCATCACCCGCGGGATGACGACGTAGTCCTCGAGCAGGCGTACGAGCAGGACCACGATCCCGGCGGTCAGCGCGAGGTGCCACGACACGGTGAGCCCGACCGCCACGGCCAGTGCGCCCGCCGCGAGCGGCCCGATCACGGGGACGATCTCGACGATGCCTGCGGACACACCGATGAGGAGCCAGAAGGGCAGGCCGATCGCCCAGAAGGAAAGCGAGAGCACCGTCGCCACGAAGGCGATCAGCAACAGCTGGCCACGGACAAACGCGCCGAGCTTCAGGTCGATCAGCTCCCACGTGTCCCGCACCACCCGCCGGTGCTTGCGTGGCACCAGCGAGCTGACTAAGCGAATCGCCCGCTCTCGCTCGAAGATCCAGTAGGCGGCGGTCGCGAAGATGAACACGATCCCGATGAGCACCTCGAACGCCTTCAGGCCCACGGCCATCGCGCCGTGGAACACCGAGCCCGCCTTGGGCAGCTTCGTCAGGCGAGTCTGGACCGCGACCAGCACCTGGTGCTTGATCCCTTTCGAGTGCTTGGCCTGCCGGTTGAGCTCCTGGCGCGAGGTCGGCACGCCGCCGAGGGCCTGGCTCACCTGGTCGATCGCCCGCGGCACCACGAGCCACAGGAGCAACGCGAGCGCCCCAGCAATCGCGAGGTAGTGCAGCGCCACGCCGGCCGTTCGAGGAATTCGCCACGCGGCGAGCCGCTCGACGCCCGGCCGCATCGCCGCGGCGAGGACGAAGCCGAGGAAGACGAGCGCGATCACGACCTTCAGCTTCCAGAGGGCGAGCGCGACCGCGACGATCGCGATGACGACGATCGTCGAGACGGCGGCCTTGCGGGCGACGGTTCCCATTCGCTCTCTTGTTCCCCCAAGTACTGGGTGTCGCAAACAGCGCAGGACTGGCCGGTGGAGCGGCGAAACCGGGCGGGGCCATGCTCGCCTCTCCCGAAGAGCGGGTCTGTTTCGACGCGCGCCGGCACGGCGTCGTGCTCGCTCGCCCGCTCGCGGGGGCCCTGGCGCTCGCAATCCTGGGGGCGGTGCTGCTCTTTCAGATGTGGCCGCTGCAGGTTCCCGGTGCGGCGCTGATCGCGGCCGGCGCCGTGCTCTCGCTGCGAGCGGTCTGGCGCTGGGAGCGCTCGCACCTCGTGGTGACGACGGAGAAGCTGTTCGTCGTCGACGGCACGCTTCGCCGTCGCGCCTCGGCGGTCCGGCTGCGCTCGGTGGAGAACCTCGAGCTCGAGCAGAGCCTCCCGGGACGGCTGCTCGGCTACGGGACGCTGGTCGCCGGCCCGCTCGCGATCGACCACGTGCCCGAGCCGCGCAACGTCTACCGGCTCGTCGAGCGCCTCGCCGGCTGATGGCCGCGCCGCTCGAGGTCCGCGGGCTCACCAAGCGCTTCGGGTCGACGACCGCGGTGGAGGGCCTCACGTTCGCGGTCCCGGCGGGCCGGATCACCGGCTTCCTGGGACCGAACGGCGCAGGGAAGACCACGACGCTGCGGATGCTGCTCGGGCTCGTTCGCCCGACGAACGGCGAGGCGCTCGTCGACGGGCAGCCGTACCGGAAGCTCGCCGATCCGGTCCGGTCGGTCGGCGCGGTCCTCGAGGCGTCCAGCTACCACCCGGGCAGGAGCGGGCGCAACCACCTGCGCGTGCTCGCAACGGCGGCAGGCATCCCGACCGCGCGGGCGGACGAGACACTCGCGCAGGTCGAGCTCTCCTCGCCGGCGCGGCGGCCGGTGAAGACCTACTCCCTCGGCATGCGACAGCGGCTCAGCGTCGCCGCGGCGCTGCTCGGGAATCCAAGCCTGCTCGTGCTCGACGAGCCGGCGAACGGCCTCGACCCGGAGGGAATCCGGTGGCTGCGCAACTTCCTGCGCTCGTTCGCCGACGGCGGCGGCACGGTCTTCATCTCCAGCCACGTTCTCGCGGAGATCGCCCAGCTCGCGGACGAGGTCGTGATCATCCACAAGGCGAGGCTCGTCGCTCACGAGCCGCTCGCCGCCCTCACGGGACGAGCCGCCGGCGCGACGATCGTTCGCTCGCCCGACGCCGAGCGGTTGGGCGAGCGCCTCGCGGCCGCGGGAATCGACGCCACCCACACCGACGGCGGGTTCCGCGCCACCGCGCCGCCGGAGCGAGTGGGGGAGGTCGCCGCCGCGGCCGGGATCGTGCTCCACGAGCTTCGCGGCGAGAGCGCGAGTCTCGAGGAGGTCTTCCTCGAGCTGACCGGAGACGACGAGGAGGGGGAAGAGGAATGAGGCTCGTCAACGCGGAGCTGCTCAAGCTGCGGACGACGCGTCTGCTCCTCTGGCTGGGCCTGCTGATACTGGGGCTCGAGATCCTCGTGATCACCATCCACGCCTTCCAGGACTCGCTCGACTCGCTGGCCGGGCCCCGTCAGCAGCGCGACGTCGTCTCGATCGCGGCGGTCTCGGCGCTGATCTCGCTGATCCTCGGAATCGTGGCCTCCGCCGGCGAGTTCACGCACGGCACGATCGGCCAGACCTTCCTCGTCGCGCCCGTTCGTGAGCGCGTGCTCGGTGCGAAGGTCGGTGCCGCGGCGATCGCCGGGGCCGCCCTCGGGCTCGCTTCGTGTGCGTTTGCGTGGGGCTATGCGGCGCTGCTGCTGCGTTCGAGGTCCGTCCCGATCCACCTCGCCTCCGGAGCCTCACTGCGGCTCGTGCTGGGGACTGCGCTCGCCGCCGCCTTTACCGGCGCCTTCGGGATCGGCTTCGGCTCGCTGCTTCGACGGCAGACGGCGGCGATCGTGATCGCGCTCGTCTGGCTGCTCGTCGGCGAGCCGCTGCTCGGAGTCGCGCACGTCGACCGCTACGGGCCGGGACATGTCGTCGCATCGCTGTTCGAGGCCGGGAACCAGGGCTCCGACCTGCTCGCCTTCGGTGCCGGCATCGGCGTCGCGCTCGTCTACGTCGCGGTTGCCGCGTTGCTCGGAGGCAGCTCTCTGAGGCGCGCCGACATCACCTGACGGCGCGGTCGGCGGCCCAGCGGTCGGCATCGAGGTCCGCGTATGCGCTCGCGCGCTGGTGCGGCAGCCGCTTCTTCGAGTCGAGCCAGGCGCGACGGAAGCCGATTCGGTACCGGCCCGGGGGTCGAAGCGTGCCGCGCCTGAACCAGAGCCAGAGGTAGTACGCCGCCCCGGCCGGCGGCAGGACGAGCGCCTGGAAGAGCGCGTAGTACGGGTAGACGATCATCCAGCGGCTGCGGACGCTCCAGTTCGAGCAGAAGCAGACCCCCGTGTAGAGCAGGATCACGAACGGCAGGATCGCCGCGATGTGGCGGACATCCACGAGCTCGCGCCACTTCGCGATCCACAGCAGCCACACGACGCAGGCGGTGTAGACGAACGTCAGCGGGAACCGGAGGGTCTGGTCGGCGTTGACGAACGCCATCCGGAAGCTGCCCGACCACCACATCTTGCGCTGGCGGAACCAGGCGCGGAACGTCTCCGGCGCATCCGTGTAGAAGCGCACGTCGACGTGCCGGACGGCGAGTTTGAAGTGCCGCGCGATCACTCCGGTCTCGATGTCCTCGCCCGGGAACCAGAACGAGTGGGCGGCGAGGATCTGCCGGAGGGAAGTGGTCCGCGCGATCATGCACGCGCCGCTGGTCATCCACGGGCGGTTGTGCCGGCCCAGCATCGACATGTCGTACTCGACCGCCTGCAGCTTCTCGATGAGCGTCTCGCGCCGCGACACGGTCACCTTCACGCTGCAGAGGTCCGCGTCCGCCTCCCGAACGGCTGCCACGACACGGCCGGGATCCTCACGAGCGACGGTGTCGCCGTCGATCCGGATCACGTAGGCGGTGGAGACGTTTCGGAGCGCGTCGAAGACGATCTCCGGGCAGGAGACCCGTCCGGTCAGCCGCGAAGCGTGAACCCGCCAGCCGTCCGTCCGGAGCTCCTCGACGAACCGCCGCATCTTCGGGCTGTCGACGTTGACGGCGAGGAGCACGTTGCCGCGGTACTGCCGGAGGTACTCGCCGTTCCGGAAGTAGCGCGGATCGCCGAAGATCGGCACGACCAGCGTGTAGTCGTCCGTCGTCGCCTCACCAAGCGAGATCACCCGCCCCCAGCGGGAGGCGATGTTCTGCATATCGAGTGCGACGAGGACGGCGAGAAGCAGAAGCGCGGACCAGGTCAGCTGTCGCCCCTGGACGTGCGCCTCCGGGGCAGGATCTCGCCTGCCGCGAACGCGCCGAAGAGCGCGACGAGCACTCCGACGCTGGCGGACCAGAGCGTCGTTCCGAAGGTCGTCACGACACCGAGCAGCGAGGCTGCGGCGAATCCTGCACGTAGAGCCATTTGGCTGTCTCCTTTGGTTCGATCCTCCGCAGGAACAGCCGCAGAGTCACTCCTTCGGCCACGGCGCGCCGGGCCTCTTCCCCCGGCCCAGGGATTTGCCAATAGGCTTTCAGCGAACACTTGTTCGCGTCTCCCAAGGCGGCTAACATGGCGTGGTTATGGGCCAGGAAGAGCTAGTCGTCCACGGCGCGAGGGAGCACAACCTCAAGGATGTCACCGTCCGCCTGCCGCGCCACAAGCTGATCTGCGTCACCGGCCTCTCGGGCTCCGGGAAGTCGAGCCTGGCCTTCGACACGATCTACGCGGAGGGCCAGCGGCGCTACGTGGAGTCGCTCTCGGCCTACGCCCGCCAGTTCCTGCAGATGATGGAGAAGCCGGATGTGGACTCGATCGACGGCCTCAGCCCGGCGATTTCGATCGACCAGAAGACGACCTCGCGGAACCCGCGCTCGACGGTCGGCACGGTGACCGAGATCTACGACTACCTGCGCCTGCTCTACGCGCGGATCGGCCACCCGCACTGCCCGGTGTGCGGCCGGCCGATCGCGGGCCAGAGCCAGGAGGCGATCGTCGACCAGATCCTGCAGCTCCCTGCGGGGACGAAGTTCACGGTCAACGCGCCGGTCGTCCGCGACCGCAAGGGCGAGTACAAGGACGTCTTCGAGGAGCTC
>DATDMJ010000111.1:0-28814 GCA_036518855.1 Gaiellaceae bacterium | reverse complement strand
GAACCAGAGCAGGGTCACGGGCCCACCTCCTTCGGGGGTATTCTCCACCGGCCTTTGACGGTCGTGGGTCTCCTTCGCCTCTGCCTCGCCGCGGTGCTGATCGGCGCCGCCGTGACCAAGCTGCTCGCCGGAGCCCGCGCGCGCGACGCGCTCCGCTCGTACGGGATCGGCTCGGCGCGGGCGCGCTCGGTGCTCTGGGCGGCGACGATCGGGACGGAGGCGCTGCTCGGAGCTGCGCTCGCCGCGGGCGTGCCGGGGGCGGCCGAGGCAGCCGCAGTGCTGCTCGGGTCGTTCGCGATCGCCCTCGTCGTCGCGATCGCCCGCGGCCGCGCGGGCGCGCCCTGTGGGTGCTTCGGCGCGCGCTCGCGGATCGGCTGGCCGGCCGTCGGGCGAACTGCCGCGCTCGCGGCCGCACTCGCCGTGCTCCCCTTCCTCCCGAACACGCAGCCGTCGACCGACGCCTGGCTCGGGATCGGCCTCGCCGTGGCGCTCGTCGCGGTCGCCGGCCTCGCTGTCGCGGTGCTCGCCCTGGCGCGGGAGCTCGGCGAGCTGCGCGTCGCGGTCGCGCCCCAGTCGGCGCTCTCGCTCGACGAGGAGGGCCCGGAGCTCGGCAGCCGGCTCGACCTGATCGAGCGCTTCGACCGGACCTCGCCGCTCGCGATCGCCGTCTTCACGTCTCCGGGCTGCGCGCTCTGCCAGGCGCTCGAACCGACGCTGAGGCTCGTCGCCTCCGACCCGGAGGTCGAGCTCGAGCTCTTCGACGAGGAGGCTGACGCGGATGCCTGGCGAGCGCTGGACATCCCGGGCAGCCCGTACGCCGTCGTGCTCTCCGCCGACGGTGACGTGCTCGCGAAAGGAACGTTCAACTCGCTCTTCCAGCTCGAGAGCCTCCTCGCCCACGCGACCCGCCCAGTGAGTGCTTAGCGAAGCCGTCGCCGAAAGCAGCTCGCGGCGAGGGTTCCTTGCGCGTGCCGGCAAGTTCCTCCTGGCCGTGAGCGGAACCGGGGTCGTCGCGGCGGCGCTCCGGGCGCAGCAGGCCGAGGCCTTCCATTTCTGCGGCCACATCTACACGACCGGCTCCTGCCCGCACCCGATCGGGCTGCCGCGGATCGACCGCGACGGCTTTCCGCTCCGTGCCTCCGACGGCCACCCGGTCGACGATCTCGGGCGCCTCGTCGACAAGCTCGACCGCCCGGTCGACGCGCAGGGCAACCTCCTGCGCGACCCGGACGGCAACCCGCTCCCCCCCGCGCCGCGCACGAGGATCTGCGAGGTCGCCGCCCGCGAGCACGGGTTCCGCCCGTACTTCGACGGCTCGTGGTACCGGTGCTGCGGCGGCCACGTGCGCCAGTTGCGGGACTGCTGCGGGTACACGCGCCGCCGGATCAACGGCGACGCCGCGCTGACGGGCTACTGCTACCACGGCCGCCACGTGTTCTGCGTCATGTACTACGACTCGAAGGTCAAGTGCTGACCGCCGCCGTCGCGCTGACCGGGCTCCTGGTCGGGCTCGCGGGCGCCTGGTCGCCCTGAAGCCTCTCGATGGTCGGCACCGTGCGTGCCGCGCGCCACCGGGCTCTCGCCGGAGCGAGCTTCACCGCCGGTCTCGCCGTCGGTGCCGCCGCGATGTTCGGGGCGCTCGGCCTGCTCGGAGCGCTCCTGGAGCCGGGGCGCTGGTTCCTGATCGGCGCCGCGGTGCTCGCAGGCGTCGCAGTGCTCGCGGACCTCGCCGGGCTGCGCGTCCGGCCGCAGGTGCACTTCCAGGTGCCCGAGCCCTGGCGACGGACGATGCCGCTCCCGCGTGCGCTGTTCCTCTACGGGCTGCTGCTCGGCACCGGGCTCATGACGTTCGTGCCCGCCGCGGCTGCCTGGGCCTTGTTGCCGCTGACCGTGGCCGCCGGCTTTCCGGGAGCGATCGCGGTCGGGTTGAGCTTCGCCGCGGGGCGAGCCCTGCCGGTGCTGCTGATGCGCGACGAGACCGCGCTGGCCGAGCGGCCGCAAGGGCTCCGCGCCCTGCGCGTGCTCGCGGCGGCGAGCCTCGTGCTCGCGCTCGCGGCCGGGGAGGCGCGGGCGGCGACACGGGTGGTGCTCCGCGGCGGCGATCCCAGCGCCGCAGGCACCGACCTCGTTTGGCAGGAGCCGGGAATCGGCGGCGTGCTGCTGCGCGACGGCGGGCAAACGCGGCTGCCCGGAAGCGACCCTGCGCTCGGGGATACGCGGATCGCGTGGCATGTCGGCCCCGAGGTGACGATTGCCAACAGCTTGAACTTGCAGCCCGTCCTGCAGCTGGCGATCCCCGGAGTGGAGAAGCTCGCGGTGTCCGACACCTGGCTCGTGTACCGGGTGGGCCTCGCGAGCGGGAGAGAACAGCTCCGCGGCTTCGCCTTCGCGGACCCGACGCACACGATCGCGATCAGCGCCTCGCAGAAGCGCGGAACCCTCGGCCGCCCGTCGCTCTCCGCCGACACCGTCCTCTACCACGTCGCCGGTCCCGGCGGCAGCACGCTCTTCCTCTTCGACCTCGCCACGGGCAAGCGGATTCGGCTGCGCTCCTCGACGCACAGCCAGCTGCTGAATCCCGACCGGGTCGGCTCGAAGCTGCTGTACGTGCGCCTGTCGCGCTGCGACCAGGAGCTGCGCCTGGGCCCGCTGGTCGGAAACGGGGCCGGGCGTCTCCTCTACAAGCTGCCGCCGCTCGCCGGCCAGGACGCCGGGCACGAGCGGGGCCACACGAGCCAGGGCGAGCACCTGCCGTGCACGCGCCCGCCGAAGCCGACCTCGCGGATGCTCTGGACGACGGCCCTCTCCGGCACCACCGCGTACGTGACCGTCCTCCGCCCCGGCAGCGGCGGCGCGATGACGCCGTCGCTGCTCTCGATCAGCCGCTAGGGGTTTCTCCTTCGCTCCGCAAGACGATCTGGCTCACAGAGCCAGCTTCGCCGCCGCCCTGCTCGGGCCAGAGAACCTCTGACTTCTTGCTCGCCTCGAGGAACACCGCCGCGTCGACCTCGCGCATCGTCAGCTCGATGTCTTCCTTGGGCCACTCGACGGCGAGTTTCACCGGGCCGGCCGGAGGCAGCGGCCAAAGCCAGAACTCCGAGTCCCAGTGACCCGGGCCACCGCCGCCGCCTCCAGGGCTGAGTACCGGGCCGTGTTGCTCCTCCTCGGGCTCTCCTGGCCGCGTGAACGGAAACGTGCCCGAGAGCGTCGTCGCCTTGCGTCCGTCTGAGAACTGGACTCCGAAGCGCAGGACTTCCAGAGGAACGCCGCCGCCCCGCTGCTCAAGTAGGTGGTGGTGACCGAAGGGCAGCTCCCATGGCTCTCCTATGAGGGCGTCGCCGCTCGGTTGCTGCCAGCGCACCGCCAACGTGAACGCAGTGCCCGACGTGTACGCGACGGCACCCACCAGCGCAACCGCGACGCGATCTGTTCGTGCGAGCACAAGGCGGAGCGGCACAGGCGCGCCGAGCTCGTTGGTCGGAGCCTGCGACCACGGCGGTGGCCTCGGGATCGCCGGGAACTCGGGTGGATCGGGCGGCGGCGGAGGCTCGAAGAAGCTCACTGAAGTCGAGCGTAACGCTCGCGCGCCTCACGCGACTGATCGACGTCAATCGCGGGGTCATGGGAGGGCACATGAACGAACGGGTCTATGTCCAGACGAACGATGCGGAGCAGAACGAGGTCGTCGCCTTCGACCGTTCGGCCGACGGCCGACTGTCGCTGCTCGGCACCTACGACACCGGCGGTCGCGGCACCGGCAAGCCGCATCTCGCCTCGCAGAGCTCCGTCGTCCTCAGCGACGACGGCGCCTGGCTGCTCGTCGCGAATGCCGGCAGCGACGAGCTCTCGCTGTTCGCCGTCGAGCCGGACGGGCTCCGGCTTGCTTCCACGGTGGCCTCGGGCGGCAGCTCGCCGACGAGCATCGCCGTCCACGGTGAGCTCGTGTACGCGCTCAACAACGGGGCGCCCGGCGTCAGCGGGTTCAACCTCAGCGATGGCCTGGCCCCACTCGAGGGCTCGGCGCGCGAGCTCAGCGGCGGCGCCGACCCGGCGCAGGTGTCCTTCAGCCCGGACGGCAGGACGCTCGTGGTAACGGAGCGCGGAACGAACAGCATCAGCGCCTTCACCGTCGACGAGCGCGGCTACGCGGAGGGCCCTGAGACCATCGCGTCGTCGGGCGCGACGCCGTACGGGTTCGACTTCGTCAACGGCTCCGTGGTCGTGACCGAGGCCTTCGGCGGCGAGATCGGCAAGGCCGCGGCCTCGTCGTACGCGCTCGCCGGCCCCGGCCGCCTGGAGCCGGTCAGTGCCTCCGTGGCGGACACGCGCAGCGAGGTCTGCTGGGCCGCGGCGACCCGCGACGGTCGGTTCGTCTACGTCACGAACTTCGGCGACGGCACGATCTCGAGCTACGCGGTTCGCGAGGGCGGCAGCCTGGAGCTCCTGGAGCCGATCGCAGGCTCGACGGGGCGTGACATGCCCGGGATTCGCGACGAGGCGCTGTCGGGCGATGGGCGGTTCCTCTACGCGATCGACGCGGACGCGCAGCGGGTCCTCGCCTGGAGCGTCGGCGAGGACGGTGGTCTGAGGCCGATCGGCGAGATCGGCGGCGTCCCGCCAACGGTGGCGGGGCTCGCCGCAAGCTGAAAGGCTTCCCGCGTGGCTGAAACGGCGGTGGTCAGGCGACTGACGTGGCTCGCCGCGTCGGTCGCCGGCGCCGTCCAGGAGACGCCGCGCGTCAGGACGCTCGACCTCCAGGTGGGCGGCTGGGCCGGTCACCGCGCGGGACAGCACCTCGACGTGCGGCTGACCGCGGAGGACGGCTACCAGGCGGAGCGGAGCTACTCGATCGCCTCGGCGCCGGGCGACGGCGTCCAGCTGACGATCGAGCGACTCGACGACGGTGAGGTCTCGCCCTACCTCGTCGACGAGGCCCGCGACGGCGACCAGTTCGAGGTGCGTGGGCCGATCGGCGGCTTCTTCGTCTGGGACGGCGACGAGCCGGAGCCCGTGCTCCTGGTCGCCGGCGGCTCTGGCGTCGTGCCGCTGCTGGCGATGGCGCGGCACCGGGCGCGGATCGGCTCTCCGACGCCGATGCGGCTCGTCTACTCGTCGCGCACCTGGGAGGACGTGATCTACCGCGACGAGCTCGAGGCTCTCGGGCTCGACGTCGTCTACACGCTGACGCGTGCCCAGCCGCCGGGCTGGACCGGCTACTCGCGGCGGATCGACCGGGAGCTGCTGGCCGAGGTCGCCTGGCCGGCCTCGGAGTCGCCGCGGGTCTACGTCTGCGGGTCGACTCGGTTCGTCGACGCGGCGGCCGACGGCCTGCTCGGGCTCGGCTACGAGGCAGACTGGATCAGAACCGAGCGGTTCGGAGCGACAGGGAGCTGACGATGGAGATGCTCGACCTCAGGCTCGACGGCAATGCGATCGGCGGACTGCTGCTCGAACGCTTCGGCTCGGACCTGACGGCGCTCGAGATGATCTGCGGCGCCTGCGGCGCTCACGGCGAGCTGGCGAGGCTCGACGTCTACCTCGGTGCGGGCATCGTCGGGCGATGCCGTCACTGCGAGGCCGTGATGATCCGGATCGTCGAGGGCCGCGGCCGCGCGTGGATCGATCTGAGCGGGACCGCAAGCCTCGAGCTGCGCTAGGGTCGAAGCGTGCGGAGGCGCCTGGAACGCGCGTTCCTCGGGACGCTCATGAGCATGGTCGCGCTCCTCCTCGAGCGGCGGGTCACCCGCGCGCTGAAGAAGCGCTAGCCGTCAGCGGCCGCCCCGCAGCAGATCCAGCACGAGCAGCGCGGTGAACGTGCCGCCGAGAGCGCCGAGGGTGATCGGCACCCAGCTCGCGACGTGCACCGCCGCGGCCGTCGCGCCGGTCGCGACGAGCGCCGAGCCGGCCGTGATGGCGAGCGCGAGGCGGCGGGCGGCGACGCGGATCGTCCGCTCGAGCGGCGAGATCCCGCGCACGTCGACCTGCAGCTTGGCGCCGGGCCGGGCGCCGGTGATCCGCTCGAAGGCCTCGATCAGCCGCTCCGCGCGCACCTTCAGCTTCGAGACGTCGTAGAAGAGCCGCTTCGGCTCGACGCCCTCCTGGGCACGGCTGAGCAGGTTGCGCATCAGGAACCGGCCGACGATGGAGAACGGGTCGAGCTCCGGGTCGAGCTCCGTCGCCGTGAGCTGCATCTGCGCGAGCGCCTTGCCGGTCAGCACCAGGCTCGCAGGCAGGCGGACGCCATGCGCGGTCGCCGACTGCGCGATCTCCTGGAGCAGCGGGCCGAGCTGGATCTCGCCGAGCGACGTGTGCCGGTAGCGGCGCAGCAGCTGGGTGAGGTCGGCCTCGAGCCCCGCCGCGTCGGCGTGCTCCGCCTCGGGGCCGGCCATGATCAACACGACCTCGGTCAGGAAGCTGACGTCCTCCTGCCAGAACGCGAGCAGGAGCAGCAGGAGGTGGCCGCGCATCTCCGGCGTGAGCTCGCCGACCATCCCGAAGTCGAGGAAGTAGACGCGCCCGTCCCACCAGAGCATGTTCCCGGGGTGCGGGTCGGCGTGGAAGAAGCCCTCGACGAGGATCTGGTGGTAGTAGAACTCGAGCAGCTGGCGCGCGACCTCCCGCCGCTCGGGGCCTTCGGGCATCTGGCGGACCGGCACACCCGGGATCTCCTCGAGCACGAGCAGGCGGCTCGTCGTGAGCTGCTCGAGCACGCGCGGGGCGCCGAGACGCTCGTAGTTGCCGAGCGCGGCTCGGAGGCGCTCGACGTTCGCGGCCTCGAGCTTGAAGTCGAGCTCGCGGCGCAGCGAGTCGGAGAGGTGCTCGATCACCGCGGGGATGTCGACGATCCTGCGAAGGGCCTCGCGGTTCGCCGTTTTCTCGGCGAAGAGCTCGAGGAGGCTCAGGTCGCGGTAGATGTCGTGCTTGGCCGTGGGCCGCTGGACCTTGACCACCACGCGCTCGCCGTCCTCGAGGACCGCCCGGTGCACCTGCCCGATCGTGCCCGCGGCGAGCGGCTCGGGCTCGATGCTCGCGAAGACGTCCTCCCACGGGACTCCGAGCTCCTGCTCCATCACTTCGACGACCTCGGCCTCGGTCAGCGGCGTGACCTGATCCTGGAGGGCCGCAAGCTCGGCGACGGCCTCGGGTGGCAGCAGGTCGGGGCGGGTCGAGAGGATCTGGCCGAGCTTGGCGAACGTCGGGCCGAGCTCCTCGAGCGCCTCGCGGAGGCGGCGCGCGCGCTGCTGTGGGGTGTCGGAATCGCGGCGAGCCTCCGTGAGACCGTACTTGCCGAGGACCGTCGCGATCCGGGTCGCTCGCCCGAGCAGCCGCTCGTCCGCTGCCGTGCTCACAGGTCAACCTTCCGCCGAAGGACGCGTCGACCGGTCAGCTCAGACGGAGCCATCGGCGATGCCGATGCCTCAGCCTCCTGAGGACGCCGTCGCAAGCGCGGGCTCACGAATCTTCCCGCGTCTGGACGATCACGACGGTGCAGGGAGCGTTGTGCGAGACGCGGTTCGGCACGTTGCGGAGCAGGAACTCCTTGCGGCCGGCCATGCCGACGCTCCCCACGACCACCACGTCCGCTTCTTCCTGGCGAGCGGCTTCGACGATCGCGTCCGCAGGGTCATCGGCGACGACGACGGAAGAGCGGCCGCGGTCTCCGGCCAGCTCGCGCGCCTGCTCGGCGAGATCCCGGGCGGCCTCTGCGACGAGGCCTTCGTCGCTCAGCAGGACGCGGAGCAGCAGCAGCTCGGCCTCGTAGCGGGCGGCCATCTCCGTCGCGAACCCCACGGCGCGCTCGGCGGTCTCGGACCGGTCGGTCGCGACGAGGATCCGCGACACCTGCGGGCGGCCGTTGCGGCGTCTCAGTCTCATCCGTTCCTTCTACCACGTCTCTCGCTCGTTGTAGGATCGCGGCGCAGGGTCGTGCGGACGGGAGGAGCCCAGATGAACGTGATTGCAGCGATCGACGCCGCCCGAGAGCGGTGGAACGTGCTCGAGCATCCCTTCTACGTGCGCTGGGAGCGCGGCGAGCTGAGCCAGGACGAGCTGGCGCGGTACGCGGGTGAGTACCGGCATGCCGTGGTCGCGCTAGCGCGCTCGGCGCGGACGGCCGGGCTGCACGCAGAGGAAGAGGCCTCGCACATCGCTCTCTGGGACGAGTTCGCATCGGCTCTGGGCGACGGGGCCGCGCACGAGCCGCTGCCGGAGACGCGCTGCTGCGCCTCGGCGTGGTCCGCTGCGGACGACGAGCTCGGGGCCGCTGCGATCCTCTACGCGGTCGAGTCGGGACAGCCGGCGATCTCCGCGACGAAGCTGCGCGGGCTCGTCGAGCACTACGGCTTCTCGGAGGGCTCGCCCGGAACCGCGTACTTCGAGCTGCACTCGGAGCTCGACCACGAGCACGCTGCCGAGGCTCGGTCGCGCCTCGAGGGCTCGGACGACGAACGGCTCGTCGGGCTCGCCGAGTCGGCGCTCGCCGGGAACTGGGCGCTGCTCGACGGCGTGTCCTAGCTGCTCTCGCGTTCCTGTCGCTCGAGGACTTCCCGGGCGCGTTCGAGCTCTTCGGCTCGGACGAGGATCTCGCGCGCCCCGACCGGCAGACCGCCCATCGCGCCGGCGCCCATCGCCGTGACCCGCTGCATCGCGGGAATTCCTGCGTCCTCCAGGATGGCGCAGAGGAGCTCGGCCTCGGCCTCGTTCGGCACGACGTCGAGAACGGCGAGGTCGCTCACTTCCGCTACGCCGCGACGCCGCTGAACTGCGGGATGATGTCCTTGCCGTACACGGAGAGCGTCTCGTCGGCGCCCTTCGTCATCAGGTAGATGTCGAACTGGTCGACGCCGATCGACTCGAGCTCGTGCAGCTTCGCCGTGACCTGCTCGGCGGTGCCGAGGACGCAGAAGCGGTCGCAGATCTCGTCGGTCACGAACTCGCCGTGCTTGGCGCCGACGCGGCTGTGCTCCTTGTAGTCGTAGAACTTGCGGGCCTTGACGAAGTCGGTGAGCGCGGATGGGATCTCGTCCGAGTTCTCGCCGTAGCGCTCGATCAGGTCCATGACGTGGTTCGAGACCATCGCCGGGAACCAGCGCACCTGCTCGCGCGCGTCGGCGATGTCGTCGGAGACGTGGCTCGGAGCGCAGACGATGCATTGCAGCGCATCGGGGTCTCGGCCGGCCTCCTCGGCGGCGTGGCGGGCCGTCTGCATGATCCACTGGATGATCTGCGGGTCCGCGAGCTGGATGATCACGCCGTCGCCGACGCGGCCCGCGACGCCGAGGGCTCTCGGCCCATAGCCCGCGACGTGCATCGGGATCGCCGGGAGCTCCTTGCGAACCCACTTGAGCTCGAGCTCCTTGCCGTTCCACTCGACCGGCCGACCGTTCATCAGGTCCTTGATCATCTCGAGGCGCCGCTCGAACTCGTCGACCTTCACCGGCTTGAGCCCGACGACGCGCCGCGACGAGTCGCCGCGGCCGATGCCCATGACCATCCGGCCGTTCGTGATGTCCTGCATCGTCGCGTACCAGCTGGCGGTGATCGTCGGGTCGCGGATGCCGGGGTTCGTGACGCAGTGGCCGAGCTTGATGCTCTGGGTCTGGACGCCTGCGATCGCCAGGAGTGCGTAGCTCTCCTGCCAGAGGATGTGCGAGTCGTAGGTCCAGCCGTACTCGAAGCCAAGGCTTTCGCCCTGCTGCAGCACCTCGACGAGGCGCGTGTACGGCGGATCCGGCAGCGAGGTGACTCCGAAGCTCAGCATCTTCGACTCCCCGGTCGGTGGCAGGGGAATGAGCATACCGCCCCGAAATCGGGCCGGAAATGGCGGTCGCCTTCCTGCTCCTCGCTATCGCAGCTGGCGCCGCGCTCCCCTTCCAGACGGGAATCAACGCACGGCTGGCGACGTTCGTCGGCGGGCCGATCAGGGCCTCGGCGATCTCGTTCGCGGTCGGCACGATCGTGCTCGTGCTGCTCTCCTTGATCGCCACGCGCGGCGTGATCTCGACGGGGCGGCTCGGGAATGTGCCCTGGTGGGGCTGGCTCGGTGGCGCGGTCGGCGCCGGCTATGTCGCGAGTGCAGTGGCGGCGGCGCCGCGCCTCGGCGCGCTCAACCTCTTCGCTGCGGTGATCTTCGGGCAGATCCTCTGCTCCGTGGTGCTCGACCACTACGGCGTGCTCTACAAGGAGCACGGCCTGAGCGCCGGACGCATCGCGGGCGTGGCCCTGCTCGCGGCAGGTGTCGCACTGGTTCGGTTTTTCTAAGCGGCTAGCGCATCCACGCACCCCCAGTCGCTGAGGAACCGGTCGAACCCGGGAACGCGGGCCCAGCTCCGCCGCAGGCCCGTTCGTGGTCGACCAGGAGCTGAACGAATCGCATGCCTCGAGCGTGCCGACGAAAGCGTCACGCGTGTGTGACGCCTTCGCGCCGAATGCGTGACTTCTAAGCCGAGCCGCCGGCGATCCGCGCGATCGCCTTGTCGGCCAGCCGATCGAGCGCCTGCACGGACAGCTCGAGGTGCTCCTCGTGCGTGTCCTCGAGCTTCGTGTGCGAGAGCCCCCGCAGGCTCTGGACGAAAAGCATCACCGTCGGCACCCCGGCCCGGGCCACCTCGGCCGCGTCGTGCAGCGGCCCGGAAGGGAGCCGGTGCGAGCGGCCTGCAACCGCTGTCACCGCCTCGTCCGCAAGCTCGATCAGCTCCGAGTCGAACAGGATCGGCTCGATGTTCCAGATCCGCTCCCATTCGACCTCGATGCCTTCTTCCTCGGCGAACCGCCGCGATGCCGCCTCCGCGTTGCTCAGCATCTCCGCGAGCTTCGTCGCGTCCAGGTGGCGCTGGTCGAGCAGGCACTCCGCGGTCTCGACCACCGAGGTCACGATCCCCGGCCGCGTGACGACCCCGCCCATCGTGCACACGGCACCGTCACCGACCCGCCGAGCGATCTCGCGAATCTCCAGCTCCAGCCTTGCCGCGCCGGCCAGCGCGTCGCGCCGCTTGCCCATCGGCGTCGAACCGGCGTGCGCGGCCTGGCCACGAAACGTCACCTGGTGCCGCTCGACCCCGAACGTCCCGAGCACCACGCCGAGAGGAAGATCCAGCGACTCCAGCACCGGCCCCTGCTCGATGTGCAGCTCCAGGTAGGCCGCCGCACCCTCCAGCTGCCGTCGCGCCTCGCGCGCGCGGTCCAGATCGACGCCGTACGCGCCGACGGCGTCGGGCAGCGCAACGCCCTCCGCGTCGCGCCGCGCACGCAGCTCGTCCTGGTCCGCCATCGACCCCGCCGCCGCGGAAGAGCCGAACAGCGAACGCCCGAATCGAGCCCCCTCCTCGTCGGCCCAGTTGACGAGGCGCACCGCGCACGAAGGCGATCCCTCCGAGGCGATCCGCCGCAGCACCTCGACTCCCGCGACCACGTTCAGCGCCCCGTCGAGCCACCCGCCGTTGGGCACCGAGTCGATGTGCCCGCCAATCAGCAGCGCGGGCCCCTCGCCGATCGTGAACCACTGGTTCCCCGCCTCGTCGATCTCCTCCCGCGCACCGGTCTCCGCAACCTTGCCGCGCAGCCACTCCCGCGCCCGCTCCCACGTTTCCGTCCACGCGACCCGCTGCGCGCCGTCGGCGTCTTCGGTGAGCTCGCGGAGCTCCTTCAGCTCGGCAACCGTGCGGCTCGGTGACAGCGCCACGACGCGGAGCCTAAACTCGTCGAAGAGCGAAGGGAGGAGCCAAATGTCCGTACTGATCAAGGGCGGCCGGATCGTCACCGCCGCCGACGACTACGTCGCCGACATCTACGCCGAGGACGAGACGGTGACGCTGATCGGCGAGTCGCTCGACCAGCCCGCCGACAAGGTCATCGACGCGACCGGCAAGTACGTCCTGCCGGGGATGGTCGATCCGCACACGCACCTCGACATGCCCTTCGGCGGAACGACGACGATCGACGACGTCGAGTCAGGCCAGACAGCCGCGGCATTCGGTGGGACGACCACCCATGTGGACTTCATCATCCAGCCGCCGGGCTCGACCTTCGCGGAGGCCATCGCCGAGTGGCGCGCCAAGGCCAACGGCAAGCAGGTGATCGACATGGGCTACCACATGGCCGTCACGGACCTGCACGACGGCGGGACGCTCGAAGACCTCGCCGCGCTCCCGGACGAGGGGATCACCTCCTACAAGCTCTTCATGGCCTACAAGGGCGCGCTGATGGTCGACGACGAGACGCTCTTCCGGACGATGGAGGTCGCGGCCAAGACCCGCGCGCTCGTGATGGTTCACGCCGAGAACGGCGACGCGATCGACGTGCTCGTCAAGGAGGCGCTCGCCGAGGGCCACACCGAGCCCCACTACCATGCGCTCACGCGCCCGCCCGAGACCGAGGGGGAGGCCACCAACCGCGCGATCCAGCTCGCCCGCGTCGCCGGCGCCTCGCTCTACGTCGTCCACGTCTCGTGCCAGGAGTCGGTCGAGCCGATCGCCCTCGCGCGCGAGAAGGGCTGGGACGTGTGGGGCGAGACCTGCACCCAGTACTTCTTCGTGGACTACAGCTTCCTAGAGCGGCCGAACTTCGAGGGCGCCAAGTACGTCTACACGCCGCCGCCCCGGGACAAGGCGAACCAGGAGATCCTCTGGAACGCAGTCCGCACGGACATCCTCTCCGCGATCTCGACCGACCACTGCGCGTTCCGCTGGGACACCCAGAAGTCGCTCGGCAGGGACGACTTCTCGAAGATCCCGAACGGGGGGCCCGGGCTCGAGAACCGGCTCCAGATGATCCACCAGTTCGGCGTCCGCGAGGGCCGGATCACGCTGAACCGGATGGTCGAGCTGCTCGCGACGAACCCGGCGAAGCTGTTCGGCCTCTACCCGCGCAAGGGCACGATCGCCGTCGGCTCGGACGCGGACATCGTGGTCTTCGACCCCGAGAAGCAGCTCACGATCACCGCGGCCGACCAGCACTCGAAGACGGACTACAACCTCTACGAGGGCACGCAGGTGACCGGCTCGCCCGAGACCGTGCTGTTGCGCGGCCACGTGCTGGTCGAGAACGACGAGCTCGTGGCGGAGCCGGGGATCGGCCAGTACATCGCCCGCAGCCGCTTCGGCGAGGAGCTGCGGCCGGCGAAGACCGCCGCGGCATGAGACTGGCGCTCGCCGCCGCCGCGACGTGTGCGCTGGCACTCGCGGCCTCGGGCACCGCCGGGACCTCGTACTGCAGCCCTACCGGCGACTACTGCACGTCGGTCGCAAGGGTGCACGGTCTCCGCTACCTGCGCATGAGCACCTTCAGCTTCGGCGGTCACGTGAAGATCTGCGTCAGAGACCCGACCGCTGCCCGCATCTGCCGCAGATTTGTACTCCGCAAGCTCGGGCAGCTCTGGCAGGTGAAGGTCCTCTGGAAGCGCCACTACCCCAACGCCGGGGCAGGGCGCTACCGGGTGACGTTCTTCTTCGGCGCGACAAGGCTCGGCCCCGTGCTCTCTTTCAGGCAGCCGTAACCGGCCTCGGGACACTACGAGGCCGACACGATCATCCTGCAGGGCTCGTTCGACTTTCCGGGCACGACCATGGTCGACCTGGCAGACCGCACGGTCGCCGCGGCGGAGCAGCTCTACGGCGCCGCCGACGCGCTGGCGGTGAGGCAGGCGTTCGTCGACCGCGGGATCCTCAGCTAGCACCGCGAGCAAGGGCCTCGTCTCGGGCGGGGCCCTTCTCGCTCTTGCCTCGATCTCCGCGCCGCTCTCGTTCCTGAAGCAGATCGGCGTAGGCTTGGCAGTCGCCGCTGTCGGCCTTCTCCGGGAGGGACGTCATGAGCAAGCCGAACCCGACACTCGTCGCTCGAGTCGCGGCGGCCGTCGTCGCGCTCCACATCCTCGACGACTCGTTCTTCCAGCCGCAGCCCGGCACGTCGGCAGGCGACCACCTCGTCAGCGGGCTCCTGCCGGTCGCCGTTCTCCTGGCCTTCGTCGTCTATGCCCCGAGGCTGAAGGCGGGCCTCAGGGCGTCGGCCGCCGCGGTACTCGGGCTCTTCGGGGTCGCGACCGGCATCGAGGCCGTCTACTACTCGCGCTACGACGGGCCTTCGGGCGACGACTTCACCGGCTTCGCGGCGCTTGCCGCCGGCCTGCTCCTGATCGCGATCGCCGCGTGGACACTCTGGACGGCTCGCCGAACAGGCACGCCACCACTCCGTCGTTGGGTCCGACGCACGCTGATAGCGGTGGGCGCGGCCGCGGCGCTCTACGTGCTCGTCCTTCCCTTCCTGGCCTCGTACGTGCTCACGCACACGGCGCGCGCCTACGTGCCGAGGGACCGGTTGGGCGTCGCGCACGAGAACGTGTCGTTTCGAACCGCAGACGGACTCCGCCTTCGGGGCTGGTACGTGCCGTCGACGAACGGCGCGGCGGTGATCTCGTTCCCCGGCCGCGCCGGAACGCAGAAGCCGGCGCGGATGCTCGCCCGGCACGGCTACGGCGTGCTGCTCTTCGATCGCCGCGGCGAGGGCAAGAGCGACGGCGATCCAAACGCCTTCGGCTGGCACGGTTATCGCGACGTCGACGCTGCGGTGCGATACCTCCGGCAGAGACCGGACGTAAAGCAGGGGCGCATCGGCGGTCTCGGGCTGTCGGTCGGCGGCGAGATGATGCTCGAGGCTGCCGCCCGCTCGCACTTGCTCCGAGCGGTCGTGTCCGAGGGCGCAGGCGAGCGGTCGATTCGCGAATACGTCCACGTGCATGGCAGCGGCACCTGGCAGGCGATCCCGTCATACGCGGCTCTGAGCGCGGGAACCACCCTCTTCACTGGCTCCGCGCCACCGCCGAGCCTGACCGACCTCGTCCGCAGGATCTCGCCCACTCCGGTCTTCTTCGTGTACGGCGAGCACGGCCAGGAGGGAGAGCGGAGCCTGAATCCGACCTACTACCGCGAGGCGCGCGAGCCCAAGCTGATCTGGCGGGTTCCGGCGAGCGGGCACACGGGCGGCATCGACGCACGTCCGGTCGAGTACGAGCGGAGGATCACCGGCTTCTTCAACCGCGCGCTGCTCAGATAGGCGGCTCGGGGTCGTACTGGATGTAGCGCCGCACCTCGCGGGCGCGATCCGGAGAGTGCAGACGTGCAACCAGGTGAAGAGCCATGTCGATCCCGGCCGAGACTCCCGCGGCGGTGATGATGTCGCCAGTGTCGACGAAGCGGTCCTCGGGCCGCACCTCGATGTCCTTGCCGAGCGTCGGCAGCAGCTCGAGCGAGCCCCAGTGCGTCGTGGCCGGGCGGCCGTCGAGCAGGCCCGCTGACGCAAGGACGAGCGACCCGGTGCAGACGCTTGCAACCACCCCATCCGCCGCGACTCCGCGGATCCAGTCGAGCACGGCCTCGTCCGCGAGCTCCGTGCGCGTGCCTCGGCCGCCGGGATAGACCAACACGTCCATCGCCGGTGCGGACTCCCAGGTCTCGTCCGGGAGGACACGCAGGCCCTTCGCGCACGTGATCTCCCGGTTCTCACGCGCGAGCGTGAAGACTCGCACGCCGTCGTCGGGGAACTGCTGGGCCCACGCGGCCAGCACCTCCCACGGCCCCGCCCAGTCGAGCTCCTCGGCGCCGTCGAACAGCGCTACGCCGATGTTCACCGCGTCTGCGGGAAGCCCAGGTCGACCTTCGAGGTCGCCGGGTCTGGCCAGCGCGAGGTGACGACTTTCCCGCGCGTGTAGAACTGGATCCCCTCGGGCCCGTAGATGTGCAGGTCGCCGAAGAGCGAGCTCTTCCAACCGCCGAACGAGTAGTACGCGACCGGCACCGGGATCGGGACGTTGACGCCGACCATCCCGGCCTTGACGTCGAACTGGAACTGGCGGGCAACACCGCCGTCGCGCGTGAAGATCGCGACCCCGTTGCCGTACGGGTTCTCGTTCACGAGCCGAACGGCCTCGTCGTAGGTGTCCACGCGCGTGATCCCGAGGACGGGCCCGAAGATCTCGTCCTTGTAGACGTCCATCTCGGGCTTGACGTTGTCGAGCAGCGAGACGCCGAGCCAGAAACCGTCGCCTTCCGGACTCGTCTCGCGGCCGTCGGCCACGACGGTCGCGCCCTCGTCGCGGCCGCGGTCGATGTACGACGCCACCTTGTCGCGGTGCTCCCGCGTCACGAGCGGCCCCATCTCGGAGTCGGGATCCATCCCGTCCCCGACCTTCACCTTCGGCAGGCGCTCCTGGATCGCGCCGACCAGATCGTCGGCGGCATGCCCGACCGCGACGAGCAGCGAGACCGCCATGCAGCGCTCGCCGGCCGAGCCGTAGCCCGCGCTGACCGCCGCGTCGGCGGCCATGTCGATGTCGGCATCGGGCAGCACGATCATGTGGTTCTTCGCCCCGCCGAGCGCCTGGACGCGTTTGCCGTTGGCGGTGCCGGTCTCGTAGACGTAGCGCGCGATCGGCGTCGAGCCGACGAACGAGACCGCCGCGATGTCCGGGTGCTCGAGGATCGAGTCGACCGCGACCTTGTCGCCGTGCACGACGTTGAAGACGCCGTCCGGGAGCCCCGCTTCCTTGAGGAGCTCGGCGGTGTAGACCGACGCGGACGGATCCTTCTCGGAGGGCTTGAGCACGAAGCAGTTCCCGCACGCGATCGCGGGCGCCCACATCCACATGGGCACCATCGCGGGGAAGTTGAACGGCGTGATGCCGGCGACGACGCCGAGCGGCTGGCGGATCGAGTAGACGTCGATACCCGTCGAGGCCTGCTCGGAGAACTCGCCCTTCAACAGCTCGGGGATCCCGCAGCAGTACTCGATCACCTCGAGCCCGCGCGCGACCTCGCCCTTGGCGTCGGAGAGCACCTTGCCGTGCTCGGCCGTGAGGATCTTCGCGATGTCCTCCCGGTGCTCGTCGAGGAGCTTGCGGATCCGGAAGAAGAGCTCGGTGCGTCGCGAGAGCGAGAACGTTCGCCACGACTCGAAGGCGCGCTTGGCCGCCTGAACGGCGGCATCGATCTCCTCGGCGGAAGCGAAGTCGACCTCGCCGGTCTGGACACCCAGGGCCGGGTTGTAGACGGGGCCGCTTCGCCCCGATTCGCCCTCGACCCGCTGCCCGTCGATCCAGTGCGAGATCCGCGCGACCTCGCCGCTCCGCTCCTCCGTGAACTGATCCGCTACCTCGGTCATCCCGCCTCCTTCAAGGTCATCGGCAGCGTAGCGTCACCGGGGGTCCGGGGATCTCTCCTCTGCGGTCAGCTGGATGCGTTCGAGCGGGACGAAGAGCCGAGCCGCGGCTCGCAGCGGCGGCCAGCTCCGAACCGCTCGCGCCCGGACGCCGGGGCGAGGGACGTCAGGCTGGTCGTCGTAGGCCATGGTCGGATTCCCGGCCAGGAGCCAGATGGCCGCCATCCACATCAGCTCCGCCAGGGTGGCCCCTGCGGCGACGGCGATCGCGACGCCCCGCAGCCAGCCGATATCCCCCGGAGGGACGAGGGCGAATGTCACTCCGAACAACAGCAGGGCGATCCCTGCGCGGTACGAGCGGTTCAGGCGGCCATTCCACCGGTAGAAGCAGGCGGCGTGGAGCCGCTGGAGCGCCTGCATCCGTCCCTGCGGATAGTCGGGGTGCCAGAGCTTGATCTCGTCGGGTGTGACGACGAACTGGCGAGCCCAGAAACCGCATTGCACGGAGGCGATGAACGAGACCCCGGACGCGACGAGGAGGCTCAGCGCGAGGTTCGGCCACCGGAGATGTTCCGGCGACGGGATGATCAGCCCGACGAGCGCGAAGCTGAAGCCGGCGAGCAACGGGGCCGCAACCGACCCGGCATTCTCGGCGGCGGCCGGATAGCCGAACGGGAACGGCGCCTCCCAGCGCTCGGTCACTCAGGTGGCCAGTCCGGCTCCTGACCCGGGCTGGGAGGGCTCGGAGCCGGTTCTGCCGGAGGCCAAGGCGGCTCCTGCCCAGGATCGGGAGGAGCGTCTGGCGGCGGCGGTGGCTCGACCGGCCATTCGGGCTCGGTGCCGGGGTCTGGAGGTGTCCGTTCCTCGAGCTCGGCCATCACAACTGGCACGAGTCGAGAATCGCACAAAGGCTCGCGCTACTCAACGCGGGTAGGATCGTCGCATGGCCGTCGAAGCAGGACTCGACGCGAAGCAGATCCAGGAGCTCGACCGGCAGCACGTCCTGCATTCCTGGTCGGTGCAGAGCCAGATCTCGCCGCTGCCCGTCGCGGGAGGCGAGGGACGCTACTTCTGGGACTACGACGGCAACCGCTACCTCGACTTCGCCTCGCAGCTCGTCAACGTCAACCTCGGGCACCAGCACCCGAAGGTCGTCGCGGCGATCAAGGAACAGGCCGACAAGCTCACCACGATCGGGCCTCCGATGGCGCACGAGACCCGCTCGGAGCTCGCGCGGCTGATCGCGGAGGTCACCCCCGGCGACCTGACGATGTCGTTCTTCACCAACGGCGGCGCGGAGGCGAACGAGAACGCGATCAAGCTCGCGCGCTGGTACACGGGCCGGCACAAGATCATCGCGCGGTACCGCTCGTACCACGGCGCGACCGCGGGCGCGATCACGGCGACGGGCGACCCGCGACGCTGGCCCGCCGAACCCGGGATCCCGGGAGTCGTTCGCGCCCTCGACCCGTACACCTACCGCTGCCCGGCCGGTCACCCCGACCCGTGCCCGGTCTGCACCGGCGCGCCGCACCTCGAGGAGATCCTCCAGTACGAGGGCCCGGAGAACGTCGCTGCGGTGATCATGGAGACGATCGTCGGGACAAACGGCGTGATCGTGCCGCCCGACGGCTACCTGGAGTCGATCCGCGAGGTGTGCGACCGGCATGGGATCCTGCTGATCCTCGACGAGGTGATGGCCGGCTTCGGCCGCTCGGGCAAGTGGTTCGCCTGCGAGCACTGGGACGTCGTGCCGGACATCATGACCGTGGCCAAGGGGATCAACTCGGGCTACGTGCCGCTCGGCGCGATGGTCGTCCGCGAGCCGCTTGCCGAGTGGGTGCAGGACAAGTACTTCGCGGGCGGACTCACCTACTCGGGCCATTTGCTCGCCTGCGCAGCCGGGATCGCGTCGATCGAGGCGTTCCAGGAGGAGGGGATCGTCGAGAACTCGGCGGCGATGGGCGAGGTGCTGGCCGAGGGTCTTGCGCGACTGCAGGAGAAGCACGAGGTGATCGGCGAGATCCGCGGTAAGGGGCTCTTCTGGGGCATCGAGCTCGTTCGGGACCGCGAGACGCGCGAGCCGCTCGTGCCGTTCAACGCCGGCGGCGAGGCCTTCGCGCCGGTGGCGCGGATCATGAAGGCCGCAATGGAGCGCGGCCTCTACCTGATGACCCACTGGAACGTGATCATGATCTGCCCGCCGCTGACGATCACCCGCGAGGAGCTCGACGAGGGCCTTGCGACGCTCGACGAGGTTTTGGGTCGAGAGAGCTGAGGTACCCTGAGGACTCCCGACGCCGAGGGGAGACTTCATCAACTCAGTCCGAATCGAGACCCCGTCGTCAGCGGCAGCGACGCAGCTCGTTCACGACCTGATGCCCTACGCCAAGACCGACCTCGTTCCGCTGGAGGGCGAGCGCTGGGAGGTCCTCATCCCCGAGAGCTCGGAGGACGAGCTCGACGTCGTGCTCCATGCGGTCGCGCGCTGGGCGGCCGACCATTCGCTCGACGACATGCAGGTGGTCGTCGACGGCCGGCCGGTCGAGCTACCCGCCTCCTAGTCCTCCGGAATCAACGGCAACTCGTGCGCAACGTGCCGCCGGCCGGCGGCCTGGTAGACGATGTCGACGCTGTCGTTCTGCCGGTAGGTGCCGGCGACGCCCAGGAAGAGGGAGAGCCAGCGCCAGAAGCCGAGCTGGCCCTCGCGGGCGAGACGCCGCTCGAAGACGAGCTCGTCGCCCTCGCGCCGAAAGTCCCTGCCGGGCTCCTGGCGGACGCCGTTCAGGAACACCTCGAACTCGTCGCCCAGGCCCGCAGGCAGCTTCACGCGCGTCCTTTCCGTCACGGCTCTTAGAATGCCACCGCCTGTGCGCCGCTTCGTTCTCGTCTTCGTGTGCGTCGCGCTGCCGGCCCTCGCGCTCGCGGGAGCGGCGCTCGCGGGCAACGGCGGCTTCGCGCCCGTCGCGCCCGCCACGCCGAACGCGAGCGGGATCAACTCGATCTACTGGCTGATCGTCGCCTTCACGGGCGCGATCTTCCTGATCGTCGAGGTCGCCCTGGTGCTCTTCATCGTCCGCTACCGCAGCCGCGGGAGAGGCCGCCACATCGAGGGCCCGCAGGTGATCGGCCACACGAAGCTCGAGCTGGCGTGGACCGCCGGCCCGGTGGTGATCCTCGCGATCATCGCGGGCTTCGTCTTCTACAAGGTGGGTGCGATCCGCAACGCGCCCGCGGCGACAGGCGCCGGGACGTTCACCGTCGAGGGGCAACAGTTCGCCTGGAACTTCAGGTACCCGAACGGCGCCATCTCCGTGAACACGCTCCGGCTTCCGGAGGGGAGGAAGGTCGAGCTAACCGTCGTCTCCGCAGACGTCGCGCACAGCTGGTGGATCCCCGCGATGGGGGGAAAGCTCGACGCCATCCCCGGGCGCGTGAACCACGAGTCCTGGACACCGACGAAGCTCGGCACCTTCCGCGGCCAGTGCGCCGAGTTCTGCGGGCTCCAGCACGCGGCGATGATCGCGTACGTGAAGGTGCTTCCACCGGACCAGTACGACGCGTGGGTGCGCCACCGGCTCAACACGCCGTCCGAGGTGGGGCGCGAGACCTTCCAGGGCGTCTGCGCCACGTGCCACGGCCTGGCCGGGCAGGGTGACATCGGTCCCGCGATCGCCCAGAGCCCGATCCTCGGGGACCGCGCGGCGATCACGCTCCTCCTGCGCCATGGGGGCATCAAGATGCCCGCGGTGGGCGCGACCTGGAGCGATGCCCAGCTGAACGCAACGCTGGACTACCTGCAGAAGCGCTTCCACGCGGGAGGCGGCAGTGGCGGTTAGAGCCGAGCCCGCCCGCGTCCCGGCAACGACCCTCGTCACGCGAGGCCGTTACTCGAGCTGGCTCGCGACGACCGATCACAAACGGATCGGGATCATGTACATCGCGACGAGCCTCGCGTTCTTCGTCGTGGGCGGGATTCTCGCGCTGCTGATGCGGGCGCAGCTGGCGACGCCGAACGAGCACTTCATCCGCCGCGGCTCCTACAACGAGCTCTTCACGATCCACGGGACCACGATGGTCTTCCTGGTGGTCGTGCCGATCCTGGCCGGCTTCGGGAACTACCTCGTCCCGCTGATGATCGGCGCGCGCGACGTCGCGTTCCCGCGGCTGAACGCGCTGTCGTACTGGCTCTTCCTGCTCGGCGGGATCGTGCTCTATTCGAGCTGGTTCGCGACGGGCGGCGCGCCGAAGACGGGCTGGACGATCTACGCGCCGCTCTCCGAGGCCGCCTTCACGCCCGGGCACGGGGTCGACCTCCTGATCCTGTCGCTGCACGTCCTGACACTGGCCTCGCTCGCGGGCGCGATCAACTTCCTCGTCACCATCCATCGCATGCGCACGCCGGGCATGACCTGGATGCGCTTACCGCTCTTCGTCTGGGCGATCGAGACCTACTCGATCCTGCTCGTCGCCGTATTGCCGGCGCTCTCGGGCGGCCTGACGCTGCTGCTGCTCGACCGCCAGGTCGGCACGCACTTCTTCAAGCCCGACCAGGGCGGCAGCGCGCTCCTCTGGCAGAACGTCTTCTGGTTCTTCGGCCACCCCGAGGTCTACATCATGATCCTGCCCGCGATGGGGATCATCTCCGAGGTGATCCCGGTCTTCTCACGCAAGCCGATCTTCGGCTACAAGGCGGTGGCGCTGTCGACGATCGGGATCGCGTTCATCTCGATGCTCGTCTGGGCCCACCACATGTTCGCGGTCGGGTACTCGGACTCCCTGCAGTCGTTCTTCATGATCACGTCGATGCTGGTCGCGGTGCCGACGGGCATCAAGATCTTCAACTGGCTCGCCACGACCTGGCGCGGGAACATCCACTTCGACACGCCGATGCTGTTCGCCCTCGGGTTCATCGCGATCTTCACGATCGGCGGGCTGTCGGGGATCTTCGTGGCCGCGTTCCCGTTCGACTGGCAGGTGACGGACACCTACTACATCGTCGCCCACCTCCACTACGTGCTCTTCGGCGGCTCGATCTTCGGGATCTTCGCGGGGCTCTACTACTGGTGGCCGAAGATGTTCGGCCGGCTGCTCGACGAGCGGCTCGGGAAGGTCAACTTCTGGCTCATGTTCGTCGGGATGAACCTCACGTTCTTCCCGATGCACATGCTCGGCCTGCTCGGGATGCCACGGCGCGTGTACACCTACTACGAGGGCGGGCTCTGGGAGTGGTACAACCTCATCTCCACGATTGGCTCGGGGATCATGGCTCTGGGAATTGCGGTGTTCTTCGTGAACGTGATCAAGACATCCCGCTCCGGCGTCCGCGCTGGGAACGACCCGTGGGTCGCGGACACGCTCGAGTGGTACACGAGCTCGCCACCGCCGCCGCAGAACTTCGACCGGGTGCCCTACGTCTCGAGCCACCGCCCGCTGCGCGACCTACGGCGACGGCTTACGGAGAACCGTGCCTGACGTGCGTCCCGGCCCCTGGCTGCGACTGACGGCGCTCGCCGCGGCGGCCGGCTGCCTCGCCGCCGTGGTCAGCGGCGCGCTCCAGCTCGATGCCGCCCACCGCGTGCTCGCCGCACTGGCGCTGCCGCCGCTCTGCGCGCTGGTCGCGGCCGCCTGGGTCGCGCACCGGCGGCTGCTCATTCCGTCGCTGACCGCGCTCGTGCTGTTTTTGGCGGCCGCCCTCGTGACGCCGCGGCCGGGGCACCTCGCGCTGGCCGGGTTGGCGCTCGCGGCTGCGCTCGTGGCGGTGGTCGGATGCTTCCAGGGCGAGCCGGTCCCGCGGGCGTCCGTTCGCGACTACGTCACCCTGACCAAGCCGCGGATCATGACGCTGCTGCTGCTGACCGGCGCGGCCGGGATGTTCGTCGGAGCCCAGGGGTGGCCCGGGGCGGAGACGTTCGTCGTCGGCATGGTCGGGCTCGCCCTCGCGTGCGGCGGGGCAAGCGCCCTGAACCACGTCCTCGACCGCGACATCGACCGGCTCATGCCGCGGACGGGCGAGCGGCCCGTCGCGGGCGAGCGAGTCCCGCCGGCGCGCGCGCTCGAGTTCGGCCTGGCGCTGATGGCCTTCTCCTTCGTGCTCCTCGCCTCGCTCGTGAACGTGCTGACGGCGCTGCTGGCGCTCGTGGGCGGCCTCTTCTACGTGCTCGTCTACACGCGCTGGCTGAAGCGCTCGACCCCGCAGAACATCGTCATCGGCGGCGCGGCGGGCGCGGTGCCGCCGCTCGTCGGGTGGGCCGCGGCGACCGGGAACCTGACCGTGCCGGCGCTGTTCCTGTTCCTGATCGTCTTCTTCTGGACGCCGCCGCACTTCTGGGCGCTCGCGCTGCTGATCAAGCGGGACTACGAGGCGGCGCGGATCCCGATGCTGCCCGTCGTGCGCGGCGACCGCGAGACCGCGCGGCAGATCGTCTGGTACTCGGTCGTCCTCGTCGCGGTCACGCTACTGCCCTTCGCGTGGCAGACCGTCGGGGTCGTCTACCTCGCCGCGGCGTTGCTGCTCGGCGCGGTCTTCCTCCGGCTCGCGTGGAGGCTGCGCCAGGAGACGACTCCCGCGCGGGCACGGGCACTGTTCAAGTTCTCGCTCGTGTACCTCGCGCTGCTGTTCGTCCTGATGGCCCTCGACCCGATCATCGGATGAGCGAAAGCCACCAGGAGTTCGAGCGGACGAACGTGAAGTGGGGGCTGGCGCTGTTCGGGCTCTTCGTAGCGCTGGTCGGCCTCACGGTGGCGATCGCCTACCTCTGGCTGGCGCTCGACTGAGCTCGGTTCCCGACGGGATCTTCCTCGCACGGCCGCCCGGAGCCGACGACGTCCCGCCCGGGAAACGCCTGGCCGTCAAGGACCTCTTCGACACCGCCGGCCTGGTCACGACGTACGGCTCGATCCTGTTCGCCGATCACGTCCCGTCGCAGAGCGCGGAAGCGGTGCTCCGCCTGGAGGCCGCCGGCTGGGAGGACATCGGCAAGACGAACCTGCACGAGTTCGCCTACGGCACGACCTCGGAGAACGAGCACTTCGGAACCGTGCCGAACCCGCTACGCGCGGGCCGGATCGCAGGCGGATCGAGCGGCGGCTCGGCGGCGGCGCTCGCTGCGGGTCTCGCCGAGGCGGCGCTCGGCACCGACTCGGGCGGCTCGATCCGTATCCCGTCGGCCTGCTGCGGCACCGCCGGGCTCAAGCCGACCTGGGGGCTCGTGCCGCTCGACGGCTGCTTCCCGCTCGCGCCCAGCTTCGACCACGCCGGCCCGATGACGCGAGACGTGACGGGCTGCGAGACGCTGATGGAGGCGCTGGCACCGGGCTTCGAGCCGACCGAGCTCGTGCTCGACGAGCTCCAGGTCGGCGTCGCCTGGACCGAGCACGCGGACCCGCTCGTGTGCAAGCGGGTCGAGGCTGCCGCCGAGCTGTTTCCCAACCGCCGCCGCCTCGAGCTCCCGCTCGCCGAAGGCATCGGCGTCGCGTTCCGCGGCGAGGTCGCCGACGTGCACCGCGAGCTCTTCGCCGAGCACGCCGACGCGTACGGCTCGAACGTCCGCCCGAAGGTCGAGGGCTGTCTCGCGCTTTCGGAAGCCGAGTACGAGCGCTCGGCCCGGGCACGCGAGCGCTACCGCGACCAGCTGCTCGAGGCGGCACATGAGGTCGATTTGGTCGTGACCCCAACGCTCGCGTGCGTCGCGCCGACTGCGCCGACCGACGAGATCGCGATCCGCGACCGGCTGACTTTCATGACGCTGCCGTTCAACGCGACCGGCTGGCCCGCCCTCGCGCTGCCGTGCGGCCCGGCAGAGGACGGGCTTCCCGCCTCGGTCCAGCTCGCAGCGCCGCCCGGCCAGGACGCGCTCGTGCTCGCGGCCGGAAAAGCGCTGGAGCAAGCCCTCTCCCTCGCCTGAGTCACTCGTTCGAGGGACACCGCGGCACGGCGGCGTGCCGACAACTCTCGGGACGATGGCGCGCGTCCTCTCTCTTGCTGCGTTGCTAGCGGCGCTCATGCTGGTCGGCTCCGCCGAGGCGCGGCGGCCGAGCTCCGCGCCCACCGGCCTGCACCCGTTCGTCCTGCGCGCGGACGAGCCGGTCGTGCACAGCTTCTCGCGCACGCCGTCGTTCGGCTGGAACCCGGTTCGCGGCGCGGTCACCTACCAGTTCGAGCTCGCGACGAGCGCACGGTTCTCCGACAGTGGCATGGTCTGGTCGGCCAAGGGCCTGAAGAGCCCTGCCGCCGCGATCCCGGTCTCGCTGCCTTGGATGACCGGGCACCCGTACTCGCTCTACGCCCACGTGCGCGCGGTGACCCGAAGAGGCGCCGGCCCGTGGAGCGCCCCGTTCGGCTTCAACATGCGCTGGCCGGCAGTCCCGGCTCCCCTCTCGCCCAGCTACCCGGGACTGCTGCGCTGGACACGAGTGCCCGGAGCCAGCGGCTACATCGTCTGGCTCGTCGACGCCGGCAAGTGGTTCACGACCCGCTCGAACATGGCGGACGAGCGCGAGTACTACACGTTCCACCAGGACCCTTCGTGGACCGGCGTCGTGCACTGGCGCGTGCGCGCGACCCGCTGGCTCTACGGGCAGACCGACAACGGGATGCCTTCCGTCTCGTACGGCCCCTGGAGCCCGATCTACACGAGCACCAACCCGCCGGTCACGAGCGGGCCGCTGACCCTCGACGCGACCGTCTCGCAGGTCGTCTCGAACGCCGGCCACCCCCGCGACCACGAGGTCATGCCGGCCTTCCTGTATCACGGCGACACCGGGGTCGACGGGACGAACCACCAGCTCTACCGCGTCGAGGTCTTCACCGACTCGGACTGCATCAACCCCGTCTTCCGCGGCGCGATCGTCGGCAGCCCGGCCTACGTGCCGCGCGAGGTCGGACCGAACGCGATGCCGACCGACGTGAACGGCGTCAACGCGGCCGCCAGCACCTATCTCGGCTTCGGCGCCGAGCCGACCTCGCAGACGTTCGAGGGGCTCGACGTGACCACGAACGAGATGGACACCGTCTCCGGCGACCCGAGCGGCGGCGGCAACGGGATTCCTCCGTCGCAGCTCGTCAAGGCGGCCAAGATCGATCTCTGGGACAACGACTGGGCCGGCGGCGGCTACTACTGGACCGTCGTGCCGGTCGACGCGGTGGCGGACCAGCAGCAGACGACCGTTCTCGCCGCTCCGGCCAGCGCCGGCGCGACGACGATCACCGTCGTCGATGCTTCCGGCATCGCGGCGGGTGACGTCCTCCAGGTCGGCTCACCGGTCCACGAGAACGCGGTCGTCCAGTCGGTCAGTGGGACGGACATCACGCTCACCACCGGGTTGACGGCCTTCCACGCAGCCGGCGAGAACGTCGTCCGCCCGAGCGGCGGCATCAAGTACCGCGACGCCGAGCTCACCCAGGATTCCTGTGCCTCGGGACGGAGGCTCACATTCGGAAAGTCGAGCCAGCCGGCGGTGACCGGCCAGGCGGCGCCGTATGCATCCGGTCTCTCGCCCGACGGCAAGCTCGTCGCGGCCGCGAACGCGAAGCCGAAGTTCTACGGCCAGCCGCTGGTCGCGTGGCAGCCGACGCTCTCGACCGACCAGTACGAGGTGCAGTGGAGCCGGACGCGCTATCCGTGGCGCACCGCAGGGACGAAGTTCACCTGGGCGACGTCGCTGACGCTCCCGCTCTCGCCGGGCACGTGGTACTACCGCGTCCGCGGCATCGACTCGCTGATGACCGGCTCGAAGCCTCAGCTCTCCTGGTCAGACCCGGTGAAGCTCGTGGTGACGAAGCCGCGCTTCCGCGTGGTTCGCTAAGCACAGCGTTCCTTGTAACAGCTTGTTACTTGGCCGAGGGGCCGGAGACTGCGCATGGTTCGCTGCCCCCGCATCCTTGTAACAAGCTGTTACTTGTGACCGGATCGCCCCACACGGCGTCGGAGTGCACTCCGGGCGCGTGCCAGGCGATTCCCTCTCCGAGCGACCGGCGTCCGGCCTCCGGGACCCATCCGAGCACGAACAGCGGCTGGCTGTTCGAGTCCACGACCGTCACGAGATACGCATGGGTGTTGTCGTCCAGCCGACCGAGGAGCGTCGTCATCTTCGCGCCGGGGCGCTCTGCGAACGAGACCGGGTCTCCGGGTTCGACGACGACCTCCGCACTGCCGCCCAGAACTGGGAGGAAGTGAATCTTCACCACGCTTGCGCCGAGCGCGGCTGCTCCCGCGCGCACGCCTCGCACGACATCGCTCTGCGAGAGCGGTGGCTGGGCATCGGCGGCCTGCGTCTGCTCCAGAGCCGCGTACCACTGCGCGCGCGTAGCGTCCCCCGCCGGCGAGCCCGGCATGGACGGCCGGTCGTGCTGCACGGAACCGCAGCCGGCGGCGAGCACTGCAAGGAGCGGCACAACCGCAAGGCGCACGTCAGGCTCGTTCGAGCAGGCGACGGTCCGACCGCCGTCGTACGCCACGCGCCGCGGCGAGGGCCATCAAGCCGAGCAGCAGCAACGGACCGGCGACGACGAGCGCGTACACCAGGATCTCGAGCTCCCTGACGAGGACCGACCCCGCATCGTCGATCGTTCGGTGGAAGCGGCTCGGCGGAGCAGCGGCGGCCTTCTTGCCCACCACCATCGCGAGGGCGACGCTCGCCATCTGGCCTTGTCTCACCGTCGAGGTTCGGGCCCGAAGGAGCTGAGCCAGCCGAGCACGGTCTCGAGGGTCGTTGAGCCTCGCGATCCTTGCCCTGAGCCGCTGGATGCGTGCGGACAACGTGTCCACTCGCTGCTGCAGGTCCTTCAGCCGGATCCGCTGCCCGATCAGCGTGCCGTACGCGGAGAACGCGGCGATCGCCGCCTGGACGTGCTGGATCGGGATCTGCACCTGGAGCTCCGAGTCGCCGCGGCCGACCGGGGTCGAGTAGTTCGCCCACGCGACGTAGCCGCCGAGCTTCCGTGTCAGCCGGTACGCGGCCTGCGTCCGCTTCGAGAGCTCCTCCTGGTCGCGGACACGCACACGAAGCGACGCGTCGTATTGCTGCAGGCGATCCTGTGCAGGCGCCGGGATCGTCATCGACTTGAACGCGTTCTCGGCAGTGGGAGCGATTTGCCGTTGCTGGAGCTGCGAGCCCTTCTGCGGAGTCGTGACGGCGACCCCCGACCCCGGCTGCGGCGCAACCGCCGCCCGCTGTCCCGAGTGCGTTCCGTGAACGATCCCGAGCAAGCCCGCGACGCCGAGTGCCGCGGCGAGACCGGCAAGCGCGACCGCCGGGACTACGCGGCGCCACCGGATGTTGAGCTCGAAGCTGCGTCGCGGAGGCGGCTCGAGCGCGCGAATCCGCTGGCGCAGCTCCTCGGGCGCCACCGGACGAGCTGCGCGCAGCTCCTCGGCGAGCTTCTCGAAACGGTCGTCTACGAGCTCAAGCGGCGACACCGGCGCTCACCTCCCGTTCCAGCTTCTGCAGGGCTCGGCTCAGGCGCGTCGAGCACGCGGACGCGCTGATCCCGAGCACACGGCCAGCGCTTTCGCCGTCCAGCTCCAGCACGACCCGGAGCGCGAGCACCTCGCGCTCGGCGGCCGACAGCCGCGACAGCGCAGCCTCCAACCCAGGCGAAAGGCCCTCGCCGAACACGGCTTCCTGCGACTCCGGCACGCTCACGGCGTAGCGGCCCTCTCGGCGGC
>DATDMJ010000110.1:0-30199 GCA_036518855.1 Gaiellaceae bacterium | reverse complement strand
AGCCGGGTCTACCAGGACTGGAGCATCCCGGCGCTCGCCCTCAAATAGCTCTCAGGCGCCGCTGTCCGGCTTGCCGTCCGCGCCGACGTACGGCTCCGCTTCGGGCCGCTTGTCGACGATGAAGTAGCGGTCCGCTCGCTCTACGACCCGCTCGATCTCCAGGTCTTCGTGGCCCGGGACGAGAACGAAGCGGTCGTTGTCGGAGCGCATCCGTCTGTAGTCGGCGGGGGGCATGGAGACGGTGCTCTCGCACTCGGGACGCCCGCACTCGCAGCGGAACTCGAGCACTTCGTCCTCGGGCAGGACCTGCAGGCGCTCCCCGACCTCGTCGATGCGCTCGTTGACCTCCCGCAGCAGCGCCTCGTTCTTCGCCGACCGCTCCTGGCGAACGTCCACGATCGTCGATTGTAGGGTCTCGGCTCATGGCTGGACTCCTGGCGATCGACGTCGGGAACACGCAGACGGTCTTCGGGCTCTACGAGGGGGCCGAGCTGCGCGAGCATTGGCGCGTGGCGACGGAACGAAACCGGAGTGGCGACGAGCTCGGCGCGCTCTTCGGCAGCTTCCTCGACCTCGACGCGGTCGATGGCGTCGCTCTCAGCTCGACGGTTCCACAGCTGCACCGTTCGTACGAGGACTTCGCGAAGGAGTACGCGAAGGCCGAGCTACTCGAGGTCGGGCCGGGAATCAAGACAGGGGTGCCGGTGCGCTACGACGACCCGCGCGACGTGGGGCCCGACCGGATCGCCAACGCGGTCGCGGCTGTCGAGCGCTACGGGCCGCCGTGCATCGTGGTCGACTTCGGCACCTCCACGAACTTCGACGTCGTCTCGCCTGAGGGCGAGTACGTCGGCGGGGTGCTGGCGCCCGGGATCGAGGTCTCGATGGAGGCCCTGGCTGCACGCGCGGCGCGTCTCTTCCGGATCGACTTCGCGGCGCCGGAGACCGTGATCGCCAAGAACACGGCCGCGAGCCTGCAGTCCGGCCTCGTCTACGGCTTCGCCGGCCAGGTCGATGGGATCGTGGAGCGAATCCGCGGCGAGCTCGGCGTCGAGGCGCGGACCGTGGCCACCGGCGGCCTGGCCGACCTGATCACTCCGCACTCGCGGACGCTGGAGCAGATCGACCCGTTTCTGACGCTCGAGGGCGTCCGCCTGATCTGGGAACGCAACCGGGCGTGAGGGAATACTCCGCCGCCTCGCTGTTCGTCCGCGAGTGGGGGAACCAGGGAGCGCCGGCCGTTCTCTACTGGGACGGCCTCGGAGGCACCGGCCTCCACGCGAACGAGATCGCGCCGATCCTGGTGGAGGAACACGGCCTGCGCGTGATCGCGCCGGACGCTCCGGGGCATGGCCGCTCACCGTCGTTCCCACCCGATGCCTACCTGCCCTCGCGGCTCGCCGAGCTTGCCGTCACGCTGCTCTCCGAGCTGCGTGTCGAACGCGTCGCCTTCATCGGCTTCTCGTGGGGCGCCCAGGTTGGCTGCTACTTCGCGGCGCAGTTCCCGGAACGCGCGTCCGCGCTCGTGCTGGTCGAGGGCGGCTACTTCGAGCCTCCCGAGCCAGGGACGCTCGAGGCGTGCGTCGAGCAGGCAAGGGAGGAGGTCGAGGAGGACTCGTTCGAGTCCTGGGACGCGTACTTCGCCTACGAGCGCGAGTCGCTGCGGCGCTGGACGCCCGCGCTCGAGGAGGCGCACCGGGAGGTGATGCGCGAGCAGGACGGCCGGGTGATTCCGATCCTCGACGCCGAGGGGCTCGGCGCGATCATCCACGGGAACCGGCGCGAGCCCGCGCCCGCGGCGTATCCGGCGATCGCCGCATCGGGAGTCCCGGTGCTGCTCGTGACCTACCGGGTGAGCGACCCAGTCGAGCGCTTCCGCTCGGCGCTCCCCGAGGCACGTGTCGAGCTAATCGAGGACGGGATCCACGATCTCGTCTCGTTCGCGCCGCGCGAGGTCGCAGAGCTCGCGGGCAGCGTCGTTCAGCCGCCGCCGTAGATCGAGATCGGGAGGTCGAGCACGACGTCGTCCTCGCCCTCGAGGTGATCGGCCTCCAGGCGCGCGAGTACCTCTGCAGAGCCAGGCGCAGCCGCGAAGAGGCGCTCCTCCACCTCCGCCAGCGTCTCGAGCTGGACGAGCTGCTGCTTGAACGGCCTCGGGAAGCGCCCACGGCCGAGGTACCAGCCGTAGAACTTCTTCAGGAACCCGGTCGCGCGCTTCTCGCCGAGCTCCCGCTCCGTCGCGCGCATGAACAGGATCAGCTCCGCGACCACTTCCTCTCGAGAAGGCGGCTCGGTCTCGCCCTCGATGATCTCTCGCAGCGCCCACGGGTTGCCCTGCGCCGCCCGCCCGATCATCACCGCCGCGGCGCCCGTCGTCGCGAGGATCGCCTGCGCCCGCGCGCGGGAGGTCACGTCGCCGGATGCGATCACCGGTACGTCCACCCGCGAGACGAGCTCCCCGGTCAACGAGTGGTCGGCCTCGCCGGTGTACATCTGCCGCGCCGACCGCGGATGCAGCGTCAACGACGACGCTCCTGCTTCTACGAGCCGCGGCCCGAGCTCCAGGCAGGCGCGCGAGCCGTTCTCCAGCCCGCGGCGCATCTTCACGGTCACGGGAACCGACACCGCCTCGGCCACCGCGGAGACAATTCCGCCCGCGCGCTCCGGATCCTCGAGCAGCGTCGCTCCGGCCCCGGTCTTCGTGACCTTCCTGACCGGACAGCCGAAGTTGAGGTCGACGAGGTCGGCTCCCGCGTCCTCGACCATCCGTGCCGCCTCGGCCATCACCTCCGGCTCGCTCCCGAAGATCTGCACGGCCAGAGGCCGCTCGTCCGAAGCGATGCGCAAATACCCCAAGGTGCGCTCGTTGCCGTGATGTAGCCCCGCGCAGCTGACCATCTCCGAGCACACGAGCCCCGCGCCGAAGCGGCGCCCCTGGCGGCGAAACGCCTGCACGCTTACGCCGGCCATTGGTGCGAGCACCAGTCGAGTGGGGATCTCGACGTCCCGAATCCACCAGCTGCTACGAAGATCTACCTGCACAGAGCGGGAAATAGTACCCGTGGGAGGGGTTGACGTCCGTCCACCTCCGCAGGTAACATCCCCGCCCGCGATGGCGCCCCTGCGCCGCGCGTTTTTCTTTCAGGAGGCCCGGTGAAGGACGTCATTCTCACTAAGGAAGGCTACGACAAGCTCAAGGAGGAGATCGAGTTCCTCTCTACGGTCAAGCGCCGCGAGGTGGCTGATCGCATCCGCGTCGCCCGCGAGTTCGGCGACATCGCCGAGAACGCGGAGTACGACGACGCCAAGAACGAGCAGGCGCTGCTCGAGCACCGCATCGCGACGCTCGAAGAGCGGCTTCGGAGCGCCCGCGTGCTCAGCAAGAAGGACGTCGCCAAGGACGTCGTCTCGATCGGCTCCAAGGTGAAGCTGCGCGACATCGGCGCGAAGCAGACCTTCGAGTACCGCATCGTCGGCTCCGCCGAGGCGAACCCGGCCGAGAACAAGCTCTCGAACGAGTCGCCCGTCGGCAAGGCGATCATCGGCAAGAAGAAGGGCGAGACCGTCGAGGTCGCGGCCCCTCGAGGATCGATGAAGTTCAAGATCCTCGAGATCAAAGCTGCCTGAAGTCCGCCGCGCCTCGCGCGGCTTGACGACTTCACGCAGAGAGCGCTAACGGACGGCCTCCCTGAGCGGAGGCGAGCAAAGCCCGCCTCCGCGGCGTTGACCCCATCGCCCGGGTCGTTCGAGATCTGCCGGTCTGCTTCTGTGGGCACGATCTCGCGCAATTCGAAGATCCCAGCTATCGAGGCGGTGCCAACGCGGTCAGCCTGACTGAAGCGAGGGCTTCCTTCCTGAAACATGGCGCCGGCGACCCTCGCTTCCTCGACCGCCGACACCAGACGAGCTACGTCGAACGTAGGAGGCGCCACTAGACTCGCGCGATGCTGCCGAAGCGGTTTGCGGAGCGCGAGGAGATCGCAGCAGTTCGGGCCGAGGCTGAAAGGGCGGAGCCGGGGGAGACGCTCGAGCAGGAGCACCGTGTCGCCGGCCGCGTCATGGCGCGGCGCGAGATGGGGAAGCTCACCTTCGTCGACCTCGTCGACCGCTCAGGGCGAATTCAGCTGATCGCGCGCGAGAAGGTCGGCCTCGACCTCGGCGACGTCGTCGGCGCGACCGGGAAGCCCGGACGCTCGAAGCGCGGCGAGCCGTCGCTCGAGGTGACCGAGCTCGAGCTGCTCGCCAAGATCCGCCGCCCGCTGCCCGACACCTTCCACGGTATCACCGACACCGAGACGCGCTACCGCCAGCGGTACCTCGACCTGCTCATGAACGAGGAGTCGCGCGAGCTCTTCCGGACGCGCACGAGGATCGTCCAGGAGGTACGCGCCTACCTCGACGGCGAGGGGTTCATCGAGGTCGAGACGCCGATCCTGCAGCCGCGCTACGGCGGCGGGTTCGCGGAGCCGTTCGTCTCGCACTCGAACGAGCTCGACCAGGATCTCTACCTTCGGATCGCGGACGAGCTCTACCTCAAGCGCCTGATCGTCGGCGGGCTCGAGAAGGTCTACGAGCTGAGCAAGGACTTCCGCAACGAGAGCATCTCGTACAAGCACTCGCCGGAGTTCACGCAGGTCGAGTGGTACGAGGCGTACGCGGACTACCGCGACACCATGGCGCGTACCGAGGCGCTCGTCGACCGGGCCGCACGAGGCTCGACCGGCACGACGAAGGTCACGTTCCGCGGCCACGAGGTCGATCTCGCGCCGCCGTGGCAGCGGGTGAAGTTCGTCGAGGCGCTCGAGGCGAAGGGCGTCTGGTCACGCGACGAGGAGGAGCTGCGCGCGAAGCTGCAGGAGGCAGGGGTCGACACCGAGCGCGACCGCTCTTGGTCGCAGCTGGCCGACCACGCCTACTCGCACTTCGTCGAGCCCGAGCTGATCCAGCCGACGATCGTCCACGACTGGCCGATCGAGCTCTCGCCGTTCGCGCGTGCGACCGACGAGGACGAGACGATCGTCGAGCGGTTCGAGTGCGTGGTCGCCGGAATGGAGTTCGCGAACGCGTTCAGCGAACTCAACGACTCGGAGGAGCAGGCGCAGCGGTTCGCGATGCAGGAGGCCGAGCGCGAGGCCGGCGCGGAGGAGTCGGAGCCGGGCGACCCGGACTTCGTCGAGGCGCTCTCGTACGGGATGCCGCCGACGGGCGGCTGCGGGATCGGGATCGACCGGCTGACGATGGCCATCACCGGCAGCGACGCGATCCGGGACGTGATCCTCTTTCCCGCGCTGCGCGCACGCGAGTAGTGGAGCCCGAAAGGCGGTACGCGCTCGATGCGCTGCTCGACGCGCTCGGGCTGCCTTACGACGAGAGCGTCGCCGTCCGGCCCGAGGCGCTCGACGAGGTCTTCGGGCTACTCACGCTCGCCCACGAGCGGGACGCCGGGCTCGACCAGCACGGCCGTGCGCTGCCGCCGGCGACGCCGCCCGGGCCGAGGGTGGCCGAGATCGCGGCCGGCCTCGGACTCGAGCGGCGAGGCTATCCGGGAGGCGAGCGTTTCCTCGTCGCGCTGACCCACGACGTCGACCTCCTCGGCGCGGGCGGGGTCACCACGGCGTTCCGCCGGCTGGCGCGCGGACGGCTGCGCGAGGGCTGGGCGTACCTCCTCGACGCCGTGGCCCGTCGCGATCCCGCGTTCCCGTTGGAGCGGCTGGGGCCCCGGTCGACGTGCTTCTTCCTCGCGCGCCAGGACGACCCGCACGACGGCTACCCGAACCGCTACCGGCCCGCACTGGAGCGGTCAATCTTGGCCGCGGCGAAGGACGGCCGGGAGATCGGCCTCCACGCGTCGTACCGGGCCCGCGAAACACCGGGTCGGATCTCCGAGGAGGCCGCAGAGCTTCCAAGTAACAGTCTGTTACAAGGGCTCAGGCACCACTACCTGCGGAGTGCGCCGGAGCGGCTCGCGGCCGAGGTGCGGGCGGCGGGGCTGCGGTACGACTCGAGCATCGGCTGGCCGTCGCAGCCGGGCCTCCGCGCGGGGACGCCGTATCCGTACCGGCTCTGGGATGCCGAGCGGCGCGAGCCGGGCGCTTGGGAGGTCCCGCTCGTGCTCATGGACGCCACCCTCGCGGAGGAGCGCTACCTCGGCCTCGACGTCGAGGCGGCCTTCGAGCTCGCGGTGGAGACGCTGGAGCCGGTGGCCCAGCACGGAGGTGCCGTGGCGATCCTCTGGCACCCGCCCTCGCATCACCCGATCCTCTCGAAGGGCTACGACCGGCTCTACCGCCGGCTGCTCGGCTGGATCGACGAACGTGGCGGCCGAACGGGCACCGCGGCCGAGACGCTCGACCGCTGGATCAGTCGAAGAGGCTGACGGCCAGCGCGGACACGAGCTCCGAGAGCTCCGCGGCGGTCGCACGCTGGTTCTGCGGCGTCTGCCCGAGCGGATCGCCGAGCTCCGGCAACGGCCCGTTGCGGAAGCCCGCCGGCCGGGCCGCGTGGGCCTGGCGGATCCGGACGAGCGCGCGCTCGACGGGGTCTGCGGAGAGCGGCGGCCCGGGGAGCCGGCGCAGGAGCCCGACGAGCTCGGGCAGCGTGAACGTCCGCTCGATCGACGAGTGCGCCTCGACGACGGCCGCCATCACGTGCTTCCGCTCGAACCCCAGCACGAGGTCGAACGGTTCGAGGTCGACGCCCGTCAGCGTTCGCGACGCGTGGCCGGAGAGGTCGAGGCCCTGTTCCTGCGCGAGCGCGACCGCCTCGGGGAGCGCGGGCTTGCTGCCGAGGTCGAGCGTCCCGAGCGAGACGATCCTGACCGGGAGCCCGTCCGCCTCCCGCGCCAGCAGCGCGGCTGCGAGCGGGCTGCGGAAGCGGTTTCCCGTGCAGACGAACGCGACCTGAAGCTCAGCCAAGACGGTCCTCGATCCTGACCTGCCGCGCCCGGACGAGCGGGCCGGTGAGCCGCGGCGCGAGCCGCATCGCCCGGGCCTTCCAGACGAGCGGACGCTCGCTGGGCGCCAGCGCCGCGGCCGCCGCGTACCGGCGCGCGGCCTCCCGGTAGTCCCGCGCGCGCAGCGCGTCGTCGCCCTCGCGGCCGAGCTCGGCGGGGCCGGGCCCTGCGAGCCGCTGCTTCAGGTACGCGCGCTCCTCGGGCACCAGGTCGTCGCGGTCGAACGCCTTGCGCAGAACGGTGCCCGCATGCTCGTCCATCCGCGCCTCGTCCGTGCTGAGCCCGGTGCCGCGACGGTAGAGCGCCAGCGGCTTCGGCTGGAGCGCGACCCGGTGTCCCACGTAGATCGCGCGCAGCCAGAAGTCCCAGTCTTCCGCCACCTCGAGCTCCTCGTCGAACCCGCCGACCTCCCCGACGAGCGCCTTCGGGAAGAGCGACATCGTCGAGACGAAGTTCTGCTCGAGGATCGCGAGCCGCTGGCGGTCCGGGCTCGGGAAGCGGCCCTTGTAGCGCGTCCTGGCCGCGTCGATCCCGCCCGGGAAGAGCCAGTAGCAATTGGAGGTCGCGATCCCGCCGTGCCGGTCGCGAACGGCGACGAGCGTCTCGAGGTGCTGCGGCAGCAGCACGTCGTCCGCGTCGCAGAAGGCGATCAGCTCGCCCTGTGCCTCCGCGACGCCGAGGTTCCGTGCGGCCGCGACGCCCGCGTTGTCCTGCCGCACGACCCGCACGGGCTCCGGGAACGACGATGCGATCGCTCCGGTCGCATCGCCGGAGCCGTCGTCCACGACGACGACTTCGAAGTCGCGGTAGGTCTGCCAGAGCGCCGAAGAGATCGCGGCGCCGACCGTCGTCTCTGCGTCGAAGGCCGGAATCACGACGGTGACCCTCATCCCGCGAGCCGTTCGTACAGGGTCAGGAAGGCGGCGACGAGCTCCTTGTCGGAGCCCGCCCCCTCGACAAGGCGGCCGGCCTCCGCCAGCCTGGCGGCGAGGGCGGGATCGTCGAGCACGCGCCGCAGCGCCGCCGCGAGCGCATCGGGATCCTCGGGCACGAGCAGCGCGTTCTCGCCGTCGGTCACGAGCTCTCGCAGGCCGCGCACGCTCGTCGCGACGAGCGGCGTTCCGGACGCGAGGGCTTCCAGCGCCGTCAGCGGCAGTCCCTCCCAGCGGGACGGCATCACCACGACATCGGCCGCGCCCATCAGCGCCCGGGCATCACTGCGTACACCCGTGAAGATCACGGGTGCGTCGAGCTCCGCGGCGAGTCGCTCGAGGTCCGGTCGCAGCGGCCCGTCGCCGACGATCGCCAGGGTCGCCCCTGGGACCTGTGTCATCGCGCGGATGGCCAGCTCGTGGTTCTTCTGCTCGACCAGCCGCCCGACCGCGACGATGTCGGCGAGCCGCTCTCCCGGCGGCGGCGCGGGGCCGACCGCGTTCGGAACCGTGGCGAAGGGCTTCAACCCGTGCTCCTCGAGCGCCGCGGCGACTCCGGGCCCGCAGGCGACCGGGGCCAGTCCGGAAAGGCGCACGGTCCGCACCGCGGCGGGCCAGTCCTCCTCCGGGCCGCCCTGCAGGTTCACGAGCCCGGGCGGCCGCCGCCCGCGCCGCGTGGCCAGCCCGGCCGCGAGCGCCATCGTCGGGTTGTAGGCATGGATGACGTCCGGCCGCGATGCGCGCACGGCCCGGCGCACGGCGGCCGCAGCAGCGGGCAGGCGCCACGGTTTCCGTTGAACGATCGGCAGCGGATAGGCCTCGCTGTCCAGCTCCGCCGCCAGGGGGCCAGGCGCGGCCGCGACGAAGACCTCGTGGCCCGCCTCCTGCGCGCCGCGGTAGGCCGAGATCAGGATCCGCTCCGCGCCGCCGGTCCCGAGCTCCTGGATCACGTGGAGGATCCGCACAGCTCCTCGTACAGGTCGACCGTGCGCCGGGCGATCGCGTCCGCGGAGAAATGCTCCCGCACGCGCTCGCGCCCGTGGCGCCCCATCTCGGCCCGCCGCTCGGGGCTCTCGGCGAGCGAGTCGAGCGCCGCGGCGAGCTCCTCCGGCCGCTCGGGGGCGACGAGCAGGCCGGTCTCGCCGTCGACGACGAGCTCCGGGATTCCGCCCGTCCGCGTCCCGATCACCGGCAGCCCCGCGGCCATGGCCTCCAGGATCGCGAGCGGGAGGTTGTCCGCCCGGGACGGCTGCACCAGCACGTCGAGCCGTGCCAGCGGGTCCGGCACGAAGCCGTTGAAATGCGCGTCGAGCCCGTTCGCCTGCCGCTCGAGTGCCGCCTGCTCCGAGCCGACGCCGTAGATCTCGAGCCGCACGGGGTTCCGCACGAGCCGCGCCGCCTCGAGGAGGACGTCGATCCCCTTCCAGTACTCGAGGTTCGCCGCCACGCCGGCCGCGAATCCACCGTGCCCCGCCCCTGCCTCGTTCGCACCGACCTCCATCCCGTACGGGATCACGTGCACGAGGCGGGGCGGGAACCCGTGCGAGACCATGAAGACGGCCATCGCCCGCGACGGCGCGATGACGTGGCCGAGCCGCGTCAGCGCAGACTCGATGCGCAGGTAGCCGTGCTCGAGCCACGCGATCCGCGCGCGCGAGACACCGGGCGGGTCCGGAGCGTCGGGCCGGCCGATCCTCGCCGCGATCTCCTCGGGCATGCCGTGCAGCGTGTGCACGACGCGGGCGCGCCGCGCTCGCCCGGCCACGCGCCCGAACAACCCCGCCCGGCGGTCGTGCGTGTGGACGACGTCGGCGCCCTCGACGAGCGGCAGGAGCCGGGTCGCACCGCGCACGTCGAGCTTGTGCGCCACCTCGACCGCAGTGGCCCGAACCTCCAACCGGCGGAAGCTCTCGGCGAGCTCCTCGCTCGCGCAGACGACTTCCACGTCGACGCCGAGAGCCGCGACGCGGGGCACGAGCTGCCGCAGGTGCGTGAGCGGCCCGCCGCGCTCGATCGTCGAGACGTAGACGACCCTCATGCAGCCGGAGCCGGCTGCCGTGCCTGCCGCTGTCCGTCCACCCAGATCGCCGCCGCCAGCCCGCCGAGCAGCCAGAACGGCAGGAAGTACTGCTCCGAGAGGAACATCGCGCTCACGATCGCGATCGTCAGCGAGATGCGTAAGGCCCGGACGAATGCCTGGTCGCCGTAGCCGCGCTCCAGGCAGGTCGTGAGCCGCACGAACGCGAGCACGAGGTACGCGGCCAGCAGGAACATCGCCGCGAGGCCCAGCTCGGCGCCGATGTCGAGAAGCGCGTTGTGCGCGACCGTGAGGGTGAACGTGCCCACGGGCTGCCCGGTCAGCTTGTTGTAGTAGAACTGGAAATTGCCCGGGCCGACTCCCAGGAACGGGTGGTCGGCGGCAAGCCTCGATGCGGCGCCCCAGGCGCCGAACCGCGTCGAGATGTTCTCCTGGGCGACCTGCGACTTGAGGGAGAGCGCCTCGTGGAAGCGCTGCGGGTTGCTCTGGATGACGGCGATCGTCCCGATCGTCGCCAGCGCGCCGGCGGCCAGCGTGACGCGAACGCGCCGCCGGTCGGTGATCACGAAGACGATGAACCCGGCCGCGATCCCGACGAGCGCGCCGCGCGAGAGGCTCAGCAGGATCGCCGCCGACACGAGCGCGATCGCGGCGAGCACGAAGGGCCGGAGCAGCTTGTGCCCGCCGAGCAGGAAGAACATCAGGGGCAGCGAGGTCGCCAGGAGGTACGCGAAATCGTTCTGGTTGACGTTCGGGAGGGTCGCCAGCTGCTGGTTTCCGGAGAGGTATTCGTGCAGGCCGAGCGCGGCGGCGACCGAGCAGGCGGCCGCGAGCGTCCAGGCGATCCGCCGCTGCAAGAGGCGGTCGTGGCCGAGCTGCGTGATGATCACGTAGACGGCCGCGAAGCTCGCGTAGCGCGAGGTCGTCGTCAGCGCGGCCGAGGTGTCCTGCGCCTGGAGGGTCGAGACCAGCGCGAGCGCGAGGATCCCCAGCACCAGGGCCTGTCCGCGCTCGAAGACCAGGCGCTGACGCCCTCGGGCCAGCGAGAACAGGAAGCTCGCGAAGAGCAGCCCGCCTGTGAGCTTCGTGACGCTGATCCCGGCTGGGCCGGACGAGAACGCGCCTTCCAGCGGTGCCGTGGCGACGACGAGGAGCAGCGCGAGGTCAGTCCGGAGCAGGAAGACCACTACGGCGCCGCCCCCGAGCACGAGCAGGAGCACCAGCGAGGGCCGCACGAGCGCGCCGAGCGCGAGGATCGCGGCGGCAGCTGCGAGGCCGAGGTAGCCGAGCAGCTCGAGGCCGTCCGGCCGGGCGGCCTCCACGCGCGCCGGGAGCTCCACGGTTACGTCCTGCTGCGGCTGCGCGCGGCGCCGCGCCCCTCGGAAAGCCGCTTCGCCGGGATCGTCTCCGCGCTTTCCTCGCCGCTCGGCTGGACGTAGTAGTTCGAGGCGCTGACGGCCGTCGAGTAGTTGAGGACCGCCGCCGTCGGGCGGACGTTGATCAGGCCGAGCCGCTCGACCGCCGCGCGCACCTGGCGGCGACGTGCGTGTCCGGCCCTCGCGACGAGGATGGTCGCGTCCGCGTAGCGGGCGACGATGCGGGCGTCGCTGATCGGGATCACGGGCGTGGAGTCGATGATCACGGCCTCGTATTCACGCTCGAGCAGCGTGAGCAGCGTCGGGAACGCGCTCGTCAGCAGCTCTCCGGGATCGGCCGTACGGCGGCCCCCGACGAGCACGTGCAGGCCGTCGTCGGTCACGCGCGTCGCGTCCACGAGATCGGTCTCGTCGAGGAGCACGTCCATCAGCCCCGGTGAGCGCTGCAGCCCGACCAGCTCGGCGACGCGCCCGCGCCGCAGGTCGGCATCGACGAGGATCGTCCGCGTGCCGGCGCGCGCGAGCGTGGCGGCGAGGCCGAACGCGACCGTCGTCTTGCCGTGGCTCCCGTCGGGGCTCGTGATCAGCACCGAGCGGATGCCCTCGTCGGTGAAGAGCAGGTTCGTCCGCAGGTCGCGGAAGGCCTCCGCCACGATCCGGAGGCGCGGCTGGTTCGCAAGGTCTTCGGGCGAGTGCATCTTGAGGACGGCGCTCTCGGCGGGGATCTCCGCGTAGACCGGGACTCCTGCGGTCTCCGCGAGATCGTCCGCGGACTCGACCGTCGTGGTCAGGCTCTCGCGCAGGACCGCGGCGGCGAGCCCGAGCCCCAGGCCGAGAAGCGCGGCCACCAGTACCGTCAGCTTGGTCCGCGGAAAGACCGGCGAGGTCGGCAACGCCGCCGGGTCGATCTCCGTGAGCTTCAGCGACGGGATCCCGATTTCGCCCGACTCCGAGCGAGTGAGCAGCACGCTCGACACCGCCGACGCCGTCTGCTGCGCGAGCAGCTTGCTCGTGCTCCGCGCCTTGACCTTGATGATCCCGGTCCCCTTGAACGTCTCCACCGTGACGCTCGCGAGCCCCCGGCCCACGAGTTGCCGCGCCTGGTCGAGCGAGGAGTGCGTCGTGGCCGCGTCCGCGTAGAGCGGGACGACCTGGTCGAGGATCAGGAACAGCGAGACGTCGTTCCCCGTCGCCTTCGTGGTCGGGGTGACCGCAAGGGTCGCCGTGGACTCGTACTGCGGCGTGACGATCTTCGTGGCGGCGTACGCCGGGACGACCACCAGCAGCACGACGACGAGGATCAGCAGCTTTCGCCGCCAGAAGACTCGCAAGAGATCGTTGAACGCCACTCGGTGATAGATCGGTTCGGGGGGACCGAACAATACCCTTCGGTCCGTGACTTCACACCGCCGGCTCCTGCTCGCAGCACAGCCCTGGGACGGTGGCGTGGCGCGTCACGTGGTCGCGCTCGTCGAGGCGCTTCCGCTCGATCGTTTCGCGGTCGACGTCGCCTGTCCTCGGGGCTCGCTGACGTGGACGAGCCTCGAGGGCCGGGCCGGGGTCGAGCTGCACGCGATCAGGCCGCACCGGCGCCCGCATCCGGGCGACACGGGCTCGTGGGTGACCCTGCAGCGGCTCGTCGGTCTCGCGGACGTCGTCCACGTCCACTCTTCGAAGGCGGGCTTCATCGGCCGGATGGCCTCGTTCCTCAACGGCAAGTCGCAGGACTGCCTGTTCAGCCCGCACGGCTGGTCCTTCTGGGCCGCGAGTGGGGTCGAGTCGCGCTTCTACGTGCGGCTCGAGCGCATGGCCGCGCACTGGTGCCGGACGATCGTCGCGCTGTCCGGGGACGAGCGCGACGCGGGCCTCGCCGAGCGAATCGGCCGGCCCGAGCAGTACCGCGTGATCCCGAACGGCGTGCGGCTCGAGCGCTTCTCCCTGCCCCGCGAGCCGGTTCGCGGCCGGATCCTGATGGTCGGGCGCCTCGCCCCGCCGAAGCGTCCGGATCTCGCGCTGCGGGCGCTCGCTGCGGTTCGCGCGGCGATTCCCGAGGCGGAGCTGCACCTTGTCGGGGACGGCCCGCTCCGGGCCGGCGCGGAGGCGCTGACCGCGCGGCTCGGGCTCGACGGGGCGGTGCGGTTCCTCGGGAAACGCGAAGACGTGCCCGAGCTGCTGGCGACCGCCGAGTGCGCGCTGCTCGCGAGCGACTACGAGGGCTGCCCGCTGGCGGTCGTCGAGGCGATGGCGGCGGGCGTGCCGGTGGCGGCGACCGACGCAGGGGGCACCGGGGAGCTCGTGGAGCCCGGGAAGACCGGTGAGCTCGGACCGCTGGGCGATGCCGAAGGCCTCGCCGGCGCGCTGGAGCGCGTGCTGACCGATCCTGCCCGCGCAGCCCGCCTGGGCGCTGCGGGCCGCCGGGCAGCAGAGGCGCGGCTGTCCCTGGACCAGATGGTGGAGAGCCTGGTCGAGCTGTACGAAGACGCCCCTCGAACGAGGGACTAGGACAAAAGACAGGAGGACGATCTGAATCGGCGTGAGCGCCGCTTCGCGCCGGGTCTTCCTCCTAGCCGCCGCCCTTGCCCTCCTCGCCCTCCCGGGCGGGCACGCCGCGCGCGCGACCGGCAACCCCCAGGCCAGCATCGCCGCGCTGCGCATCTGCACCGGCTGCGCCCAGACCGGCGGAAACCTCTCCCGCTACAAGTACGTCATCCTGAACTCCTGGGACGCGCCGCTCCTACCGGCCCTGAAGGCGCAGAACCCCGGGCTGAAGGCGCTCGTCTACAAGAACCTCAGCTTCACGGTGTCCTACGGCTGTCAGAACGGCCAGGACCTGCCGTACCAGACGACCGGCGTCGGTTACTGCGACGCCGACCAGCACCATCCCGACTGGTTCGTCACCGACGCGTCGGGCGACCGGCTCAACTCGGCCGGCTACCCGCAGGCGTGGATCATGGACGTGGGCAACCCGGCCTACCAGGCGACGTGGCTCCAGAACGTCCTTGCCGACGTGCGGGCCGGCGGGTGGGACGGCGTCTTCATGGACGACACCGACTCCGACATGGGCTGGCACCTCGACGGCCGGCAGATGGCCCGCTACCCGACCGCCGCTTCATGGCGCGCGGCAACGCGCTCGATGCTCGCGAGCGTCGGCCCCGGCCTCACCTCGGCCGGCTTCCTCGCGGTGCCGAACCTCTACACGCCGTGGGCTTCGAGCTACGACGCTCAGGCGACCTGGCGCGACTGGCTCCAGTTCGTCTCCGGCGGCGCGCAGGAGTACTACTCGAAGTGGGGCTCCGGCAGCTCGGGCTGGTTCTCCGGGAGCGACTGGACCTTCCGGCAAGGCTTCCAGGCGGCCACCGAGCAGGCGGGCAAGATCTTCCTCGGGATCACCTACGCGCCGAGCGGCGACACGCGCACCATGACCTGGGCGCGCGCGAACTTCCTGCTCTTCGACAACCCGGCGAACAACGGCGCGCTCGTCTACGAGCTCTCGAACCCCGAGAACCAGGATCCGTACTCGGCGGTCTGGGCCCAGGACATCGGCGCGCCTGCCGGAGACCGCTTCCAGGTCGGCTCGGCCTGGCGGCGCAACTACTCGGGCGGAACCGTCGTCGTGAACCCGACCACCTCGACGGTCACCGTCCAGCTCGGCGGCACCTACTACCAGGACGACGGCACGGCTGTGACCTGGGTGACGCTCGGCCCCACGAGCGGCGCGATCCTCCGCTCGCAGGGGCCGCCGCCTCCTCCTCCACCGCCGCCCCCGCCGCAGGCGATCACGCTCGCCGCGTCGCTCTCGGGCACGTCCGTGCGGCTCACGTGGAGCGGCATGAGCTCGAGCAGCGCCGACGTCTTCCGCAACGGCAGCCGGATCGCGACGGTGAACAACAGCGGCGCATACACCGACCGCCTCGGCCGGCACGTGCACGGGACGTTCACCTACCGCGTCTGCGCAGCCGGGACCTCGACGTGCTCGCAGGATGCCTCCGTCACGGTCGGTGGCGCCTACGCGCGGCACGCAACGCGACTGCACGCGAAGCGGCTCTTCCTGCTGCGCAAGCTCCGCCGAGCGGCGCGGCACGCCTAGGTCAGCAATCGGTCGAAGAGCCCGACGAGCGGAGCCGTTGCGGGCCCCGGAGCGTAGTGGCGTTCGAAGTCGGCTCTCGCTGCCGCGCCGCGCTCGCGCTTCGCGGCCTCGTCGGTGAGAAGCTCGCGAGCAGCAGCTGCGAGGCGCTCGGGTTCGGTCTCGACGATCACGCCGTCGGAGCGCTCGATGCCCTCGGCGCCCGCGGGGGTCGTCACGACGGGGACGCCGCTCGCCATCGCCTCGAGGGTCTTCACCTTCATCCCGCTCCCGCGCGGGAGCGGAAAGAGCAGGAGCGAGAGGCCCTGGAAGAAGTCGCGGGCGGAGTCGATCTCGCCGCTCCCGCCGAAGCGCTCGGTGCCCCGCCCGGCGATGACCAGGTTCGCGTCCGGTGCCTGCACGCGCGGCCAGACGTCCTCGAGCAGGACGCGCAGAGCCGCGGCGGTCGGCGGCCACGCTGCGGTGCCGATCAGCCCGGCCCTCGGCGGTCCGTCGAGCGGCGCCGGCGGGTAGAGGCCCGGGTCGAGCGACAGCGGCGCGAGCGTGATCTCGGCGGCGGGCGCGCGGCGCCGCAGCTCGGCGGCGACGACAGGCGAGCTCGCGACGAGCTGGCCGACCGTTCGCAGGGCCCGCCGCTCGGCGCGTTCCTGGTCGAGGACCTCGCGAAACCGCCGCCGGTGGGGAGCGCCGAGCCCGCGGTCGAGGCGGGCGAGGTAGTGCAGGTGAAGCGTGTGCGGCGTGCTCAGGCCCTCGGCGCACCAGACCGTCTCGACCTGATCGAGGTAGACGACGTCGGCGTCGCGCGCGGCCTCGGCGACGCGGGCGGCGAACGGGCCTGCGAGCTCGCCTCGGGGCCGGGCGACGCGGCCGAGTCTGCCCTCCCAGCGTCCGGGCGGCGCGATCTCCACCTGCTCCACCGTGAGGTCGCCGGGAATCGCTCCCGGGACGGCGAAATGCTGTCTCGCCGCGAGCGCGCGCACGTCGAGGCCGTGGCCCTGCAGGCCGCGCAGCAGGCCGACCGCGACCTTCCCGGGCGCGCCGCCCTCCGGCAGCGGCGGCTGGGTCAGGACGACGAGTACGCGGAGTCGGGCGATGGGGCCGATCGTGACGGATTCGGCGGCTAAGGTCGTCCCGATGGAGGCGCCTCCCGAGCTCTCGGTCGTGATCTCCACCCGCGGGACGCCTGCCGTGGCCGAGACGGTCGAGTCCGTGACGGCGTCGGCCGACGCGGCCGGCGCGCGCGCCGAGGTGCTCGTCGCCTGGGCGGGAGCCGAAGGCCCGCCGCCCCTCGGCGAGGCCGTGCGCGTGCTGCGCGTCTTTCCCGCCGGGCTGGTCTACTCGCGCAACCGGGGGCTGCAGGCCGCGACGGCGGCGCTGGTGGCCTTCGTGGACGACGACGAGCTCGTCGACGCCGGCTGGGTCGCGGCGCTACTCGACGCCTTCGCACGTGAGCCCTCGACGGCTGGGGTGTTCGGGCCGGTCGCCCCTCGCGACGAGCGCGGCCTCGCCTACTGCAGCCACGACGCGGGCGGCGAGCCGCGGGTGTTCGGGGCCGACACCGCCCCCTGGAAGGTCGGGACCGGCGGGAACATGGCCTTCCGCCGCGCGGCCCTCCTCGAGGCGGGCGGCTTCGACCCGCTCTTCGGGCTCGGCTCGGTGTCGCGCTCGGCCGAGGAGGCCGAGCTGATCTTTCGGCTGCTCCAGGCCGGGCACGTGCTCGCGTGGGCGCCGGATGCCGTCGTCTACCACCCGACCAAGACCGAGGCGGAACGGCTCGACTCTCGGTTCCCGTACGCCTTCGGGCTGGGCAAGCTCGCGCGCCGCCATCGAGACCCGTCGCTCGCCGCCCGTTACGGGAGGGAGATCGCCGGCGCGCTCGCGAGCGGCGCCAGGGCGAAGGATCGGCGGCGCGTGCGGGAGACGAGCGAGACCCTGCGCGGCTACGTCGCCGGCCTGGCGTTGCGTGCCCGCCCCGAATCTCCGAGCGCGGTGCTCGACCTGCTGCCCGGGCCGGTCTCGGCCGCGCTCGACGGCGCGGAGCCCGAGCCCTGCGAGCCCTCCTTCCGGCCGGACCCGCACTTCGTCTACCGGGTCGGCCGCGACCGCATCCTGCATGTCTACGCGAACCCGTCGCCGCGGCTCTCGGAGGCGCTCCAGATCCGCGGAGAGCTCCGCGTGCCGGGGATTCCGGCGACCTTCGCGCTCGCCGCCGGCGAGGACGCGCTCTGGGTCCTGGAGGAACGACTTCCAGGGCGCGCGCCGCGGCCCGACGCTCCCGAGCGCTGGTTCGGCCCGGTCGCCGAGTGGGCCCTGCAGCTCGAGCCCCGAGGCGGCAAGGTGCGCGAGGGCTCCTGGTGGGCCGACGAAGCCGGCGCGGCGATCGCGGTGGCGCCGGCCTCGCTCAGGCCGTCCGTCGAATCGTCGCTCGACGCCATTGGCGACCTCCCCGCGAGGCCGCTGCACGGCGACTTCCAGCGCAAGAACGTCCTCCTCGGCGAGCGCCGGGTAGGCGTCCTCGACTGGGAGCACGCCTACCGGGACGGCCCTCCCGGCCTCGACCTCCTCTTCCTCGCCCTGATGGCCCGCTCCGACCGTCCCGATCGCGAGGTGATCTCGGCGCTGGCGCGCGGCTCCGAGCCGGAGTGGGCGCCGCTTCGCGCGTATCTCACGCGCGCCGGCGTCGACGAGGCGCAGCTGCCCCCGCTGCTGCTCGCCGCGCTCGCGGTGTGGGCGGCCGACGAGCAGGCCCGGGCCGCGGTGCCGGGCATGCCCCGAGCCGAGCCGCTCTACCGCCCGCTGCTGCGCGAGCTCGGGCCAAGCCTCACGGGCGCGTGAACGAGACGCCCGAGCTCCAGCGGCTCGACAGCGTCGAGGCGGTCCGCGCCGAGTGGTCGGCGCTGGCCGCTGCCTCGGGCAACCCGTTCCAGACCCCGGAGTGGTGCGAGGCCTGGCTCGAGCACATCGGCGGCGACGTCGAGCTTCGGCTCTTGGGCGGGACGGCCGGGATCGTGCCGCTCGTCGTCAGCCGCGGCCGCTACGTGCGCAAGGCCCGCTTTCTCGGCTTCGGCCCGTCCAACGAGCTCGGCCCGGTCGTCGGACGCGCAGACCGCCCGCTCGCCGCGGAGCTTCTCCGCAGCGCCCTCGCCGCGACTCGTCGCCACTGGGACGTCTTCACGGGCGAGTACCTCCCCGGGCAAGGCTGGGCGGACGGCCTGGGCGCACGCCTCGTCTCCGCCACTCCGAGTCCAGTGGTGCGCGGAAGCTGGGACAGCTGGGACGCGTATCTCGCGACGCGCAGCTCGAACTTCCGGCAGGAGCTCAGGCGCAAGGAGCGCCGGCTGGCCGACCGCGGCGTCACGCGTCGTTCGGTCTCCAGGCTCGAGGAGCTCGACCCCGCGCTGGACGTCCTGTTCGAGCTCCACCGCGCCCGGTGGGCCGGAGAGGCTTCGCGGTGGTTCGCCGGGCGCGAGGCCTTCCAGCGCGCGTTCTCGAGGACGGCGTTCGAGCGCGGCTGGCTGCGGCTCGACCTGCTGGAGCTCGACGGGCGGCCGTTGGCCGTCTACCACGGCCTCAGGTTCGGGGCGGCCGAGTGGTCGTACCAGTTCGGCCGCGATCCGGCCGAGGAAGGCTCCGTCGGGTTGGTGATCGCAGCGCAGGCGGTGCGCAGGGCGCTCGGAGAGGGCGCGACGGAGTTCCGGCTCGGCCCCGGCGACCAGCCGTACAAGCGCCGCTTCGCGACGGACGATCCCGGCCTCGAGACGATCGGCCTTGCGCGGACGCTGCAGGGCCGGGCGTCGCTCCTGGCGGCGCGGCGCCGCGGCGGCGTCTAGCGGCGCACGGCCAGCGCGAGCACGGCGCGCCGCCCGCGTTCTCCCGTCCTCGAGCCGATCAGCTCCGACAACCAGGCCGCGTCCTCCGGCGGCAGGAAGCCTACGATCGCTCCGGCGGCGAAGAAGACCGCGGAGCCGGCGAGGAGGCCGAGGATCACTCCCGCGATGCCGCCGAGCGCGGTCACGACGGCCCAGGCCGCCGCGCCGCCGAGCGCGGAGAAGACGGCGCAGCGGATCAACGCTCCCGGCTCCCACCGGATCGGGCCGGCGAGGCGCGCGGAGTAGACGATCAGCGGCAGCCCGGCCGCAGCCTGAGCGCCCGCGTTTGCGATCGCCGCGCCGACGGCCCCGTGGCCGGGCACGAGCGCGAAGGCGAGGCCGATGTCGACGATCCCGGCAACCGCGTTCGCCAGCAGCGGGAGCTTCACGCGGCCGAGCCCTGCGAGGAGCGACGACGCGAGCACCGTGATCGGCGTGACGATCGAGGCTGCGACCATGATCAGGAACGGCTCCCGCGTCGACGCGAACGCCTCGCCCCAGATGATCCGCAGCGTCGCGGGCCCGAGCGCGGCCGACGCGGCCATGATCGGCATCGTCACGACGAGCAGCAGGCGGAGTCCTCGGCTGAACCCTCGCCGGATGCGGTCGTGGGCCCCCGCGCCGAACAGGGTCGCAACCGCGGGCGCGAGCACCTGGCCCATCGCCGACGGCAGGCGCACCAGCGAGCTCACCACCGCGAAGGCGATCGAGTAGAAGGCGATCTCGCTGTCGGTCGAGTAGTGGTTGAGGAAGAAGAACTCGGACCGTCTCCACACGATCAGGTAGAGAAGCCCGCCGGCCGAGGAATACGCGGCGAAGCGGAGGGCGCGCGTTCGGAGCTCCGGGGCGGGGGTGACCGTAGCCGAGACCCCCGGGAGCGCCCGCCGCGCCAGCACGCCTGTCCAGACGAGCGTGATCAGCATCGACGCCGCCTCGACGGCGAACATCGCGCTGATCCGTCCGCCCAGTGCGAGGACGGCGAGCGTCGCGACCGTGCCGAATCCCCCGGCGACGAGCCCGGCGACGCTCGCCTCGCGCCAGCGCTGGAGCCCGGTCAGGATCGCGCCCGGTACCGAGGCCAGGACACCGGCTGCCACGGCGCCTCCGGCGAGGATCCAGGCGGCCTTCGGCTGCGAGCCGTTGAGGCCGAGGGCGACGAGCACGGCGCCACCGACCGCCGCGGCGACGATCAGGATCCGGAAGAACGTGCGGGCGAGCCAGCGGGCTCGGCCGCCCCGGCCGGCCCCGACCTCCTCCCCGATGTACCGCTGCAGGGCCATGGCGAAGCCGCTGGTGAGGATCTCGATCACGGAGATCTCCACGAAGGCGATGAAGCTCTGGCGGCCCATGCCGCCCGGCCCGAGGTAGCGGGCCGCGGCGATGGAGAGGACGAGCGCGTAGAGCTGCGGAAGCGCGTTGCTGAGCATCTTCCAGAGCCCGCCCCGGACGACCGAGGCGCCCGTCGTCGCCTCGGCGCCGAACTGCGCCGCCTGCGCGGTGTCCGGCCCGGTCGTCACGACCACCTCACGAGCTCGCCGCCACGACCGGCCTCGTAGCGCACGAGCGGCAAGAGGACGCGCCCGCTGCGTTTCAGCAAGGGGAGCTGCGACGCGTAGCGCCTGCAGGCGCGGAGCTTCGCAAGCCGATGCGGCAGCGCCGCGGCGAGCGGCGCCCAGCCGTCACCGGGCCCGGGCTCGGTCCAGGCGGCAGCGTACGGCTGCTCGACGTAGTGGCCCACGGCACGGCCCGGGAAGCCCTTTCGCGCCACGAGGTCGTGTAGCCGCGCGTGATCCTCGTGCATGAGCGGAAACGCGGGAACCAGCACCGTCTCGACTCCGGCCACCGCATCCTCCAGCGCGGTCCACAGATCCTGGTCGGGCGCGGGCGGGTACTGGTGGTCGCTGAACGGGAGCCACACCGGCTGCGCGTGGACGTCGGCACATGCGAGCTCGTCCTCGCTCCGCCGCGCCCGCGCCGCCTCGCCCTCGGTGCCGAAACCGGCCCGCGCGTCCCACTCACCGGCCCGGGTCGTGGAGTCTGGATCGCCCGCGAAGACCGTCACGATGCTGACGTCCGCGCGCGAGGCCGCGATGGCCGCGCCGAGGGAGAACACGCCGTCGTCGAGGTGCGGCGAGAGCACCGCGACCGAGCCGGTGAGCCGCTCTCCACTGCGGCCGCCGAGCCAGCGGGCCGCCGGGACGACGCGCCGCGTCAGCTGCCGCATCGCTACGGCCGGTCGACCGCCGCCTGCTCCTGCAGGCCGCGATCGCGACCGGCACGCGCGTGCTGCACGACGTCCGCGATGATCGAGTCGAGGTTGCGCTCCGGCGCCCAGCCGATCGCGTCGCGGATCTTCCCGATCGCAGGCTCGCGGTGCAGCGTGTCCTCGATCCCCTGCCCGTAGACCTCGTCGTAGGGCACGAAGGCGAGCTCGGAGTCGCTCCCGGTCGCCTCTTTCACGCGCGCCGCGAGGTCGAGGATGCTGATGCGCTCCGACGAGCCGACGTTGAAGATCTCGCCCGAAATCTCCTCTGCGTTCATCAGTGCGGCGAGCGCGCGCACGGTGTCGAGGACGTGGCAGAACGAGCGCGTCTGGGTGCCGTCGCCGTGCACCTCGAGCGGTTCTCCCGCGAGCGCCTTGTCGACGAAGCGCGGGATCACCATCCCGTAGCGGCCGCTCTGGCGCGGGCCGACGGTGTTGAAGAGCCTCACAACGACCGCGTCGAGCCCGCGCTCGAGGTGGTACGAGAGCGCGAGGTGCTCGTCCATCGCCTTCGAGTCGGCGTAGAGCCAGCGCTTCTCCGTGGTCGGGCCGTAGACGCGGCGGTCGTTCTCGGCGAGCGGCCGCTCCTCGCGGTGGTCGCCGTAGACCTCCGAGCTCGACGCGACGAGGACCCGCTTGCCGAACTTGCTGCAGTAGCCGAGCACGGTCTCGGTGCCCTGGACGTTGGTGACCATCGTGTGCACGGGCTGCTCGACGATCAGGCGCACGCCGACCGCGGCGGCGAGGTGGTAGACGACGTCGCACTTGTGCACGACCTCGCTCACGACCGAGGGGGAGAGCACCGAGTCGACGACGAGGTGGTAGTCCGGGCGGTCGCGGAGGTGCGCGACGTTCTCGAGCGAGCCCGTCGAGACGTCGTCGAGGGCGAAGACTTCCCAGCCGTCTGCGAGCAGCAGCTCGGACAGGTGCGAGCCGATGAAGCCCGCACCGCCGGTGACGAGGGCTCTCCGCGCCATCACGAAGAGCGTATCGACCGCTTCGGCAGGTTCCTGAGCGCCTCCTGGATCCTGGGATCCCCGGGGTCGAGCCGACGCGCGTGCTCGAGCTGGGCGCGGGCGAGACGCAGCTGGCCCGCGCGACGGTAGGCCTGCCCGAGGTCGAAGCGCCACTCGACCACGCGCGGCTGCTTCCGCACGGCCGCTTCCAGCGCGGCAACCGAGCCCTGCGAGACGTAGGGATCGACGGAGAGCGGGTCGAGCCGCTTGGCCCAGCGGTACTCGCCGCGGTCGGTCAGGCGGGCGGAGAGCCAGGGCGGGACGAACGCGACGAGCGCGAGCACTGTCACGACCACAGCCGCGGGCACGGCGGCCCGCGCTGCGAGCGGGCGCCGCTCGCCACCGGAGGCGCCGGCTCCCACCAGCAGCCAGAACGGGAGCCCGCAGGCCGGGACGGTCCAGATCCAGTCGGCCGAGGCGTGGACGATCCAGTACGCACCTCCCGCGAAGGCGGCCGTCGCCGCCGGGTCGCGCGCGCGCATGCGCGAGACGATCGGTATCGATGGCAGCACGATCGCCGCCGCCAGCAGGCCGAAGCCGACGATCCCGAGCTCGCTGAGGGCGTCCAGCTCGAAGGAGTGCGCGCGTGCGGGCGTATCGGGGCTTCGGCGCTTCTCGAGGTACGCGGGCCCGAACCCGCGCGAGCCGATCCCCGCGAGCGGATGGTGCTCGAATTCGTGGAAGGCCACCCGCCAGATGTCGTAGCGATACGAGCCGAGCACGAGCAGGTGGCTGGAGGCGCTGGCGCTCGGCGCGTTCTTGAACGAGCGCCACTGGTCGCCGAACCAGCCCGCGTGATAGACGCGGCCGAAGAAGAGGACGAGCCCGCCTACGACCGCGAGTGCGAAGAGCGCGAGCACTCCGAAGCCTGCGCTCCGCACCTCACGCGAGTCGAGCTCCAGGCGCCGGTCGGCGAGCGCGTACACGAGCCCGACGACGCCCCCGACCACGGCGAGAATCAGGATCGCCGAGCCCGCGCTCCTCACATCGGAGGCGCTCAGCGTCCGAAACGGCGCTGTCAGCGGCCGGTAGGCGATGAGCGTCAGCCCTCCGGCCAGCAGCGTCGGCGGCAGGAGGCGCAGGCGCAGCGGCGAGAACGCGAAGACGAGCGCCGCCGAAGCTGCGACCGCGACCGCACCGCCCTTGCTCTGCGCGGTCAGCCAGCCAGCCGCGATCGCCGTCGCCGCGGCCAGTGCGAGCGACCGGGCCAGCAATGCCTGCCCGCGCTGCGCCGCCAGCACGACCGCAGGCCAGAAGCCGATCAGGAACACCGCGGCCTGCGCGTTCGGGTACGAGATCGGGAACGAGAGCCGGCCCGAGTAGAAGTGGTCGCCCTGGTCGGAGCCGAACCGGAGCACGAGCCCGACCCCGACCGCGAGCAGCCCGGAGGCGCCCGCCACCGCAGCCGCGGCGAAGAGCCGGTCGCCTGCGGCTCGAAGCGTCACGAGCGGAACGAGGAACGCGATCGCATAGAAGAGCGTCAGCAGCGCCTCGTCGCGCGCGAGGTCCGGCACGGCGGACCACGAGATCGAGACCGCCTCCCAGCCGGCGAGGCCGACGAGCGCCCCGAGTGCCCAGAGCTCCAGCGGCCGGGGCCTGACTGCGGTTCCGGCGACCAGCACGACCGCCAGCAGCAGCGCCGCGAGGAACGCGTAGGGCAACCAGTCGGCCGAGGCCGTGCTCCCGTTGACGAGCCAGGCAAGGGCCCATGCGGCCGCGGCGAGCGCGGCCGTGGGCAGGACGCGCACCGCGGTTCCCGCGTCGAAGGACATCCGCTTAAGACTTAATCATCCGCGGCGGGAATCCGATTGGCCTCGAGTTTCGTTGATGGTCCACATGGCCCGCGTCAATGGTCCACATGGCCCTTGCGCCGGGAGGAAAGGACAACTACGTTGACGCTACGGGTGGAAGGTTGAAATCCAGCGCAGGGGGAATTGCGCGGAGAACAGCCATTCTGCGCGGCTTGCTCGGAGCGGCTACGAGGAGGAAGGGAGAAAGGTGATGCGTCGTACGTTCTTGGTCAGGTGGGTGATCGCCTGCGCGGTTGGCGCGCTCTTGGTGGCGCCGGCGGCATTCAGCGCGACCCCACAGCAGATCTTCAGGGATTACCAGCAGCACGGTCGGTTCACGCAGCACTACTCACGCGCTGACCTGCAGCGCGCGGCGCGCGATGCGGCGCTTCAGGGTTACCCGCACGTCGGCGTGCAGGGCGCGGTTCAGCAGGCACTGGGAGCTCAGGCCGTCAAGCGTGGCGGCTTGCCCTTCACGGGTCTCGACCTGGCGCTCCTGGCGGCCGGCGGTGCGGTGCTGCTGGTTGCCGGCACCGGGTTGCGGCGGCTCGGTCGGGCGAAGAACTAGCCCCTAGGCCGGCGGCGACAACGAATCCGACTGCGGCGTGGCAACGCGACCCCTGACGAACGCGCAGGTTCCGGCGCTCGAGGCGATCGGGCTGGAGCCGGCACCTCTTGCGCTGCGGCGAGGCCGTTCCACATGGTCATGGGCCCGTGGCGCGCTCCTGCTCGATGCGGCCATGCTCGTTGCGGCCGTCCTCGCCGCCGACCTGGGCTCGCGGGGCGCGGGAATCGTCCACACCGCGCCGGTCTGGCTCGTCGTCTACGGGGCCCTCGTGCTGCTCTTCCTGCGGTTGCGCGGTCTCTATTCCTGGCACGTGCGGCTCCAGGCGCTCGACGACGTCCGCGCCGTCATCGCGGCAACCGGCCTCGCAGGGATGGCTCTGCTCACGCTGCGGCTGCTGCTGCCGGGCGACATCGACGATCTCGCCGGCCAGTCGATCCGCCTGTTCGCGTTCAGCGCCGTCTACCTCAGCGCCGGCCGGATCGCTCTCGACTGGGCGCAGATCAAGGCGCGCCGGCAGGGCGAGACCGCGAAGCCGACGCTCGTGGTCGGCGCCGGGCGCGTCGGCCGCCTGACCGCGAAGCGCCTGCTCGAGCACCCGGAGTTCGGCCTTCAGCCGGTCGGCTTCCTCGACAAGGAGCCGCTCGACGAGCCCGGCCTGCCGGTTCCGGTCCTCGGCGCGAGCTGGGACCTCGAGCGAATCGTCGAGCAGCAGGGGATCGAACACGTCGTCGTGACCTTCTCGACGGCGCCGAGCGACGTGCTCCTGCGCCAGATCAAGCGCTGCGAGGAGCTCGGAGTGGGGGTCTCGCTCGTCCCGCGCCTCTTCGAGAGCGTCACCGAGCGGCTCTCCGTCGAACACATCGGCGGCCTTCCGCTCCTCTCCGCCAGCAAGCCCGACCCCCGGGGCCTGCGGTTCGCTTTCAAGTACGTGGTCGACCGCATCGTCGCCGCCTTCATCCTCTTCCTGGCCGCGCCGCTGCTCCTCGCGCTCGCGGTCGGGACGCTGATCTCCGTCGGCCGCCCCGTCTTCTTCCGCCAGCCGCGCGTCGGCCGCGACGGCCGCCGCTTCGACATGCTCAAGTTCCGCTCGATGCGCGCCGCCGTCGAGCCAGTCGTCCTGCCGGACCTCCCGGCAGACACCGCGCCTGGCGGCGTCGAGGGCGACGACCGCCGCACCCGCTTCGGCACCTTCCTCCGCCGCACCTCGCTCGACGAGCTTCCCCAGCTGCTCAACGTCGTCAAGGGCGACATGAGCCTGATCGGCCCGCGTCCCGAGCGCCCCGACTTCGTCGAGCTCTTCGAGCGGAACGTGCACCGCTACGGCGACCGCCATCGCGTCAAGTCGGGCATCACCGGCTGGGCGCAGGTGAACGGCCTCCGCGGCAAGACGTCCCTCAGCGACCGCGTCGAGTGGGACAACTACTACATCGAGAACTGGTCGCTCTGGCTGGACTTCAAGATCTTGCTCATGACGATCTGGGCAGTCCGCCGCTACTTCGCGCTCGCGGAATAGCAGTTTAGGCAACACCGGGCGCTAATAGTCATCCCTCGATTGTGGTGGCTCCTGGGAGGGAGTTTCCGCAACTTCTGCGGCCGGCGGCCGATGTAAGACGCGAGCAGGAGTGCGGTCGCCGTCCGATCGCCGTACGCAGATACACCGTCGAGCCGGCCGGGCGGGACACGCAAGAGCCTCCCCGGTCGGCCGTCGGCGGTCGAGAAGGAGGCACACCGCAATGAAAAGAGTCCTGCTGCTCGCTGCCGCAGGGATCGCCGCGCTGGCGTTCGCGCTTCCGGCCACGGCCGGGACGGTGACCTTTCGGGGCGTCGTGATCGCAAAGGATTCAACGCGCAAGTCGATCGTCACGGTGTCGCGCAACGGCGTGGTTCGGACGATCCGCGCGCGCGGCGCGCTGAGGCGCGTCCAGCTCGGGAGGCTCGTGGCCGTTCAGGCCGCCTCGCTTCCGGACGGGACGTTCGCCGCGTCGAAGATCCGGCCGCTCGGCCGGGTTGCTCGCGCGCATTTCCAAGCAACCGTCGCAGCGGTCAAGGGCAACAGCCTGGCGCTGTCGGCCGGCGGCAGCGTGTTCGCGCTCCGCGTGCGCGGCGGCAAGAAGGGCGCTACCACCGGAGGCGGCTTCCATCCTGGAGATCGGCTCGAGACGCACGCCCTCGTCAAGGCCGGCTCGCTCCAGGCCCGTCGCGACGCGCTCAAGATGGTCGGCCACGACGGCCAGCTGGAGCTCGAAGGCATCTACCTGAGCACCGCTGACGACGGCACGATCGAGATGGCCGTGGTCCACCGCGGCCGCGTCTACGTGAAGGTTCCCGGCGACGTGATCGTCCCCGACTTCCAGCCGGGCGACGAGATCGTCGCGGTCGTCAGCGTCGGCGACGATGGCAGCTTCACGCTCGTCAAGGCCGAGAACGAGAGCTCCGGCGGCGACGACGAGGGCGGAGGAGGCGGCGTCAACGGCGACGGCACGTTCACCGTCGTCGGCGCCATCACGTCGCTGTCGGTCGACCGGATCTTCGTCCAGGTCGAGGAGCATCACGACCCCGTCACCTGCCACGTATCGTCGGATTTCGACGCGTCGGGCTTCGCGGTCGGCCAGACCGTCCTGATGACGTGCAGCTACGGCGACGGCCATCCAGAGCTCCTCAAGCTCCAGCACTACGACGCGTCCGACCACATCTACGCGTCGGGCACCATCACCGACCTCACGGACACGTCGATCACGATCCAGGGCGACGGCGATCCGGTCACCTGCGCCGTGACCGGCGACATGGATCTCTCCGACTACCAGGTCGACGACGCCGTGGTCATGTACTGCGTCAAGCAGGACGGCGTCTGGACGCTCCGTGCGATCAAGCACCAGGAGGAGCCTCCGCCACCACCACCGCCGCCTCCTCCTCCGCCGGGCTACGTGCTGGCCAACGGCACGATCGACACGCTCACCGCGACCGACATCACCGTCGACACCGACGGCGATCCGGTCACGTGCGCGGTCCCCGAGGGCGCGGACCTGAGCGCGTTCGGCGTCGACGACGACGTCGAGATGAAGTGCCTGCAGACGGACTCGGGGCTGCTGTTGAAGCGCCTGCAGTCCGATACTGCGATCTGGGAGGGCTAGGCCCTTTCGAAGCTGAAGCCGGCCGCCTCGCCGCCCGGGGCGGCCCGGTTTCTACCTCCGGTGGGGCTGTGGCTCGGCCCGCGGCTCGCGCGCGAGCACCAGCACGCCGGCGAAAAAGCTCAGCAGCGCCGGTGCAAGCGCCGCCATCGGCGCCAGCGAGGCCATTGCCAGATAGCCGCCCACAAACAGCGACAGCGACACGAAACGTCGTCCCATAGGGCTCTCCCCTTCCCCGGTTACACACGCATTGAACTCGATTTCGGGGAAAAAGAAAGCCTCTTGTAAAGCCCCATCTGGGGCAGGCGCCACCCCCCGAGGCCTTCGCTACGATAGCCCTCAGCTGTTCTGAGGACCCTGCCGAAAGAAGGAACGTGTTCGAACGATTCACCGAGAGGGCTCGCCAGGTCGTCGTTCTCGCTCAGGACGAAGCCAGGGCGCTGAAGCACAACTACATCGGCACCGAGCACATCCTGCTCGGCCTGCTGCGCGAGGAAGAGGGTCTCGCCGCGCGCGTGCTCGAGTCGCTCGACATCACCGTCGAGGAGGTTCGGGCCCAGGTCGCGCGGATCGTCGGCCAGGGCGACGAGGTCACCACCGGCCAGATCCCCTTCACCCCGCGCGCGAAGAAGGTCCTCGAGCTCGCGCTGCGCGAGGCGCTCAGCCTCGGCCACAACTACATCGGCACCGAGCACATCCTGCTCGGCCTCGTGCGCGAGAACGAGGGCGTCGCGGCGCGGATCCTGCTCGACTTCGACGCCGACGCCGAGAAGATCCGCAACGAGATCATCCGCATGCTCTCCGGTCCCGGCCGCAGGCAGCAGGGCGGGGGCGGCGCGCCGGGCGAGAAGTCCAAGAGCTCCAAGCTGCTCGACCAGTTCGGCCGCAACTTCACGCGGCAGGCCGCCGAGGGCAAGCTCGACCCCGTCGTCGGCCGGCAGACCGAGATGGAGCGCGTCATGCAGATCCTCTCGCGCCGTACGAAGAACAACCCCGTGCTGATCGGCGAGCCCGGCGTCGGCAAGACCGCCGTCGTCGAGGGCCTCGCGGCCCGCATCGCCGCCAACCAGGTACCCGAGCTGCTGAAGGGCAAGCAGATCTACTCGCTCGACCTCGCGGCGCTCGTCGCCGGCTCGAAGTACCGCGGCGAGTTCGAGGAGCGCCTGAAGAAGGTCATGAAGGAGATCATCCAGCGCGGCGACATCATCCTGTTCATCGACGAGCTCCATAACCTCGTCGGCGCCGGCGCGGCCGAGGGCGCGATCGACGCGGCCTCGATCCTCAAGCCCGCCCTTGCGCGCGGTGAGCTCCAGACGATCGGCGCGACGACGCTCGACGAGTACCGCAAGTACCTCGAGCGCGACGCGGCGCTGGAGCGGCGCTTCCAGCAGATCCGCGTCGACGAGCCGACCGTCGACGACACCGTCCAGATCCTGCGTGGCCTGCGCGACCGGTACGAGGCGCACCACCGCTGCAAGATCTCCGACGAGGCTCTCGGTGCGGCCGCCGTGCTGTCCGACCGCTACATCCAGGACCGGCACCTGCCCGACAAGGCGATCGACCTGATCGACGAGGCCGCCTCGCGCATGCGCATCAAGACGATGAGCGCGCCGCCGCGCTACCGGGAGCTCGAGGACGAGATCGAGAAGGTGCGCAAGGACAAGGAAGCCTCGATCGAGGCCCAGGAGTTCGAGAAGGCCGCCTCGCTCCGCGACAAGGAGCGCAAGCTCTCGCAGAAGAAGCGCGAGCTCGAGGAGAACTGGCGCGCCGAGGAGGGCACCGCCGAGCAGCCCGAGATCGGCGAGGAGGAGATCGCCGACATCGTCTCGATGTGGACGGGCATTCCGGTCTTCAAGCTGACCGAGGCCGAGTCGGCGCGGCTCGTCCGGATGGAGGACGAGCTCCACAAGCGCGTGATCGGTCAGGAGGAGGCGATCGTCGCCGTCTCCAAGTCGATCCGCCGCGCGCGCGCCGGGATCAAGGACCCGAAGCGCCCGACCGGCTCGTTCATCTTCCTCGGCCCTTCGGGCGTCGGGAAGACGGAGCTGGCGCGCACGCTCGCCGAGTTCCTGTTCGGCGACGAGGACGCGATGATCCAGGTCGACATGTCGGAGTACATGGAGAAGCACTCCGTGTCCCGGCTCGTCGGCTCGCCCCCGGGCTACATCGGCTACGACGAGGGT
>DATDMJ010000109.1:0-63911 GCA_036518855.1 Gaiellaceae bacterium | reverse complement strand
GATGTTGTCCTTCATCTCGAAGCCGTCCATCTCGACGAGCAGCTGGTTGAGCGTCTGCTCGCGCTCGTCGTGCCCGCCGCCGAGGCCTGCGCCGCGGTGCCGGCCGACGGCGTCGATCTCGTCCATGAAGATGATGCACGGCGCGTTCTGCTTGGCCTGCTCGAAGAGGTCGCGCACGCGCGAGGCGCCGACGCCGACGAACATCTCGACGAAGTCGGAGCCCGAGATCGAGAAGAACGGCACGCCGGCCTCGCCGGCGACCGCGCGGGCGAGCAGCGTCTTACCGGTGCCGGGCGGCCCGTAGAGCAGCACGCCCTTGGGGATCCGCGCGCCGAGCGCCTGGAACTTCTTGGGATTCTCGAGGAACTCCTTGATCTCCTGGAGCTCCTCGACCGCCTCGTCCACTCCGGCCACGTCCTTGAAGCCGATCTTGGGCGAGTCGGGCGCCATGCGCTTGGCTCGGCTCTTGCCGAACGACATCACCTTCGAGCCGCCGCCCTGGACCTGGTTCATCAGGAAGATCCAGAAGGCGAACAGGAAGACGAACGGCAGCAGGCCGATCAGCGTGCCGACCCAGGAGAAGCCGCCAGTCCCCTTCGAGTCGAAATTGACCTCGGGGTGGCGCTGGAGAATGTCGGTGATCTGGGGGACGGACTGGTCGGCCGGATAGTGGACCGTCGCCTTCTTCTCGTTCTCGCTCGGGATCACGAAGGAGATCGAACGCTTCCCCGGGTTGAAGTCGACCTGCTGTACGTCGCCCTGCTGGGCGTGCTTGAGAAAGTCGGAATACGTGACCTTCTCGACGCTCTTCCCGTGCGGGATCAGCGTCTGGCTCGCCAGGTAGACGAGCAGAACGATCACGAAAAGCGGGAAAAGCGCTGAGCGGAAGAATCGGTTCACGGGCCCTCTATCGGCAAAGGGTACCAGCGGGCATGAGCCTCACCCCTTTTCCCGCGCCGCGAATGATCAAATCGGGTCGGGGATGAATTCCTCGCTGAGAACCGCGACGTAGGGCAGGTTCCGGTAGCGCTCGCCGAGGTCGAGGCCGTAGCCGACGACGAAGCGGTTCGGGATCTCGAAGCCGATGTAGCGCACGGGAACGTCGATCTCGCGGCGCGCCGGCTTCGTCATGAGGGCGCAGACCTCGAGGCTCGCCGGCTCTCGGGATTCCAGGTTCCGCATCAGGTACGAGAGCGTCAGGCCGGAGTCGATGATGTCCTCCACGACCAGCACGTCGCGGCCCTCGATGTTGATGTCGAGGTCCTTGAGGATCCGGACGATCCCGGACGAGTCGGTCGAGTCGCCATAGCTCGAGATCGCCATGAAATCGACCTCGCAGGGCACCGTGATGTGCCGCATCAGGTCGGCCATGAAGAAGACGGCGCCCTTCAGGACGCCGATCAGGAGCAGGTCGCGGCCCTGGTAGTCGCCCGAGACCTCCGCGCCCAGCTCGGCGACACGCGTGCTGAGCACGTCTTCGTCGATCAGGATCTCGCCGACAGCGCGCTCGAGCTCCGTCTGGCTCATTCGCCTTCCCTGGTCGCGGTGACTCCGGGCGCCTCGACGATTCCGGGGACGGCGACGACTTCGCGCCCGCGCACGACGAGAGGCCACGCCTCGCGCTCGGATCGCGGAATCTTGGCGTCGACGAACACGTCCTGGATCTTCTTCCGGCGGCCCGCGAGCCGGTCGCCCGGCCGCCAGCTTCGTACCTTAAGGCCTGGCAGCTCGGATTCAATCCGCCACCGGCCCCAGTGAACGGCCTTGTCGAGTGCGACCGGGGTCTGCTCGAGCCAGACGCGGTCGTATTCGCGGACCGCCGTCAGGCCGTCCCCGAGGTCGAGCCGCTTCGAGCCCGTCTGGTCGGCGAGCAGCTCGTCGAGCCTCGAAGGACGCTGCTCGACGAGGCGGAGGAGGTTCTGCTCCGCGGCCGGGTGGAGGCGACGGAGGAGCGGCAGGATCTGCTCGCGGATCAGGCCGCGCTTCGTGTCGGGGTTCGAGCTGTCCTCGCGGAACGGGAGCTCGTTGGCGTGGCAGTACGCGACGGTCTCCTCGCGCCAGAGCGGCAACAACGGCCGGACGACGCCGTCCTCGCGCTTCGGCTTGATCCCTCTCGCGGCGCCGCTGGCCGCGAGGCGGTAGAGCACCGTCTCGACCTGGTCGGAGGCGGTGTGGCCGGTCGCGCGGAGGCGGTCGGTCGCGAAGGAGTAGCGGAGGTCGCGGAGCGATTCCTCGGTGGGGCGCCCGGGCGGGGGCGCGTCGACCACCTGTGCGCCGAGCCGCTCGCGGCAGAAGCGGGCGTCCTCGTCGGACTCCGGCCCGCGCAGGTGGTGGTTCACGTGGAGGGCGTCGACGCGGTATCCGAGCGCGCGGAGCACGTGCCAGAGCGCCGTCGAGTCGGGACCGCCGGAGACGAGGGCCACGACCTCGCCGGCAGGTGGAATCAGCTCGTGCCTGCGGATGTGCTCCTCGACGCGCACGTGAATCTCCTCGGCCACGCGGACAGTGTTGCAACCAGGAGAAGTCACGCTTTCGTCACGGCCTCGTGACAGACACGCGCGTCTTTCCCCGATACGCTCGCCTCGGGGAGGAGGCCGGGCGAACCGAACTGAGACCAACAGGCCAGGCGCGGCGCGGCCTCAGAAGATGAGCGAGCGGTACGAGATCGTCCGCTGCATCCCGATCGCTTCGTAGACCCGAATCGCAGGGGTGTTCTCGGCCCGCACGAAGAGGCAGACCACCGGCACGCGCCGGAGCAGGAGCCGGCATAGGTCGCGCATCCCGCGCTGCGCGCTCTTCTGGTTCCGGACCTCCGGATCGACCCACACCTGCTGCAGCTGCACCGCCGACGGCGTCCACGCCGAGGCCTCCGCCTTGAACAGGATCGTTCCATCGTCCCTCCAGATCCACGAGCGGCCGTCCTCGATCTGCATCCGCGTTCGCCAGCGAAAGCTCTCCGGATCGCGGTCGAGCGGATCGATGCCGATCTCCTCCTCGTGCGCGGCGGCGCAGGCCGGCACGAGCACCTCGAAATCGTCCTGCGTCGCGGGACGCAGGCCGGTGTCGCCGGGCTCGGGCGGCTCGCCGAGCACGTAGACCGGCTGGCCTGGCCGGTCCTCGCGCGGGACCGGCAGGCGCCGGCGCGCGGCCTCCCAGAGCTCCGTCACCGCACCTTCCTCGCCGATCACCATCCGCGCGTTCCCGGCCGAAGCGACCTCCGCGAAGGCATCGCAGCCCGTCCCCGAGGGCACGATGTTGGAGCCCGCATGGCAGAGCGCCTGGAGCCGGCCCCGCCGCTCGATCGCCGCAAAGCGCCCGAGCCCGCGGCGCGCCACGTCCTCGAGGAAGACGCGCTCGACCGGGTCCTCCCCGCAGAACGCGAGGATCTCCTCGAGGCTGGGCTCCTTCAAGCGAGTCATCACAAGGACGAAACTTTAGGCTCTTCCCGTGCCGATCCACATCCGCGCCGAACCGGGTGACTATGCAGAGGCCTGCCTGCTCCCCGGCGACCCGCTCCGCGCCAAGTACATCGCCGAGACCTACTTCGAGGACGCCGTCGAGCGGAACACCGAGCGAGGAATGCTCGGGTACACCGGAACGTACGAGGGCAAGCCGGTCTCGGTGCAGGCGACCGGGATGGGCTGCCCGTCGGCGGCGATCGTCATGGAGGAGCTCGTCCAGCTCGGCGTCAAGCGCTTCCTCCGGGTCGGCACGTGCGGCGGGCTCCAGCACGACCTGCAGCTCGGAGACCTGATCGTCGCGGTCTCTGCGGTTCCGGCTGATGGCACCGCGCGCCACTACGTCGGCGGCGAGCCGCACACGCCCACGGCCGACTGGGAGCTCGTCCACGGCGCGGTCCACGCCGCGAAGGAGCTCAACCAGCCGGTGCGGGTCGGCGCGATCGCCTCGAGCGACACGTTCTACGATCCGGACCCGGGGCGGCACAAGCGCTGGTCGGAGCGTGGCGTGCTCGGCGTCGAGATGGAGGCGGCCGTGCTCTTCACGATCGGAGCACTGCGCGGCGTGCAGGCGGGCTGCCTCCTCACGGTGAGCGACATCGTGATCGGAGAGGAGTTCACGCGGATCTCGGACGACGAACTTCGCGCCGCCGTCGATCGCATGACCCGGGTCGCGCTCTCGACCGTCACTTCTCGCCATTAGCGAGACCGTCTTCCTCGTCAACCCGGCCGCCGAGGGCGGGTCGGTCGGCCGCCGCTGGCCCGAGCTCGCGCACCGGGCCGCGAATCTGGGCCTGACGGGCGACGCGCTGCTTTCGGAGCGGCCCGGCCAGCTCGGGGAACTTGCGGCAAACGCCGCGGACGAGGGCGCCTCGCTCGTCGTCGCGGTCGGCGGCGACGGCACCGCGAACGAGGTTGCCCAAGGCCTCGTGGGCCGCGAGGGCGTCGAGCTCGCGGTGATCCCCCGCGGCACCGGCGGGGACTTCGTCCGCACTTACGGGATCCCGCGTCGCCTCGAGGACGCCGTCGCAGTCGCCCGGGACGGGCAGGCGCGCACCATCGACCTCGGCCGCGGCTCCTATCGAGCCTGGGCCGGCGGCGAGGAGCAGTCGTACTTCGCGAACATCGCGAGCGCGGGCATGAGCGGCGCGATCGCCAAGCGCGCAAACGAAGCGTCCAAGGCACTGGGCGGGAAGGTCTCGTATCTCTGGGCCACGGTCACGGTGTTCGCGCGCTGGCGGAACGACGACGTGCTCGTGACCGTCGACGGCGAGCGCCGCGAAGGCCGTATGCACGATGTCGTCGTGGCGAACGGACGCTTCTTCGGCGGCGGGATGATGATCTGCCCCGAGGCGGACCCGGGCGACGGCCTCTTCGACGTGCTCCTGATCGGCGACCTGACGAAGCGCGATCTCCTCTTCACCCTGCCGAAGACCTACCGCGGACGGCATCTGCCGCACCCGAAGGCGGAGCTGCTGCGCGGTGCCGCGGTCGAAGTCGACGCGCCGCAGCCGCTACCAGTCGAGCTCGACGGCGAGCAGCCGGGAACCACGCCGGTCCGCTTCGAGGTCGTCCCGAAGGCCCTACGCCTCCGCGTCCCGGGTTAGGGGGCGGCCGGGGGCTTCTTCTTCGCCTGGGTGGTGGTTCGCTTCGCCGTCTTCGGCTTGGCGGTCGCCCGCCGCGCCGACCCGCCCGCGGAGCGCGAGAGCTCGTCGACCTTCTTCTCGAGCGCCTTCACACGCTTTTCGAGTTCGTCCAGCCCGCGCATCTTCTTCTGCATCTCGTCCACGCGGGCTTTGAGCTGCATCCCCGCGTCGAAGATTCGCTGGGCCGCGGGCATGTCGGAGATCTTCCCGACCACGTCCTCGCCGCGCTCGGACAGCTTGCTGAAGAGATCAGGTTTGCTCTGTGGTGCCATTCGGTCCGCCTTTCGTCGCTTGGGGGAGAATATTCACCGCGGCGGGACGCGCGTCACGAGGTAGTCGAGCTCGTAGCAGCCGAGCCGGTTCACGGCCGGGCAGGTCGACAGCGCCCTGATCGGCCGCCCGCGATGGAAGCCGAGCGCGGCCGCCGGCGAGCCGAAGCGCTTCACGACGACTCCGGGGCGGTCGTCGCCGTCGGCAAAGCTGCCGTACTCGCGCGAGAGTGGGCACGGCGTCATCGCGTGGCTCGGGCCGTCGGCGTTGCCGAACGAGCCGAAGTCGCACTCGCGCGTGAACGCGAACACGCGGAACGGCCGCCCGCGCGGAACGAAGACGTCGAGCACGGGCCCGTGGCGGAAAAGCTGCCCATCGTGCGTGCGGAGCAGGCCCTTGCCCCAGACCGCCCACCGGCCGCCCGCCTCGACGTAGACGTTCCACTCCCCGGGCGGCGCGGAGCCCTGCTCGCCGTGCGTCGTCTCCTTCGAGCCGCACGTCGGCCGGCCGTTCGGACAGCCCGGGTCCATCGCGCGGCGAACCAGCAGGCGGGTGAAGCGGACGCGCAGATGCTCCGGGCGCGACGCGCCCTTCCAGCTCGCGACGACCCGCTTCGCCACGAGCAGCCTGCCTGCAGGGTTGCCGGTGACCGTCACGGTGACGTCGACGCCGTTCCCGCGCGCCGCCGCGTGCACGCGCGCCGAGCCGCCCTGGCTGCCGGCGTCGCGGATCTTCAGGTGCGTGGGCCGCCCGGAAAGCTGCAGCCGGAAGCTGTACGTCCCACGCACGTCCGCCCAGCGGCTCTCCGTCGAGAGGCAGCGCTGGAAGAGCGGCGCGTCGAGCTTGGTCTTGTGCGCGCAGTCGGCCTCGACGCCGGCGTAGGTCTTGTCGTTCGAGATGACCAGGTCGCCCTCGCCGGAACCAGGCCGCGTGACCCAGAGGGCGCGGTACGAGTGGATCTCCGTGCGCTCGCCGCCCGGAAGCCAGTGGCCGCAGTCCCAGACCCAGGAGCCGACCATCGCGACCCGGTCGCCCGGCACCGGCCAGGCGAAGCGCGGCAGCGCGGTCTGCTCGCGCTCGACGTGAATCCTGTCGGTCGACGGGCCGGTGCCCTCGTAGTTGCCGGTGTGCGCCGCCGGGTCGCCGCCGACGAGCCCCGTGTACGCCGGGTCGGGCAGCACGTCGAAGTTGAAGTCGTAGGCCCGGTGGACGGTCGGCAGGTCCTCCTCGGTCGGGTGGGCAGCGAGCTGGGGGAAGTACTTCGAAGAGACGACGCCTTCGAGGCGCTGCTGCGGAGGCGGCGGGCCGGTCGCCGGTGCGTCGTGGTCGCCCACGTAGACCCAGGTCGGGATCTCGCGCCTGACCTGGGCCGAGTAGTCGCGGCCGCAGCCGTCGACGACCGCCTGCTGCGGGTCGATCCCCGTCGGCGCCGGACCTCCCGCGAGCGCGGCGAACGCCGCGGCGAGCCCGGCCGTGAGGGCCGCGGCGACCGCGACGACCGCGGTGCGCCTCAACGGAGGATCACGACCGGCGTGCCCGCGGGCGTCGCCGCGAAGAGCCGCCGGAGCGTCGGGTTCCGCACGCGGATGCAGCCGTTCGAGACGGCGCGGCCGATCGACCACGGCTCGTTCGTCCCGTGGATCGCGATCGGGCCACCCTGCGTCCACCCCGTGAGGACGGTCGAGAACGCGGAGATCCCGATCGCGCCCGGACCGAAGGGCCCGCTCGGGTCGGTCGGAATCAGGCGCTGGTTGACGTAGTAGCTGCCAGTGGGCGTGGGCGTCGCGCTCGAGCCGACCGCAACCGTCGTGTGCAGCACCGGGCGGCCGCGGCGGAAGAGCGTCAGCCGGCGCTTCGAGACCTGGACCACGATCCTCGTCCGGACCGACCCGACCTTGACGGCGCGGGCCCGCACATAGCCCTCGACGCCGTTCGGCTTGATCGGGAGCTGGACCCGGTACCAGGCCGGCGTGCAGTCCTTCCGGCGGACGACCGAGATCACGCGGAAGACCGTCGGGAAGCCGTTCTGGTTCAGGCGGCCGAAGCGGGCGAACGGCCTCCGGCCGGGGCGGCGATAGGCGGTCGCACGCAGGTGGACGATCGCGGCGACGGCCAGCCGTTTCGAGCCGACCGAGGTCGAGGCGGGACTGCAGTGCTTCGTCGGGGCCGGCGGCACGGGCGCGGCAGAGGTTCGGGCAGCGGTCGAGCCGCACCCGGCCAGGAGACCCCCGATCGGCACCAGAACAAGCCCGAGGACGAGCCGATGACGCACCTGGATCAGCTTAGAGACAGTCACGAATTCGTCACAACTTCGTCACCCTTTTGAGCGTCGTAGCTTCCGAACCCATCGCTACGCTGAGTCCGAGGACGATGTCGCAACTCTTCTCCATCAATCGCAAGCGCGCCCACTCCCACCGGGCCGTCCGCACCTACGTCATGGGTCAGCGCCTCGGCGTCCCGTACGAGGTCGAGCGGACCGTCTGCGTGGACTGCCGGCAGGTGCTCGAGGAGCGCCCGCTCAAGCGCGCCGCGGCCTGAGCTCGTCGACAACCTGAGACAGAACCTCTCCGGCGCTCGCGTCGATCTTCAGCGAGGCTTGCGCGTCGAACGCGGTTGGCCCGCGGTTGACGATCGCGAGCTCACCTCCGGTCCCGATCGTCTCCAGCGGCAGGCCCGCCACCGGGTGGACCTCGAGCGCCGAGCCCACCACCAGGAGCAGGCGCGCACGGCGCGCGAGCTCGTACGCGCGGCCGATTGCGGCGGTTGGAAGGAGCTCGCCGAAGAAGACAACGTCTGGCTTGAGGAGCTCGCCGCAGTCCGTGCACTCGGGCGCCTCGGCTTCGGCGAGCAGCTCGAGCACGCGCTCGAGCTCGTAGCTACGCCCGCAGCCGAGGCAGGTCGCGGTGCGGATCGAGCCGTGGACCTCGACGACCACCCTGCTCCCCGCGCGCTCGTGCAGCAGGTCGATGTTCTGCGTCACGACGGCCTCCAGCAGTCCCAGCTGCTCGAGCTCGGCCAACGCAGTGTGCGCCGGGTTCGGCTCGGCCTCGGTCAGCATCGAGATGCGCGGCTTGTAGAAGCTCCAGACCTTGCGCGGGTCGCGGCGGAAGGCCTCGATCGAGCCGTACTCGAGCGGATCGAACTGCGCCCAGAGCCCGCCCGGCGAGCGAAAGTCGGGAATGCCGCTCTCGGTGCTCACGCCCGCACCGGTCAGGACCACGCACGGCTGACGCCGCCGGATCAGCTCCGCGAGTGCCTCCGCGCTCAAGGCTCGATCGTAGAGTTCACGCGTGGACTTCAGCTTCGAGACCGAGGTGCGGGTGCGCTTCGCCGAGACCGACGCGCAGGGCGTCGCGCACCACGCCGCGTACCTGGTCTGGTTCGAGGTCGCGCGGATCGACTACCTCGCACGGTTCCGCGGTGGGTACTCGGAGCTGCGAGCGGAGGGAATCGAGGCGCTCACGACGGAGGTTCACGTCCGATACCTCGAACCGGCCCGGTTCGACGACCACCTCACGATCCGCTGCTCCGTCGGTGAGCCGCGAGGCGCCCGCTTCCGCTTCGACTATGGCGTCGAGCACGACGGCCGGCCCCTGGCCGACGGCTGGACGCTGCACGCCTGCGTCGACGCGCAGACTCACCGCCCGACGCGCGTCCCCGCGTGGCTGGTCGAAGAGATCGCTACTGCTGAGCGCCGGTAGGGCCGGTCGGCCCGCTGGGGCCGCTCGGGCCCTTCTTCTTCTTCGGGGGCGGTGCGGGCCGGCTCTTCGTCCCGTAGAGCACGACCCGGTCCTCGCCGCGGTAGGACGAGTACCAGGTGTTGTCGTAGAGCAGCTTCCCCGAGGGCAGGTAGACGAGCCGGCGCACGCTGGTCGAGCGTGACGGCTCGCCGCTGTCCTGGATGACCGTCTCGCCCTTGAAGAGCGACGGGTCGGGCACGCGCTTGATCGGCGGCGGGCCCGTCTCCACGAGCGGCCGGGTCTCGCTGACCACGCGCCGGTGGATCGGTGCGCCGTAGAGGTCGACGACCAGCGAGTACGAGCCGACGAATGTCCGCAGCAGGAGCCAGTGCGGGGTGTCGTTGACGAACTTCAGGTCGACGTCCGGGTAGTCGACCGTCGCGTCCCGGCCCTGCGGGTAGTGGCTGATGTAGAGCGCGTGGTTGGTGCGCTGGGTGATGTTCAGGCCCGCCTCGTACGCGGCATTGAAGACCGTTGTCGAGACCTGGCAGACGCCGCCGCCCAGACCGGTCGTGACCTCGCCGTTGATGATCACGGGCGCCTCGAGGAAGCCCTTGCTCGCCGTGCGCGCTCCGGTCGCGTGGTTGAACGAGAAGGTCGCGCCGGGCGCGATCAGCTTGCCGTCGATCAGGCGGGCCACGAGCTGCACGTTGTGGATCCGGTTCGGGTCGCCGCCGTAGATCGTCTCGTAGCGGCTGATCCGGGTCGTGATGCCCATCGCGCGGACCTGGTCGGTCGTGCGCTTCGCGTCCTGCGTCGTCACGATCACGCGGGCTCTCCGCGCGGTCGGTGACAGCGCGGCCGCGAGGATGCTGCGGCGGGTCGCGGGGACGTCGATGACGCGCCCCGGACGCGACGGGACGACGAAGGCGCGGCCGCTGTCGACAACGCGGAAGGTCGCATCACGGGGCGGCCTGCCGATCCCGCGGCCAAGCTGCTTGAAGTAGCGGTCGGCCGCCGGCCCGCCGATCGCGAGCGAGCTCGTGCCGCCGTGCGGCAGGGCGAGCAGTCTCGCGACCTGGCCCGGCCAGAGCCACCAGGAGGAACCGCCGAGGCTCATCCGGATCCGGCCCGAGACCGCGGTGCGCACCTGCGCGAGGACGGGTGTCAAGTCGGCCGTTGAGACCTTTGGGGGGTCGAGCCGGACGGGAAGCGTGACCGGGCTGCCGCGTTCGAAGCCGGCGAGCGCCTGGACGATCGCGGCCGCCGCGGCCGCGCGGTCGAGGCCGTGCCCGGTCCGTCCCGCAACGACCGCGGGCCGGAGCCCGCGCAGGACGATCGCCGCGTCGCGGTGAGGGCTGCCGACCGCTCGGCTCATCCGCGTCAGCTCGTAGTTCAGCGCGCGCTCCCAGACCCGGGTCGGCGGCGTGACGTCCGCGCCGAACACGCGCACACCGAGCCGGCGGAAGCCGCGGAACGGCCCGAAGCCGTCACCGTGCTGCTGCGCGAGCTTGACGGCCGCGGCCCACTCGGCCTCGACGCCGAGGTTGCCCGGGCGAAGTCGCCAGCGGTGCCCGCCGGCGGTGAAGACCACGGGCACGTTCTGCACCGACCTGGCGCGCGCCTCGAGCTTGGCGGTCGCCTCGCCCGCCGTGAGCCCGCCGACGTCCACGCCCGCGACGGTCACGCCGTCGGCGATCCGGTCGGGCGAGCCGGCGAAGACGAACCCCAGCACGACGCCGGCGACGACGATGACTGCAGTCAGCGCAAGCAGGCGCTGGGCCAGAAGCCTCCGTGCCTTCGCTCGGCGACGCTTCCTGACCCGGACCGCGCCGGTGCCTGCTTCCACGCGCAAGGCACGGAGTCTAACGGCGTGACCGGCTTGGATAGGGCGTTCGGAGGCCCTCCCGGACGATTGTGGTGCCGTCACGAAGCGGGCCGGGCCAAAACGGTCGCGAGCGGAACGGCCCGTGGACAATTCGTCACGCATCCGACCCAAACTCGTGAGACTCTCGTGACGATTTCCCCGATAGCATCGCCACCGGGTGGTGGGTTAGGGGTGCCCCAGCGGGGTCGGAAAATGCTGGTGACGGGAGCTTCAGTCGCCGCGCGGGAGGAAGATCTCGCGGGCGATCACGAGGCGCTGGATCTGCGAGGTCCCCTCGTAGATCTGGAACAGCTTCGCGTCTCGCATGAGCTTCTCGACCGGGAACTCCTTGATGTAGCCGTAGCCGCCGAACACCTGCACGGCATCGGTCGTCACCTTCATCGCCGTGTCCGCCGCGAACCGTTTCGCGTACGACGACTGCAGCGTCGCCCGTTGCCCCTGGTCGAGGAGCCACGCGGCCTGCCAACAGAGCAGCCTCGCCGCCTCGATTTCCGCGGCCATGTCCGCGACCAGGAAGTTCACGCCCTGGTTCATCGCGATCGGCTGGCCGAACTGCACCCGCTCGCGCGAGTACTCCACCGCGTGCTCGAACGCCGCGCGCGCGACGCCGACCGCGCCCGAGGCAGTGCCCGGCCGCGTGTGATCGAGCGTCCGCATCGCGATCTTGAACCCCTCGCCCTCCTCGCCGAGCCGGTCCGCCACGGGAACGCGAACGTCCTGGAACGCGATCGCCGAGGTGTCCGTCGCCCGCTGGCCCATCTTGTCGAGGTGCTTCTCGATCGTGACGCCGTCGGCACCGGTCGGAACCACGAACGCCGTCAGCCCGCGATGCCCCGCGTCCCTGTCGGTCGAGGCGAACACCGTGAGCCACGAGGCGTGGCCCGCGTTGGTGATGAACATCTTCGACCCGTTGATCACGTACTCGTCGCCGGAGCGGACCGCCGTCGTCTGGATCCCCGAGACGTCCGAGCCGGCGTTGGGCTCCGTCAGCCCGAAGGAGCAGAGGACCGGCTCCTCGAGGAGCGGCACGAGCCACTCGCGCTGCTGTTCGTCCGTGCCGGCGAGCAGGACCGGCAGGGCGCCGAGGATGTTCGCCACGATCGACGTCCCGATCCCCGAGCAGCCCCAACAGAGCTCCTCGCCGATCAGCACGCCCTCGAACCCTCCGAGGCCCGCACCGCCCAGCTCCTCCGGGATGTGCGGGTTCATCAGGCCGACCTCGTGCGCCTTCGCGATCACGTCGGCCGGATGAGTCTGCTGCTCGTCGTACTCGGCGGCCTTCGGACGGATCTCCTTCTCCGCGAACTCGTGCGCGAGGTCGCGCAGGGCACGCTGCTCCTCCGTCAGCGCGAAGGAGATCCCTGACTCGACCGTTGTCTCCGGAACCGTGCCCATGCCGCCCGCCGCTCCTTGATTGACTAGTCAGTCAAATGGTAGCCGCCCCGCGCCGGAGGGATACCCTGGGCGGGCTCGCGCTCCCGACGCTCCGTCTGCGTGAGCAGCGTCGCGCCGGCGACGGTGCAGGCGAAGGCGAGCAGGCGCACCGCCGGCAGCGGGCCCAGCCCCTCGCCGAACAGCGTCGTCCCGGCAGCGATCGGGAGCGCGTTCGTGAACAACGTCGCGACGCCCACCGTCGCCAGGGCGCCGCCTCGCTGGAAGCCAAGCTGTAGCGCTACGAACGCGAGCCCGTGGCACGCGAGGAGGACGGGAACGAACGCGAGCCTCGAGCCGCCCGGCACGGCGGCCTTCGTGGCGACGTCGCCGGCCGCGTAGAGGATTCCAGCGGCCAGGCCGAGCCCGGCCGCTGTCCGGGTCAGCCCCGCGGCGAGCGCCGCGCCGAGAGAGACGGAGACCCACACCGCGACCGCCCACGCCGAGCCGTGCGAGCCCTGGCTCTGCCCCGAGAGCGACGCGGCGAGCAGCACGAGCCCCGCGATCGAGACGGCCACGCCGCGACGCTCCCACGGCGCGAGCCCCGTCTCGCGCGAGACCAGCAGCGCCAGGAGCCCGATCCCGCCCGCCGAGACCGCCTGCACGAGCGAGAGCGGGGCGAGCGCGAGCGCGCCCACGTACAACGCCCAGCCCGCGAGGCCGACCACGAAGCCGAGCAGCCACCGCGGCTCCGCGAAGAGCAGGCGCAGGGAGCGCACCGGCCGGCGCACTGACAGCGGCGGCAGCGCCGACGCGGCGCCGTGCTGCGTGAAGAACCCCCAGTTGAGCGCGCCGGCGGAGGCAAGCGCAAGCCCGAGGCCGGCCAGCAGGCTCGGGGTCATCGTCCGTTGCGCCCGGCGAAGGGCAGGTACGCCTCCGCGGCGAGCGCGGCGATCCCGACGCGCGGGAGGTCGAGCCGCCGCTCGTAGACGACGAAGCGCCGCTGCCATTCGGGGAAGAACTTGCGGTTGAAGAGCAGCAGGTTGTCGAGCTGGAAGTGTCCCTTGAGACCGAGCAGCGCGCGCCGCTCGAGCCGCTGCAGCCGGGAAAGCTGGGCCTCCGGAGAGAGGAGCGCCGCGAACGGCGCGAAGTTCAGCGAGATCCGCTCGAAGCCGTGCTCGCGCGCCCAGTCCACCGACTCGCAGATCAACCACTCGTTGAACCCGTTCGGCGTCGAGCGCAGGCGCGGCATCGACGAGAGGGAGAGCGCCGAGCCCGCCGGGCAGACCGCGAAGTGCAGGAAACCGGCCGGAGCGCCGCCCGGCCCGCGACCGACGACGAACACCGCATCTTCGTCTCCGAGGCGGAACAGCGCGTCGAGCGCCATCACGAAGCCGCGCTCCGGCTCTCTCCCCCGCCACTCGCGTGCAAGCGCCTCGAGCTCGTCCCGCAGGGCCGAGTCGATCTCGCGGGGCCGCAGGACGTCCGCGCGATAGCCCGCGCGCTGCAGTCGATGCACCGACTGCCGCACCTTCCGGATCGGCCTGCCCTCGAGCGAGAAGGCGGCCGTCTCGACCACGGCCTCGTCGCCGTGGTAGATCGCGTGGAGCCCGCGCTCCCGGTACAGGCCGAGACAGGACTCCGAGGCACCGAGAATCGCGAGCCGCCAGCCTCGCTCGCGGGCGAAGGCGATGAAACGGTCGAGGAGCAGGCCGTGCTGCGAGGCCGGACCGACCGGGTCGCCGGAAACGATTGCCACGCCTCCGACGACCCGGTAGGCCAAGAAGGCCCGGTCGTCCTCCGAGAAGAAGTAGGACTTGTCCGCGCGCAGAACGAACGGCGCCAGGGTGTCGGCGCCCCAGGCGGCCACGAGCGTTCGGGCGAGCGCCCGCTCGCGCGCCTCCTGGCGCTGGCGGTAGCGCCAAGGCCCGATCCACGCGAACAGGAGCCACGCGCCTCCGGCCAGGCCGGCCAGGAACACGGACAGCGGGAACCACGAGGCGACGCTCGACGCGACGTGCGCCGTTCCCTGCAGCCGAAGGCCGACGAGCGCCGCGCCCGTCTCGCGCGCGATCAACCCGAGGGAGACGGGCTGGTCGATCACGATCTGGTTCAGCCAGAGCGCGAGCGCGCCGTAGAGGAAGATCGCCGCCGCGATGAGCGCGGCGCGCAGCGCGACGCGCGGCCTCGACGTCGGGTCACCCGGCGCGTCGAACTGGTGCCGGTGCGCGACGAGGCCCACGGCGAGCAGCGCCGTCGCAGCCGCTCCCGCGTGGAAGCCGTGCAGCACGTGCAGCACCGTCGAGCCGCCGAGAAGGACGAGCGCGACCTGCCACGCGCGCCGCTTCCGGCGGGCGAGCCCGCGGGCGGTGACGAGCAGGGCGAGCGCGAGCGGGCCGACGAGCGCGCTCGTGACCGGCTTCACCGCGACCGGTGCAAGAGACGACAGGAGACCGCCGTCGTTGGAAGGCAGCAGCGCATCGACGAGGCCGAGCGCTCCGGCCGCCGCCACGCCCCAGGCGAGCACGAGCGGCATCCGCGAGCGGGCGCTCATGCGCGCGCGCCCGCAGATGGCTCCGCCGAGGCCCGCGAGCACGGCCGGCGCGTAGACCACCCGCGCGGATCCCGCGGAGTGGAACGCCTCGTGCAGCGGCACCTGGCGGACGATCGCGAGCGACACGCCCAGCGCGAGAAACTCGAACGTCCCGACACCGACCGCGAGCACGAGCGCCGCGGTGAGCCGCTCGAGCCTCGCGCCGCGCGCGAGCATCCCCAGGATCAAGCCCGCCGAACCCCAGACCGCGAGGAAGACGAGCAGCGGCAGCGCGGCCCGGTTCGCGAGCTCGTCGAGGGGCAGGGCGAGCGGAAGCTGCGGCCCGACGGCGCCGACCTGCGGCCGGACGAGGTAAAGCCAGCCGCTCGCGGCGAACAGGACCAGGAGCGCGGCGATCGTGAGCCCGCCGTTGCGGAGCGCCCTAACCATGCGCGAGGTGGGCCGAGGCGACCTCGACCGCGGCCCAGGCGTTGTCGCGCCAGATCCGCCAGGTGTGGCCGCCGTCGCTGAGGAAGAAGCGGTGCGCGACGCGGAAGCGCGTCAGCTCCGCCGCGAAGCGCGCGTTCTGCCGCTTGTCCCGGTCCTCGCTGCCCGTGTAGAACCAGACGAACGCGCGCTCACGGCGGAGCTTCGAAGCGACCTTCGGCAGCGTGGAGAGCGGGCTGTTGCGGGCCAGGAGCTGCGGTCGTCCTCCGAAGATCGACTTGACGTTGTCCGCCTTCTCGTAGCCCGACCAGCTCTCGAGGACGCGGAACTCCGAGGGGCGGTGCAGGCCGATGTTGAGCGAGGCGTAGCCGCCTTCCGAGAGCCCGCCGAGCGCGCGGCCGGCCCCGCTCCGGATCGTCCGGAACTGCCGGTCGATCGCGCGCACCACGTCTCGCGCGAGAAACGTCTCCCAGCCGCTGTGCGGGTGGATCCCGTTGGCCCATTCCTCGTCCGTGAAGACTCCGGTCGAGCCCATCGGCATCGCGATGATCATCGGCTTGACCTTGTTCTCGGCCAGCAGCGTGTCCTCGACGACGCCGACGCGGATCGTGCGCACGAAGCCCTGCGGGTCGCCCGGGAAGCCGTGCAGGAGGTAGAGCACCGGGTAGCGCGTCGTTCCGGTCGGGTCGTAGCCCGGTGGCAGATAGACGACGACGGGCTCGGTGCGCCCGCCGATCGCCGCGCTCTTGACCTTGATCGTCTCGGTCGTCCCCTGCTGGCGGACGAACGCGGGGTCGTGCGGGGGCGGGAAGCCGCGGTAGAGCCAGTAGGAGTCGACGTAGCGGTAGAGGCCCATGAGGCCGACGCCGAGGAACAGCGCGATCGCGGCAGCAAGGGCCGCGAGCGCAAGCGGTCTCTGAGCTTCGATCACTCGCTCTTGGTTCTACGCCGCGGGCGTTAAGCAGGCGTTGCGGCGGCTTTAAGCGTCCGGGAAGCCCCAGCGGAAGCCGGTGGCGGCCGGCGCGGGATCGAGCGGGCTCGGCGGGAGGCCGGGGGTCGGCTCGGGATCGTTGTACGCGCCCGGCGCGACGTCGTTCGGCCCGTCCGGGTGGAAGAGCGAGGCGAGGTACTGGATCTGGCCGCGGCCGGGCCCGAGCTCGAACATGCCGCCGCCGTAGAGCGCGATCCCGTGCCGCTCGCAGTGGTCGTAGAAGGCGAGCAGCTCTTGAAGGCGGCCGAAGCGGGACGGCTTGGAGTTGAGCACGCGAGGCGGGAACGGAAGCTGCTCGACGTCCTCGACGGAGTGGATCGGCGCGTCCCACGTCACGCGCTCTTTGTGCGGCTCGAGCGCGAGCTCCGTCTCGTCGGTGAGCGCCGGGTCCTCGAGGTACGCCTCGGGGAAGCCTTCGGCGACGCGCCGGTAGAGCTCTGCGTCAGGCGGCGGGTCCTGGTCGATGTAGAAGCCCTTGTAGTCGGCGGTGACGACCGCACGCGTTCCCGAGAGCTCGGCGATCAGCTCGTCGGTCCAGGCCGTGCCCGGGTCGAGCTTGAAGCGAGCCGTCGGATCGATCTCGAGCCAGCGGAGGACCGTCCGGGCGGTCGGCGGGTCGCCCAGGCCCGGCGAAACGACGAACGTGACCGGCCGCGGCTCGCGGCCAACTGCCTGGGCGAGCGTCTCACCCGCCTGGCGCAACGCGAGGTCGAGAGCGGCGCTCTCGTAGGCCCAGCGCCGGTGCGGGTCGGGCATCTCGAGCGCGTCGGAGAACGACTCGAGCGTCCACGAGCCTGCAAGCGGCAGGACGGCGCCCGCGGCCTGCTCGCGATCGTGGTGCTCGGCCTGCCAGGTGACGTCCTCGCCGAGCCCTTCCTCGCCGCCGCCGCGGAGGTGCACCAGCGTGTTGACGCGGGTGAAGCCCCGGGTCACGGGTTTCTCGAGCCGCTCGAGCTCGTAGCCGTCGATCTCGAGCGGCATTCCGCGGAAGCGCGAGTAGCTGGTCGAGGCGGACATCCCCGGCGACCTTAACGAGAGAGCCCCGTGTCCGGGGCTCTCTCGGTACTGCTACTCGGCGACGTGGCTTACGGCTTGTGGCCGTTGCCCTTTCCGCCGCCGGAGTTTCCGTTGCCACCGCCCGACCCGTGGCCGTGACCCTGGCCCTGGCCCTGGCCGTGACCCTGGCCGTTGCCGTGGCCGTGGTTCTGGCCCTGGCCGTGTCCCTGGCCGTGGGCCTTGCCCTGGCCGTGGCCCTGGCTGCCGTGACCTTTTCCATGGCCCTGGTCGTGGGTCTTGGTGTGGCCGTAGGCGTGGCCCTGGCCGTGACCCTGGCTTCCGTGGTCACTCTTGCCGGACGCGCCCTTCGCGGCGTGGCCCTGGCTCTTGTCGCCATGGTGTCCGTGGCTCACATGCTTCGCGACGGCCACCTTGGCCGGGAGCACACCCTGGGCTCCAGTCGGCCCGGTGGGACCGGTCGTCCCCTGCGAGCAGGCCCCGATCGTGTCGCCGTGCCCGAGGTGCGCGGGAAGCGCGTGGACGGACACGGTGATCGTCACGAACGGGTTCTTCTGCGAATGGGTGTGGTGACAGATGGTCACCTTCGACGGCGGGTACTGGGCGTCGGTGGCCGAGGAATGGGCAAAGTGCACGAGCCCAGCGGCGTAGCCGACGCCTCCGAGGGACGCGAACACGCCGACCGCCGCTGCAGCGACGATCAAGCGGGCGCGCCCTGACGTCTTCCAGCTCTTCATACGCAACCCCCCTAGGGGTAGGGATCTCACGGGGCCTTCCGCAAGCAGATACCTGGCATCCGCCAACCTTGCACTCTGCTCCGGATGCTTAACGGGAGCCGCGAAGGGCGCGGAGCTCGCTGCTCAGCGGATTGAGCTGCGCGACTCGGTCGAGGGCGTGCTGGCGCTCGGAACCGCGGCTCGCGAGCGCGAGATCGAGCCAGAGCTCCCAGTCGCGGTCGTCCTGCTCGAGGCCGCGTAGGAAGCTCGTTCGCGCCTGTGCGACTTCGCCTGCCTGAAGCTGGGCCTCGCCGGCCAGGCGCCAGGGCTCCGGAGACCACGGCTCCCAGCGGCGCGCTCGCGCGGCATCGCTCGCCGCGGTGCTCAGATGCTCCGCATCCAACGCGTCGGAAGCGGAGGCGGCGCTCTGGTTTCCGACGAAGCCCACGATCGCGGCGAGGCACAGAACGCCCGCGAGCGCCACTCCGAGTGAGCGCGCGGTGCGGCCGAGCGGGGCCGGGTCGGCGCCTCGAGCCGCGAGCAGCAGCGCGACGCCGCAGGCCAGCGCCGCCAGCGTGACCGCAGGCATCTCCCAGTCCCAGTCGATCCCGGCGTGCACGAGGAAGGCGACGTACGCACCGAGCGCAGCCGAGGCCAGCGGATGCCGACGGGCTGCGCGCACCGCTGCCAGCGGCACCGCGAGCGCCCCGAGCAACAGCAAGAGCCCGAACGGGCCCAGCTCGGCAAGCGTCTCGAGGTAGAGGCTGTGCGCGTCCAGCACGGGAAGGGCCTCGCGCCGGTGACGGAGCCAGAACCGTTGATAGCTCCCGGCTCCCGCCCCCAGCCAGGGATGCGCCTCGTACGCTCGCCACGCAACGCGCCAGTACTCGGAACGACTGCTCCCGGAGAGGCTGAAGAGCCGCCGGCTCTCGTTCGTCTTGACGAGCGGCGCGGGAGCGTTGAACGCGTGATAGGCGCGGTGAATCGCGCCGCCGGGGCCGCCGACGCGTACCAGGCCCCCACCGACGACGGCAGCGCCGGCCACGACCACGGCAAGGACGAGCGCGCGCTTCGAAGAACGGCCGAGGGCGACTCTTGACTCGAGGCGGTCGAGCCCGACCGGCACGAGTGCCGCGGCGGCTGCAAGGAGGACGATCGCAACGGCCAGAAGATGCCCGTCGTGCCGCGCGGCAGCCACCGAGCCGGGCTGGCTCGTCAGCGCATGGGTCGTCGAAGCGAGCACGACGGCGATCGCCGGGGCGACTCCGAGCGCGAGCAGCTTCCCGAGGACGCCGAGCCGATCATGCTCGAGCGCAAGCAGCGAGAGGAGCCCGGCTGCGAGCGCAAGCCAGGCTCCTCGCCCATAGGTGAAATAGAGCGTCGGCGCGAGGACGACCAGAGCTGCCGAGCCGAGCGCCCGGGCCAGGAGCGTGCGCCCACGAAGCGCGAATCCGAGGGCGAGCAGCATCCCGAGCGCCGCGAAGATCGCGAGCGCGTTCGCGTAGCCCAGCGGGCGCGCGAGCCGGAAGCTCGCCTGGGGATCGGCCGAGAGGACCTGGTACGCGCCTCGGCCGGGCGTGAGCAAACGCGTCGCGAGCGCGTACGCGCAGACGGCGGTGATCGCCGTCCCGAGCGATCCGAGGAGCAGCTCGACGCGAGAGCGGCGTCCGAGCAGCAGCAGCCCGGCGGCGCCTGCGACGTAGAGCAGCATGCGCTCCCCTTCCTCGACCGTCTGCGCGAAATCCAGAGACCAGGCAAGCGAGAGCCAGACCCAACCCCCGAGAGCTGCCAGGGCCGCGGGAAACGCCCACTCCAGGGTCGCCAGCCGGCGGCTGCCGACGAGAAGACAGCCTGCGGTGACGAGCAGCAGGGCCACGGCGCTCCAGCCCCAGGTCGTCGGGTCGTAGCCGCCCCCGTCGGCTGCGAGCGCCGCCACGGCCAGGCCCGCCACGAGCCCCGGCGCGAGCTGGCCGATGCTCAGGGGCGAATTCGCGTCCTCGCGTCCGTACACTTGCGCCGTGGAATTCGACCTTACCGAGGAGCAGCGCCTCATTCAGGAGACCGTGCGCTCGTTCGTCGACGAGCGGGTGCTCCCGAACGCGATCGAGAACGACCTCGAGCACCGGCTCGACATGGACGTCATCTCGGGAATGGCCGAGCTCGGGCTGCTCGGGATCGTGATTCCGGAGGAGTACGGCGGCGCCGGGCTCGACTTCGTGGCCGAGGCGCTTTCCTGCGAGGAGATCGAGCGCGGCGAGGCGGCGTTCCGGACGCTGATCTCCGTGCACGTGGGGCTGAACTCGCTATCGCTCCTTCGGTACGCGAGCGAGGAGCAGAAGCAGCGGTATCTCGCGCCACAGGCTCGCGGCGAGAAGCTCGCATGCTTCGGGCTGACGGAGCCGGCTGCGGGCTCGGATGTCGCGTCGATGCGGACCACTGCGCGGCGCGAGGGCGATTCATACGTGCTGAACGGCCAGAAGAACTGGATCTCCTATGCGGCCGTCGCCGACCACCAGCTCGTGTTCGCGAAGACCGACCCCGAGGCGCGGCACAAGGGGATCTCGGCGTTCATCGTCGAGCGCGAGTGGCCGGGAGTCTCGACGCGCGAGACCGAGAACAAGCTCGGAGTCTGGGCCGGGTCGACGGGCGAGCTGTTCTTCGAGAACGTGGAGGTGCCGGCCGAGAACCTCGTCGGCGAGGAGGGTCAGGGCTTCGAGATCGCGATGTACGGGCTCGACCAGGGGCGATTCACGGTCGCGGCCGGTGCGTGCGGAGTGATCCGAGCTTGCCTGGAGCGGTCGGTCGAGTACGCGCGCGAGCGGGAGACGTTCGGGCAGGCGATCGGCAAGTACCAGTTCGTGCAGGACATGATCGCGGAGATGGTGCTCGGCTACGAGACGTCGAAGCTCCTCGTGATGCAGGCGGCGTGGCTCAAGAACGAGGGCCGGCGCAACACGCGCGAGACATCGCTCGCGAAGTGGCACGCGACGGAGTCGGCGTTCCGGGCGGCGCACCTCGCGATCCAGGTTCACGGCGCGTACGGCTACTCCGCGGAGTACGGGATCGAGCGCTACTTCCGCAACGCGCGGGCGCCGATCATCTACGAGGGCACGACGCAGATCCACAAGCTGATGCAGGCCGAGCACGCCCTGGGGTACCGCAACCTGAACGGCCGCGGCGGGGACGTCTCCCCGCTGGCCGCGTGGGCGCCGACCCTGGCCCAAGCGCGGTAGCCCAGGGCGTCGAGCTCGGTCCTCGTTCAGTTACCTAGAACAGTCGTCGCCGCGGTGGCGTCGTTGTTGCTCGGATTTGGGTCCATCTCGTTTCCGCTCACGGTTGCGGTGTTCGTCAATGTCCCGGGCGTCGTTGTGGTCACGACGATCGTGATGGTCGCTGCCGCACCGTTCGCGAGACCGCCCAGGCTGCATGTGACCGTGCCGTCCTTGCCTCCCGATTGCCCCGTCGAGCGGGTGCAGCTGCCCTGGGACGAGGAGACGGACCTGAAGTGAACCCTGGCGGGCAACGGATCGATGACGCTTACACCGGTCGCCGGCTCCGAGCCGTTGTCTGTGGCGACGAGCGTGTAGGTCAGCCGATTTCCGCTGACGAGCGGGTTGGGAGCACCCGACTTGGTAATCGACAGGTCTGCACCCTGTCCGGTCGTGTTGAGTGCAACCGCAACGGTGCCGCTGAGACCGTTGAAATCGTCGTTCGCGCCGACGATGTCCGGAAGGCCGTCGTGGTTCAGATCTCCGGTCGCAAGAGCGGAGGGACTGCTGCAAGTGCAGAAGCCGTAGCGCGTCGACGCGCCGAATCCTCCGGCTCCGTCGCCCAGCCAGACCGAGACGTCCGAGTTACCGCCCGTGGCGACAAGGTCCGTCTTCCCGTCGCCGTTCAGGTCGGCTGCGTCGACGGAGAGCGTCGCCCCGAACCCGCCCGCAAGCGGGTAGCTCGTAGGCAAGCCGAACCCGCCGATCCCGTTCCCCAGGAGCACGGACACGCTCGGGGACGCAGCCCCGACGACGAGGTCGGGATTGCCGTCGCCGTTCAGATCGTCGAGCGCGAGCGAGAACACGTTGTTGGCCCCCGACGAGTAGATCGCCGGTGAGCCGAAGCCCCCGACACCGTCGCCGAGCAGCACGGCGATCAGCCCGCCGAAGTTGTAGTCGCCCACGACCAGGTCGAGCCTGCCATCCCGGTTGAGGTCGGCGATCTTGACCGAGGATGGGCTGAAAGGCCCTGGGATCGGATACTCGGTCGCCGGCCCGAAGCTTCCTGTCCCGTCGCCGAGCAGGACGCTCACGCTGAACGCGTTCTGGTTGGCGACCGCGAGGTCAGGCTTCCCGTCTCCGTTGAGGTCGCCGATCGCAAGCGCGCTAGGAGCAAGGTCTCGCGAGGTTCCCGTGCTGAAGGTGGCCGGGGTCCCCAGGCCACCGTGGCCGTCGCCGAGTAGCACAGAAACCGTGTTGGAATTGATGTTGGTGACCGCAACGTCCGGGTTGCCATCGTTGTTCACGTCGCCGACCGCGACGGAGTGGCTGAAGTCTCCTCCGGTCGGATAGGCCGTCGCTGGGCCGAATCCGCCGCTCCCGTTTCCGAGCAGAATCGAGACCGAGCTGGGAAACCCGCTGTTGACGACGGCAAGGTCCTGATTGGAGTCACGGTTCAGATCCGCCACCGCGACCGTGAACGGGAACGGGCCCGCGCTCTCGTAGCTCGTGACTCCGGAGAACGTGACAGCCGTCGCAGAACCCGCGGCGGGTGTCGCGCCGTAGAACGCAGTCACAAGGACGAGCATCGAGATTCCGGCGCACAACCTCGTCTTCATCGCATCCTCCCTTCCAGCAGGAAGTCGTTAGCCATCGAGGTTGCGCCAGGCCGCTAACACGCCGCTAATTCCTCGGCCGCCCGCGCTGGACACCCCTTCTCGGGCGGGTCAGACGACCGGGACTTCGACGCTGCCGCGCGGCTCGACTTCCATCAGCCGCACGAGCAGCGGGATCGCCGCCAGGATCGGCAGACCGCAGATCGGCCACAGGACCTGGTAGCCGTCCGTCGCCCCGAAGTACGGCCGGGAGAGATCGATCGCGAGCCCCGCGATCGGCGCGCCCACCAGGATCCCGATCCCCTTCGTGGTCGTCGCGAGCCCCGAGACCGCTCCTCGATGCTCCTCCGGGACGATCTTGTACAAGAGCCCCCACGCCAGCGTCATCACCGTCCCGCCAGCAATCGAGACCGGCAGGATCAGCGCGAAGTACCAGTCGTGCCACTCCTGGGCGAGCCCGGCGACGAGATACCCGCCCCCGTACACGAACGACGCAAAGAAGATCACCCGCGCGAGCCCGAACCGGTCGCCCAGCCGCCCCGCGAAGATCGCGGCGATCACGTAGCCCACCGCCACCGCGCCCAGCACCGCCGAGGACATCACCTTCGACTCGTGCAGGCCGTGGATCACGTACAGCACGACGAACGTCCGCGCCGCCGCGAAGGTCCCTTCCCACATCGAGTTCGCGATCAGGAACCGCCGCACGTCGCCGTCCGACCAGAAGATCGCCCAGCTCCGCCGCACGTAGGCCCTGAACCCCTCGAAGACCCGCCCGTGCCCGCCATCCTCGCGCACCAGCAGGATCACGAGCCCGCACGCGGCCGTCGTCAGGATCGACGCGAGCAGGAACGGCGAGGGCTTCCAGAGCTTGAAGAGCAGCCCGCCGCCGACGAGCGCGACGCCGATCGCGATTCCGCGCTGGATGTGCTGGACGCCCTGCGAGCGTCCGAACGAGTCCGACGACAGCACATCCGGGTAGAGCCCGCGGTACGGCGTCTCAAAGATGTAGTAGGCGAAGAAGAACGTCATCACGACGACGACGGTCGTCCAGAGGTTCGGCATGAACGGCATCAGCAGGAGCGCGAACCCCATGGGCGGAACGGCGACCAGCATGAACGGCCGCCGCCGACCGAGCGGCGTATGGAACGAGTCGCTCCACGGCCCGATCACCGGTGAGATCACGAGCGCGAAGACGCCCTCCGCGCCGAGGATCACGCCGATCAGCCCGCCCGAGTCGGTGAAGCGGCTCAGCAGCGGCGGCAGGTAGGCCGCGGTCGTCGTCAGCGAGAAGGCGAGGCCGAACGCCCCGAGGCCGAGCGTCCAGAGCAGGCCCCTCCGCACCGGTGGCAGCGCGACGACCGCCCCCGACGCCGGTGTCGTCTCCGTCACGCGGTCGCGCCCGCGCGCTCGGGAGCGAGGCCGCCGGTGACAAGCTCGACGACGGTGTGCCCGGCGCGCGCCACGTCCTCCTCCGAGTCGGGCAGCCGCCCGAGCACCCAGCCGGTCAGCAGCTCGTCGATCGCGCCGTAGAAGACGTAGCTGGCGAGCCGCGGGTCGAGATCGGCCCGGATCGAGCCGTCGGCCTGGCCGCGCTCGACGATCTGCTGAATCGCCGCGAACGACGCGACGATCTCGTCCAGCTCGCCGGCCAGGTACCCGCTCCGCGTCACCTCGAGCACGAGCACGCGCACCAGGTCGGGATCGCGGCGCCACGACCGCAGCAGGATCTCCGCGACCTTGCGGAGCTGCTCACGGGGCGGGTCGTCGCCGTCCTCGACGCTCTCGATCGTCTGGATCAGCGCTCGCCACGTCTCGCGGAAGACGCTGCGGAGCACCTCCTCCTTCGATCCGAAGTAGTGGTAGACGAGCCCGTACGCGACGCCTGCCTCCTCGGCGATGTCGCCCACGCGCGCGGCGTGGTAGCCCTTCCGGGCAAAGACTCGCACGGCCGCGTCGAGAAGCAGCCGGCGCTTGTCTCCCTGCCCGTTTCTCCGCTCTGGCACGGCTGACGGAATTGTAGTGCGTGCCTCTAACCGCCAAGCCCCAGGGCCGCGGGAAGGGCGAAGAGATCGGGGAGGCAATCGCGAGCCTCCGGGTGGCGGCCGTCGCGGTCGAGGAGGAACGCGCGCTGGATCCCGGCGCCATGCGCGCCGTCGATGTCGTCCTCCGGCGAGTCGCCGACCATCGCGGCCTCGGCCGGCCGCACGTCGAGCCGCTCCAGGACCGCCTGGAAGATCGTCGGGTGCGGCTTCGTGCGGCCGAACACCCGCGACCCGAGCACCACGTCCACGTCGAGACGGTGGTGCGCGACGAACTCGTCGAGGTCGCGGCCCGTGTTCGAGACGAGCCCGAGCTTGAGCCCGTGCCGGCGCAGCTCCTCCAGCACCGGCAGCGCGTCCTCGTACAGCTCGAAGTGCTCGGCGTGCTCCCAGGCCCTCGTCATCGCGACCGCGCACTCGTACGCCGAGCCGGTGTCGCCGCCCATGCCGCGGATGATCCGCTCCGTGAACGCGACCCAGATCTCCTCGTCGTGCTCGAGCTCGGGGTGGCGGCGGAGCCCTTCGATCGCCTTCTCGCGCGCCTCGGCGTAGCGCGACGGCTCGAGCTCCAGCCCGAAGCGGGCACCGAGCCGCCGGTAGCCCTCGGGCCCGAGCTCCGGGCCGGGCCGCGCGATCGTGAAATCGACGTCGAGGAGGACGGCGCGCAGGCTCAAGCCGCCTCCAGGAGCCAGTGAACCGCCTCGAGATGTGGTCCGACCACATCGTCCCCACCTGACCACGCGACGGTGTGCAGCACGGTCCAGCCGATCGCCCGCTCGCGGTCGAGACCAAGGTCCGAGCAGAGGCGATCGAGGCGGTACAGCACGTCGCGCCTGCGGTGCCCGAGCTCGTCGGAGCGGACGATCGAAGCGGCTGAGAGCTCGCGCTCGGCCGCGAGGGGCTTCGGATCGATCACGAGCCAGGGCTCCCGCTGTGCGGCCAGGACGTTCTCCCCGTGCAGGTCCTGGTTCACGAGCACGCGCTCGCCCTGGCTCGGGACGAGCTCTCGCAGGTAGGAGAGGGCCGCGTCCTTCAGGCGCTCGTCGCGCGCGCCTTCGATGTCCGTCCGCAGGAACGGCACGTCGTCCTCGATCGACCGGAAACCGTCGGGGCGCTTCCAGAGGCGCGGCAGCAGCCCGACCAGCACGTCCATCGAGGCTTCGGTGGTTCGCTCCGAGAGCGGCGTCCCGGGGAAGCAGCGCTCGAGCAGCAGCGCGTGCTCCTCGGGGTCGTGCGCGAGCAGGCGGATGGCGCCCTCGCCGGCCCAGAGCTCCAGCGCCGCGGCCTCGTGCTCGCTCTCGCGGTGCGGATCCTGGATCTTCAGCACGGCGTCCTCCCCGTCCGCGGTCACGACAGCCTGCACGAGCTCCGACGCGGCCCCCGGCTCGAACGGCTCGCGCGGGGTCAAGCCCCAGCGCTCTAGGACGGGATGTGGCGCAGGGCGCAATGTCGTTTCCGACCTGGACAGTCTGTTAGAAGGCCGCGCCGGCAAAGCCGCCGCGCCCTCTTTGGTCGGCGTCGCAAGCGAAGGCCTCAGTCAGACGCTCGCCGGCCAGCGGTACGCGTCGGCCTGCCGGTTCTTCAGCGACGGCAGCGACTCGCGGATGCGCCGCAGCCGCGCACGGTCGAGCTCTGCCGAGATGACCGTCTCCTCGTCCGGCGCCTCCGCCAGCACGATCCCCCACGGGTCGACGATCAACGAGCGCCCGTAGCTCGGCTTCCCGGGCCGCGTCTCGCCGACCTGGCCAGGTGCCGCGACGTAGTACTGGTTCTCGATCGCCCGCGCGCGCATCAGCACGTGCCAGTGGTCGCGCCCCGTCGGCACCGTGAATGCCGCCGGGACAGTCACGAGCTCGGCGCCCTCGAGCGCGAGGATCCGATAGAGCTCCGGGAAGCGGATGTCGTAGCAGACGGTCAGACCAATGGCCCAGTCCTCGGATCGCACGACCACCGGCTCGTCGCCCGCCTCCTGCGCCTCGGACTCCCGGTACACGTTGCCCTCGACCTCGACGTCGAACATGTGGATCTTGCGGTAGACGCCGAGGACCTCGCCGTCGGGCCCGAATGCGATCGACGTGTTGCCGAGCTTCTCGCGGCCTTCGCGCAGCTCGGCGATCGAGCCCCCGACCAGCGTGATCCCGTGCTGGCGCGCCCAGCCGGCCATCAGCTCGACGGTCTCGCCGCGGTCGAGGCGCTCCGCAGCCGCATACAGCGCATCCGACTCCCCGATGGCGTTCCATTTCTCGGGGAGCACGACGACGTCCGCTCCCGTCGAGGCCGCCCGCGCGACGAGCTTCTCCGCCTTCTCGAGGTTCGGTGCCTTCTCGGGCCCGCTCGTCATCTGGACGCAGGCCACGCGTAGGAGGTCGCTCACGCGAGCAGGATAGCTTTGGAGGATGGAGGCGATCAGCGCCGAACCGAGGCGTGCCCGCGTGCTGCAGGCGTTCCGCAGCCGCGACTTCCGGCGGCTCTGGACCGGGCAGGCGGTCTCGATGCTCGGCGACACGGCGTTCCTCGTCGCGCTCGGCTGGCGGACCTTCACGCTCACGGGCTCGGCCCGCTCGCTCGGCTACGTCCTGACGCTCCAGGGCGTGGGGCTGCTGCTCACCGTCCTCGTCGGAGGAGCGCTGGCCGACCGCTACGACCGCCGCAAGCTGATGCTCGTCTCCGACCTTTCGCGCTTCGCAATCGTCGGCGCCCTGACCGTGATCGACGGTTCGGGACACCTGACGCTCGACATCCTGCTCGGGCTCGCGTTCGCCGAAGGGCTTGCGACCGGGTTCTTCACCCCCGCGCTCGGCGGGATGGTGCCGCTCGTGGTCGAGGAGCCGGGGCTCGGCTCGGCGAACGCGCTGATCGGCATGGCGCGGCAGGGCAGTCTGCTGGTCGGCCCGTCGGTCGCGGGCCTGCTCTACGGGTTCGCGGGCTCGACGGTCGTCTTCGGGTTCGACGCCGCGTCGTTCCTCGTCTCGTTCGGGTTTGTCTGGGCGACGAGGCCGCGGATCGCCGAGCGCGCCGCAGCCGAGGGGACGCTCCGCGAGATCGGCGCCGGGATCCGCTACGTGGCGGCAGTGCCGTGGCTCTGGGTGACGATCTCGCTCTTCGCCTTCGTGCTGATGTTCCAGTGGGCGCCGATCCAGGTGCTGACGCCGAAGCTCGTGCGCACGCACTTCGGCCTCGGCGTGAGCGCGTACGGCTTCATCTTCTCGATGCTCGGCGCCGGGATGATCGTCGGCGCCGCGGCCTTCGCGCACTTCGATCCGAGGCGGCGGCGCGGGCTCCTGTCCTACGTGATCTGGATCGTCAACAGTCTGCTCGTGATCGTCTTCGCGCTCTCCCCGTGGTACCCGGTCTCGGTGGTCGCCTCGTTCCTGCGCGGGACGTGCATCGGCTTCGGCGTCGCGGTCTGGGAGACGATGCTGATGGAGCTCGTGCCCCAGCACATGCTCTCGCGCGTGATCAGCCTCGACTGGTTCGGCTCGTTCGGGCTGACTCCCCTGGGCCTGGTTCTCGTCGGCGCGATCTCCGGCCTCGCCGCGCCTGGAACGATCATCGCGTTCGGCGCCTGCATCTCGATCTGCATCGTCGCGGCCGGCTTGCTGTCGAGGCAGATCAGGACAATCGACTGATGCCGGTCTACTGGAAACCGAAGTACGGCACTCGCTCGAGCCGCCACAGGGACTGGGTGCGACAGCAGAAGAAGCGCGAGGCGGCCTTGCAGCGGGAGCCTTCCGAGTCGCTGCGCGAACGGTTCCGTCGCATCTTCAAGCGGGCGTCCGACGGCTGATTTAGGTTTGCCGCGACCGGGGTCTTCGTTCGACGGAAAGGGAGGCGACGAATGACCACACAGGCCTATGACGGCCTCAACCGCCCTGGCTGGCTGACCTTTGCCGGGGTTGTGCTGTTCGCAGTGGGGTTCCTCCGGATCATCACGGCGATCTACTACTTCGCCAACAGCCACCGGGTCACGAACCTGGCAGGCGGCGCCCTCGGCGACCATCTGTTCGTCTGGGGTCTATGGGACCTCGGGATCGCAGTGCTCGCACTCTGGGCGGGCTACTCGCTGCTCGGCGGGAACACGTTCGGCCGCGTGGTCGGCTACATCTGGGCGATCGCGGTGATCGTGGAGAGCTTCATGATCATCGAGTGGGCGCCGTGGTTCGGATTCGGCTCGCTGATCCTGGCGGTGTTCGTGATCTACGCGCTCTCGACGACGTCGGGGTGGAGGGAGTCGCCACCAGCGACTTAGCTTGGAGGTGAATGCGGGGGAACCGGCGGTTCCCCCGCGCTCGATCGGGGTGCCCAGATTTGAACTGGGGACCTCTCCGACCCGAACGGAGCGCGCTACCAGGCTGCGCCACACCCCGAGCCTGCACAGACTAGCGCGCGTCCGCGAGGAAGCTCTCGATCGCATCGGCGCACGCTTCGGGGCGTTCGCCGATCAGCAGGTGGCCGCAGTCGGCGATCGTGCGGAGCGGCGCACGGAGGCGGCGCGCGTAGTCGAAGGCGTCGTCGATCGGGAGCTGATGGTCCCGTGCGCCCCACAGCAGGAGCACGGGGCAGCGAACCCGGTCGAGGTCGCTCCGAGGGTCGTCGCGCACGAGCGCCTTCGCGGCGCTGACGGTGTCGGTGTGCCGCGCGGGGCCCGAGAGAAACGCCTCTGCGACGTGCGCGGAGAGCGCCGGCGGGTCGGACGCGCCCCACCGGCCGAACACGAGCGTCTTGAGCCCGGGCGAGCGCGCGACGCGCCGGCGGTACGGCGCGATCCGCTTTCCCGGCTTGATCAGCCCGGTCATCGTGAGCGCGTAGCGAGCCTGCCGCGTACCGGACGAGATCCCGGCTGCACCGGCGAGAACGAGCCCGTTGACGAGTTCGGGCCGCCGGATCGCCAGCCGCAGCGTGATCGCCCCGCCCAGCGAGTGCCCAACGAGGGCAGCAGGGCCGTCGAGCAGCGCGCCGATCCGGTCGGCGTAGGCGTTCAGGCTCGGCGCTGCGGGCAGCGGCGTGGAGCCTCCGTGGCCCGGAAGCTCCGGCAGGATCAGGCGCCGGCCCGGCAAGAGCAGCGGGGCGAGCGCGAGCCAGTTCGCCGCCGCCCCACCGAGCCCGTGTACGAGCACGAGCGTCTCGCCTTCGCCTGCGACGAGGTACCGCAGCCGGCAGCCGCGCACCTCGGCGAACCGCTCCTCGAATCCCGGCAAATCGACCTTTGCGTCCATCCTCGGTCGCGATTATTCTTGGAGGTGATGGATCGTTCGGGGAGGCAGGACCCCTGATTCCTGCCACACACACCAGAGGAGCAGTCGGCTAGCCCGTCAGCGCTGAGAGCGCGGCGGGCTTTTTGATAGCCACGAAAGGAGCACGATGGCGAACCACCTGACGCCCGAGGAGCTGTCGAAAGAGCTTGGCATCGACCGCCAGGAGGTGATCAAGGTCTGCGTGCAGGAAGGGGTCCCGATCTACCAGGGCAAGATCGACAAGACGCTCTTCCAAGCGCAGCTCCAGGCCATCGGCGCCGCGCCTCAGCACCACTAACGGGACCGAACTCCGCGCGGCTCGGAAGATGGGCTCGCAGCCCGAGGTCCCTGGGCACTACAGCGCTCACTATCGGGACTTTGCGGCCGACGTGTACGGCGATGTGCGGCGCGAGGCCTTCGGGCTCGATATCGGGCAGAACAGCTGGCTGACCGTGGAGGAGCTCGAGCGCTTCGGATCGCTCCTCGAGCTTCGGCCTAGCTCACGCCTCCTCGATGTTGCCTGCGGGTCGGGTGGCCCGATGTTGCACCTCGTACGCCCGGTCGAATGCGAGGCGGTTGGTGTCGAGCTCTACGAAGAGGCGGTGGCGACGGGAAGGCGGAAGGCACTGGATGCAGGTCTTGAGGAGCGAGTTACCTTCGTGTGCGCCGACGCCAGTCGCCGTCTGCCGTTCGAGAGCGAGTCGTTCGACGCCGTCCTCTGCGTTGACGCGATCAACCATTTGCCCGACCGGCGCGGAGTAGTGAGCGATTGGGCTCGACTGCTGCGTCCGGGCGGACGAGTCCTCTTCACCGACCCGATTGTGTTGACCGGGCCACTGAGTTCTGAGGAGATCGCAACCAGAGCTTCGATCGGCTATCTCCTTTTTCTGCCGCCCGGGGAGAACGAGCGAGTGCTGACCGAGGCCGGTCTCGAGGTCGTCAGTGTCGACGACACGACCGAGCACCTCGCCGAGATCGCGCGTCGGCGATTCGACGCTCGCGCGAACCACGCCGCCGAGCTGGTCAGGGTCGAGGGTGAGCATGCCTTCGACGGCCGCCAGCGATTCTTCGATCTCGTTGCGACGCTGGCGCGACAGCGGCGCCTATCGCGCCTTGTCTATGCGGCGGCTCGGCCGATCTAGCAGGCCTCGCTGACCTACTTCGGGTGACATTCGCGAAGAGGCCCAGGCGAGTTCACTAGGGCAAGCGCTCCTGACGGTACCGCTCCTCGTCTTCCGCACGCCACTTCGCCTCGAACGCCTCCGCCTCGGCGAACTCCCGCTCGATGCGCGCTCTCTCTTCCGCGTCTTCGCTCGCGGGATGCTCGCGCTCGACGGTTCTGCGACGTGAGGCGACGAAGCCGAAGACGACCAGAGGGACGACGACCACCCCGAAGATGACCCACGGAATCATGGGGTTACTTCCGGCCGGCTGCTGCGCGCTTCTTCGGCGCCGACTTCTTGGCCTTCGCCCCGTCGCTGGCGGCCGACTTGCCCTTCGTCGCCGCGACGCTCTTCTTCAGCGCCTCCATCAGGTCGACGACCGGCGCCTCTTCGACCGGCTCCGGCACCGAGATCTCCTCGCCCTTCAGCTTCGCCTCGAGCAGGTCGCGCAGGTTCTGGCGGTACTCGCTGTGCAGCGCGTCGGGCTCGAACTCGCCGACGAGCCCGTCGATCAGCTGCCGCGCGAGCTGAAGCTCAGGCTCGTTGACCTCGGTCTCCTCGACCGCCTCGTCGATCTCGGCCTGGGAGCGCACGTCCTCGGCCAAGAACAGCGTCTCGAGGACCAGCGCGTCGCCCTTCGGGCGGATCAGGCAGAAGTTCTCGTTGCCGCGGATCACCATTCGGCCGACCGCGGCCATCCCGGTCTCCTTCATCGCTTCGAGCAGCAGCACGTACGGCCGGCGCTGGGCCGCCGCGGTAGACGGCGCGAGGTAGTACGTGCGGTCGAAGAAGAGCGGGTCGACCTGGTCGAGCGGCACAAAGCGTGAAATGTCGATCGCGCGCGAGGTGTCGTGCTGGGCGATCGCCTCGAGATCGGCCTCCTCGACGATCACGAACTGGCCCTTCGAGACTTCCCAGCCCTTGACGATCTCGTCGTTCGAGACCTCCCGCTCGTGCGTCGGGCACCAGCGCTTCTGCTTGATCGGCGTCTTGCACTCGCGGTGCAGGGTGCGGAACGAGACGTCGGAGGCGCGCGCCTTCGGCGTCGTCGCAGGCGCGAGCCCGACAGGGATCGTCACCAGGCCAAAACTGAGGGATCCGTTCCAGATAGTGCGCATGGGGCCGCCTAGGAAGTGTAGTGGGACCCGGCGTTTTCGCCGCCGTGCGGCGGTTCCCTTCCGGAATAAGCTGCGTGCATGAACCGGACGATCGGCCGCTTGTGGCGCGACGCAATCGCCGCGGGGCGCACCAGCCCCGCCTACCTCGTCGAGGGGCCGGACGGCTGGAGCGAGGTGAGCTGGGACGAGGCCGGGAAGGCGGTCGACGAGCTCGCGAACGGGCTGCTCGCCCTACGGATCAAGAAGGGCGACTCGTTCGGGATCCTTGCGCAGACGAACCTCGAATGGTCGCTCTTCGACTACGCGCTGGCGCTGATCGGCGCGGTCGGGGCGGCCGTCTACGCGAACAGCTCGCCCAAGGACTGCCGCCACGTGCTCGAGCACTCCGACGCGATCGGCGTCCTCGTCCAGGACGAGGAGCAGCGGGCGAAGGTCGCCGATCTCGGGCTCACGCGCGTCATCTCGTTCGCCGAGCTCGACGAGCTGCGGGCGCGCGGGCGCGAGTTCGCCGCCGCGAATCCGAACGCGCTGGCCGAGGCCGAGGCCGCCGTCGACGAGGAGGACCTCTTCACCTTCATCTACACGTCGGGAACGACCGGTCCGCCGAAGGGCTGCATGATCCGGCACCGCAACTACTACGAGATGTGCGCGACCGTCGAGCGCGTCGAGGCCTTCGCCTTCGAGGAGGACGTGATGCTCCTCTACTTGCCGCTGGCGCACAACTTCGGGCGGCTGATGCACCTGCTCGGGGCCCACAGGGGCTACACGATCGCGTTTTGCGCCGACCCGTTGCGCGTCGGCGAGGTCATGCCCGCGGTGCGGCCGACGCTGCTGCCGAGCGTGCCCCGACTCTACGAGAAGGTGCACACCGCGCTGCTCGCCCAGTTCGAGCAGGCACACGGCCCGCGCAAGCGCCTGCTGGACTGGGCGCTCGACGTCGGCCGGCAGGCGAGCGCGCTCCGGCAGGAGGGGCGCGAGCTGCCTGCGGGCCTTGCCCTGCGGCACCGGATCGCGGACCGCCTGGTGTACCGAAAGGTCAAGAACCGCCTGGGCGGACGGTTCCGCCTCGGCATCTCCGGGGGCGCGCCGCTCGCGAAGGAGATCGGCGAGCTCTTCAATGCGCTCGACATCCTGATCGTCGAGGGCTGGGGCCTCACCGAGTGCACCACCGCCGCCTCGGTCAACCGGCCGCACAGGTTCCGCTTCGGGACCGTCGGGCCGGCGCTGCCGGGCTTCGAGGTGCGCACGGACGGCGACGGCGAGCTCCTGATCCGCAGCCCGACGGTCTTCGCCGGCTACTACAAAGACGAGGAGGCGACGCGCCAGGTGCTCGGCGACGACGGGTGGCTGCGCTCGGGCGATCTCGGCGAGATCGACGAGGACGGGTTCATCAGGATCACCGACCGCAAGAAGGACATTCTCATCACTGCCGGCGGCAAGAACGTCGCGCCGCAGAACCTCGAGACCGCGCTCAAGACCGACCCGCTGATCTCGCAGGCGCTCGTCGTCGGCGACGCGCGACCGTTCGTGGCCGCGCTGATCACGGTCGATCCAGCCGTGGCCGGGGGACTGTCCCCGGGACAGGTCCACGAGCGCGTGCAGGAGAGCGTCGACCGCGCGAACGCCGAGTTCTCCCGCTTCGAGCAGATCAAGCGCTTCGCCATCCTCCCGCGCGAGTTCACCCCCGAGGACGGGGAGGTCACGCCGACGTTGAAGCTCAAGCGGCGCGTCTGCGTGGAGCATTTCGCCGGCGAGATCGAGGGCCTGTACGCGGTCGCTTCCGCCACTTCTGCGCAATAGTTGCGAGATGTGATAACTATTTAGTGCAATGACAACCGAGCTCGCGCCGTTGCTCACCGCGCTTGCGGACCCCACGCGTCGCCGCGTCGTGCAGATCCTGCAGGAGGGTCCGCGGCGGGCGGGCGAGCTCGCGGCTGCGTCTGGAACGTCCGCGCCGGCGATGAGCCGCCATCTGCGCGTCCTGCTCGAGGCAGGCATCGTCGCGGACGAGCGCCGAGACGACGACGCGCGGGCCAGGATCTTCTGGCTGCGGCCGGAGGCGATCACCTCGCTGCGGGCCTGGCTCGACGAGCTGCAGGCCGCCGCCGACCAGCAGCTCGAGTCGTTCCAGCGTCACGTCGAGGGAAGGAGGAAGACATGAGCCGCGGCTCCGCGAGGTCGACCGTCGAGGTGGCTGTGGATCCGCTGACCGCGTTCACCGCGTTCACGGACGAGCTCGACCTCTGGTGGGTGCGAGGGCCGATCAACGCCTACGACTCCGGCCGGCTGGTGGAGATGCGCTGCGAGCACGGGGTCGGCGGCCGGATCCTCGAGGTGTACGACGCCGAGAGCGGCGACGGCCTCGAGCTCGCGCGGATCACGGTCTGGGAGCCGGGGGAGCGCCTGTCCTGGCACAGCTCGCTCGACGACGTGTCGATCGACGTGCGCTTCGAGCCGACGGAGGCCGGGACTCGTGTCGAGCTCGAGGCGAGCGTCCCGGACGGTGGAGAGGACCGCGGCGGGTCGTCGTTCGTCACAGTGGCGCCGCCCTGGTTCGGCGCGTGGATGGAGCGGCGTGACACCGCCTCTCGGGAGCCGCAGGAGCTCGCGCGGCTCGGCCTCTCGCTCCGTTACGCCCGTCCGGCCGCGGCGGCGCGCTGGCTGGCGGACACGTTCGGGTTCGAATCTCCGAGCCCGCTCCCAGAGGGCGAAGATCCGCTCTCCGACGACCGGTACGGTCACCCGTGGATCGAACTGCGTGCCGGGAACGCGTCACTCGTCATCGAGCCGCTGGCCGGCCAGGCCGCAGACGGGGACACGTACGTCCCCTGGGTCTTCGTCGACGACCTCGAGAGCCACTGTGCGCGGGCCCGCGAGAAGGGCGCCACGATCGTCCAGGAAGTCGAGCGAACGGGCTTCACCTCGTACGTGGCGCTCGATGTCGAGGGCCGCCGCTGGCGCTTCGCGCAGGCGCGCCCGACGCAGCCGGGCTAGAGGCGCCGCGCGCCGACGTACGTCGACGCGTACCAGCCGGTAAGGCTGGAAACGTGCACCACGTCGCCCGTGTGCGGCGCGTGGATGAAGGAGTTGCCCCCGACGTAGATGCCCACGTGGCCGAGCCCGTCGAAGAAGACGAGGTCGCCGGGCTGGAGGTCGTTGCGCGGAACCGGGGAGCCGTAGCCGAACTGTGCCGCAGCGTTGTGCGGCAACGAAACCCCGAAGTGCGCGTAGACGTACATCGTGAAGCCGGAGCAGTCGAAGCCCGAGGGCGAGGCGCCGCCCCAGACGTAGGGAGTACCGATGAAGCTCATTGCGAAGCCGACGACGCCGCCATAGTTCGAGGGCGGTGGCGCACCGCCGGAAGGCGGCGCGGGGGCGGTCACGACCTGGGAGATCGCGTTCGACGACGAGGTGGACTGCTGCTGCAACCGCGCCTGGGCCTCCCGCTGGAGCTCCGCGGCCCGAGCAGCCTCCTCCTGCTGGAGCCTCACGATCTGGTTCTTGATCGAGGCCAGAAGCTGGCGGCGCTGCCCGAGCTGGCTCTGGATCGAGGCCTTTGCAGCGGCCCGCTGCGCGACGACCTGCGTCTGCTCGGCGTGCGCCTTCTGCAATTCGCGCTGGCGCTGCTGGACCTCTCGCCGGAGGTCGACCACCTGCTTGAGCACGAGCGAGTCCTGTTGCGAGACGCGGTCGACCGCGTCCATGTTGCTGAGCAGCTGGTCGAGGCTCGACGAGCCGAGCAGGACGGCGAGCGTCGAGTCCTGGCTCTCGGAGGTGTAGAGGTCGACGAGGCGCGACGAAAGCTGGCGCTGGGCGTTCCCGAGGCTCCGCTTCGCCACCACGAGGCTCGCCGTGTTCTGCGTGAGGTCGTGCTTGATGTGCCTGAGCTTCACGTTCGCGAGGTCGTACGCCTCGATCGCCCGCTCCAGGCTCGAGTCGAGCTGCTGGATGTCGTTGAGCACGCTCTGCGCCTCGGCGCGCTTCGACGCGACCGAGTCGGCGGATGCAGAAACCGCAGTCGCTGCGAACAGCGCTGCGAACGCGATGACTAGTGCCGGCGCCTTTCGTCTTGTCGAGCGCAAGGGGGGCGATTCGCTCGACAGGCGCCCTCGTGCGAGGGGCCGGGTCGTCACAAGTTCGGCACCCTAACAATCAGATCGGACGCTCGCAAATGGCTTAAATGTGTCAATTGATGCCAAGTGGGTGGTGCGGGCACCAGGAACACAAGCCCGCGAAGGGCGCCGACTGGGCGGCGCCTTGCTGGAGCCCGAGCGGGCTCTGCCCGCGCGGCCGTTTTTGTTACGGTGCCGCGTCGTGTCGGGGGAGACTCGCAAGGCGCGGTTGTGGCCCGCCGCCATCGCGCTGTTGGTTCTGTGCAGTCTCGTGCCAGCGAGGGTTTCCGCGGACTCCTCCGCGAAGCTTCGCGCACGGGCGTCGAGCCTTTCGCAACAGAACGCGAACCTGGCGGTCAAGGCGCGCAGCGCGCTGCTCGACCTGTACGCGCTCGACGCGCGCCTCGCCCGCGAGCGCGCACGCATCGTCTCGCTCCGGATCCAGACGGCCCAGGTGCGCGCGGCTCGCGAGGCCGCGCAGCGCCGCCTCGCGATCGCCCGCCGTTCGCTCGCGTCGTCCACCCGAGCGCTCTCGCTGCGCCTGCAGCAGCTCTACGAGCAGGGCGACAGCGATCCGGTCGCCGTCGTGCTCGGCGCCAGCTCGGTGAACGAGGCGCTCGACGGCCTCGACACGCTCAACCGCGTGGCCGGCCAGGACAAGCTCGTGATGCAGCAGACCCAGCAGGCGCGGCGCGACTACCTTCAGGAAACGCGGACGCTCTCGGCGCAGCAACGGCAGCTGACGGCCCTGTCCCAGCAGGCCTCGCAGACCGCCCTGGCCCTGGAGCAATCGCGCGCCCAGCGCGCCTCGTACATCACGGGCCTCGCGGCCCAGCGGCGCCTGAACTCGGCGGCGATCACCGGGCTCGTCCAGCAGGCGCAGTCGATCGAGGCCAAGGCGAGGCAGATCTCGGCCGTCGCGTCCACCGCCGGCGGCGGCACGGGCGGCGGCCCTGTCTCCGGCACGGTCACGGTCACCGCAACCGGCTACTCGCTCCACGGCAGAACGGCCACGGGCGCGCCGGTCGGCTGGGGCGTCGTGGCCGTCGACCCGAGCGTGATTCCCCTCGGCACGCGCATGACGATTCCCGGCTACGGCGAGGGAATCGCCGCCGACACGGGCGGCGCGATCCAGGGCAACACGATCGATCTCTGGTTCCCGACGCTGGCTCAGGCGAATGCCTGGGGCCGGCGCACGGTGACGATCACGCTCCACTGAACTACAATCCGGCGCGTCCCAACCGGAGGGGGTCGGTGAGCGAAATCGCCCAGACAAGCGCCGACGAGATCAGCGTCCGCGTGCTGCTCGTGGACGACCACGACTTGTTCCGCGCGGGCCTGCGCAACCTCCTGGAGGAGCGAGGCGTCCAGATCGCCGGCGAGGCCTCGACCGGCGCGGAGGCCGTGCGGCTCGTTCGCGAGTCTGCTCCGGACGTCGTGGTCATGGATCTGCACATGCCGGGCATCTCCGGCATCGAGGCGATCCGGCAGATCGCGGCCATCGCGCCGTTGACGCGTGTCCTCGTACTGACCATCTCCGACCACGACGAGGACGTCATCCACGCGATCCTGGCCGGGGCCTGCGGCTACCTGCTGAAGGACGCTTCGGTCGACGAGTTGATCCGCGGAATCGAGGCCGCGGCGGTCGGCGAATCGCTCGTTTCGCCTGCAATTGCCGGGAAGGTGCTGCAGCAGGTGCGCGCGACGTCGGTGTCACCCGAGGCCGCCGAGGCCGTCCGCGCGGAGCTCTCTCAGCGCGAGCTCGACGTGCTGAAGCTGATCTCGAGCGGCAAGGACAACGCGATGATCGCCGCGGAGCTGCACATCAGCCCGAAGACGGTCAAGAACCACATCTCGAACATCCTGATGAAGCTGCAGATCGAGAACCGCATCCAGGCAGCGGTCTATGCGGTCCGCAGCGGAATCGTCTAGGGCCTCGCTTGCGACGCCGCCCTCAGGCCGCGCGGGCTTTTCCCGTGCGACCGTCTGAACTGCCCGGTCGATGCGACCGTAGTTGCAGAAACGGCGCTAAGCGGTAGCTGCCCGCACGGCCGTTGCGCGCGCGCGCAGCTGCGACAGGATGCCGCGGAGCCCGTCGATCTCGGCTCCCGCACGGGAGATCCGGCGCGAGACCTGGGCGAGCTCCTTCGCCTTCTGCTCGCGGTTTCCGTCGTGGAGCTCACCGGCGAGCTCGCTCATGCGGCGCTCCAGGCGGAGCCGCTCGGCTTCCAGCGACAAGGCGTGCGCATACCCGTCCGTCAACGTCCGTTCCAGCCGCGCAAGCGTCGCCGGCTCGCCCGAGGGCGAGGCGGTGAGCAGCTCGTCGATCTGCTCGAGCAGTGCCGGAAGGGGGTTCGACGCCAAAGCCAATGCGATTATCAGACGCGCGGCCAAAGGGTCACAAGGGCCGTGAGGCCCATCCGCGAGGAAGGTACGGCCCATCCTTGACGGCGGTGCCGATGCTCCGAACAATGCAGCCGTGGGTCGTCGCAGGTTCCTAATCGTCCTGCTCGGCGCGCTCGTGCTGGCCTCGTCCGCCGGCGCGAGCGGATCGTCCCTCGAGGGGAGGCTGGCGAAGGCCCTCGCCGTGCCGCACATCTCGCGCGCACGCACCGCGGCGCTCGTGTTTGACCTGCAAACGGGCACAACGGTCTTCGCACGGCACGACTCCCTCTCGCTCGCGCCCGCCTCGAACGAAAAGCTCGGCGTCACCTATGCGGCGCTCGTCGGGCTCGGGCCGGACTTCCGGTTCGAGACCGACGTCGTCGGCCGTGGCGAGCAGGACGGGACCGTCTGGCGAGGCAGCCTGCTGCTGGTCGGCCACGGCGACCCGACGCTTTCGAGCACCGACCTCGCCGCGCTTGCGAAGCAAATTCGGGCGGCAGGGATCCGCCGCGTGACTGGCGCGATTCTCGGCGACGAGTCGTACTTCGACTCGCGGCGGACGGCGCCGGGCTGGAAGGCCGGCTTCTACATCAACGAGTCGCCGCCGCTCTCCGCCCTGACCGTCGACCGCTGCTGGTACGCGGGCCGGATCTGGCGAAACCCGGCGCTCGGGGCCGCCTGGGCCTTCCGCGCAGCTCTGCGCCGAGCCGGCGTGTACGTGGTCGGCAGCGCAGGGACCGGCGTCGCACCCGCGGACGGCTTGGGCCTCGCCTCGGTCGAGTCGCAGCCGCTTGCGGTGGTTCTGCGCTGGATGGATCGCGTGAGCGACAACTTCACCGCGGAGCTCGTGCTCAAGCAGGTCGGCACGCTCCTCGCCGACCAGGGCACGACGGCGAACGGCGCGGCCTACGTCGCGCAGGCGCTGGCCGCCGCGGACGTGCCGCTAGCAGGCGTTCGGATCGTCGACGGCTCGGGCTTGTCGGTGCTGGACCGGGTGACCGCCCGGGAGCTCGCGGGGATCCTCGAGGCGGCCTGGAACGATCCGAATGTCGGACCGGTGCTCTTCTCGTCCCTCGCCGTCGCCGGCGTCAATGGGACCCTTTCGGACCGCATGCGCCGTGCGCCCGCCCGCGGCAACGTGGTCGCCAAGACGGGCACGACCTCGTGGGCCTCCGCCCTGTCCGGCTACGTCAAGCGGCGGTTCGTCTTCTCGGTGCTCCAGAACGGCAACCCGGTCTCGTACTTCTGGGCCCGCAGGGCCCAGGACCGGTTCGCGACGGTCCTAGCTTCCCAGTAGGTTCCGCAACCCGCCCTCGTCGAGGACGGGCACGCCCAACTGCTCGGCCTTCGCGAGCTTCGAGCCGGGGCTCTCGCCGGCGATCACGCCCGTCGTCTTCTTCGAGACCGAGTCTGCGACCTTGGCGCCCTTGGCTTCGAGCGCCTTGCGCACCTCGTCGCGGCTGAAGCCTTCGAGCGTCCCCGTGATGACGTAGGTCGAGCCCGTGAGCGGTCCTTCGACCGGCCGCTCCTCCGCGCCAGCCTCGAAGCGGAGGCCGAGACTTTTGAGCTCCTCGACGAGCCGACGGTTGTCCTTGTCCGAGAACCATTCGGCAATCGCCTCGGCGCGCTCCGGGCCGAGTCCCTCGACCTCTTGGATGTCCTCCTGCGTCGCGGCGGCGAGCTTGTCCACCGAGCCGAAGTGGCGGGCCAGGTTCTGGGCGGTCACCCAGCCGACGTCGGGGATGTTCAGCCCGAGCAGCACGCGCGAGAACGGCGTTCGCTTCGAGCGCTCGATCGCCTCGATCGAGTTCGACGCGCTCTTGTCCGCGAAGCCGTCGAGCTCGAGCAGCTGCTGCTTCGTCAGCCGGTAGAGGTCGGGCAGGGAACGGACGAGCCCGAGCTCCCAGAGCCGACGCATCAGCTGCTCGCCCACGCCGTCGATGTCTGCGGGCCCCTGCACCCAGTTGATCAGCGTCTCGAGGCCTCGCGAGGGGCACGCGCGGTTGGGGCAGCGGTGCATCGCCTCGCCCTCGGGCTTGACGACATTTGCCCCGCACAGCGGGCACTTTTTCGGCATCCGGAATGGCTTCGTCCCCTTCGCGTGCGCGTCCGCCGGGCCGACGATCTGCGGGATGACGTCGCCCGCGCGCTGGACGATCACGAGGTCGCCCTCGCGGATGTCCTTGCGATTGATGTCCTCCTCGTTGTGCAGCGTCGCCCGCGAGACGGTGACACCTCCGACCTGGACCGGCTCGAGCATCGCCCAGGGGTTGAGCGCGCCGGTCCTCCCCACGCGGATCGCGATCTTGTTCAGCTTCGTCTGCGCCGTCATCGGCGCCCACTTGAACGCGCGCGCCCAGCGCGGGCGCGAGTGCAGCGCGCCGAGGATCGCCTGCTGCTCGAGCGAGTCGACCTTGATCACGATCCCGTCGATCTCGTAGTCGAGCTCCGCGCGGCGCTTCTCCCACTCGCGGCAGCGCGTCGCGACGTCCTCGATCGACTGGAACCGCTCGGCGAACGGATTCGTGCGGAAGCCGCGCTCGCGGAGCCACTCGAGCTCCTCCCAGTGCGAGCCGAGCTGCAGGCCCTCGGCGGCGCCGAGCCCGTAGACCCAGATCGAGAGCGGCCGAGACGCGGTGATCGACGAGTCCTTCTGGCGCAGCGAGCCCGCGGCCGCGTTGCGCGGGTTCGGCGCAAGCTTCTGGCCGAGCTCGGCGATCCGCTCGTTCAGCGCACGGAAGCCCGAGAGCGGCAGGTAGACCTCGCCTCGCACTTCCACGAATGCCGGGGGCTCTTGAGCGCCCGCGAGCCGCAAGGCGAGCGGTATCGCCCCGATGGTCTTCAGATTCACCGTCACGTCCTCTCCCTGAATGCCGTCGCCGCGGGTGGCGCCACGAGTGAGGAGGCCACCTTCGTACGTGAGGTTGACGGCGAGCCCGTCGATCTTCGGCTCGATCACGTACGCGACGGGCTCGTCGGAGTCGAGCCGTTTGCGGACGTCGTCGGCCCACTTGAAGAGGCTCTCGTCGTCCGTGACCTTCTCGAGCGAGCCCATCGGCGTGATGTGCTCGACCTTGCGGAAGCGGTCGCTCGGCGGAGCGCCGACTCGCTGGGTCGGCGAGTCGGGCGTGATCAGGTCGGGATGCTCGTCCTCGAGCGCCTTGAGCTCGTCGTACAGGCGGTCGTAGTCGGCGTCGGAGATCTCCGGCTCGTCCAGCACGTGGTAGCGGTAGAGGTGGTGGTTCACCTCCTCACGGAGCCCGTCGAGCCGCTTCTGAACGCCCTTCTGCGTGCGAGTCGCCATCGGGGCGATCCTAGCGACCGCCGACTACCATCTCTGTGTGCGCTTCCTGGTGGTGGGCGGTCTCTCTCTGGCCTTTGCGGCGAGCGCGCCTGCGGCGGTCTATCTCTTCCGGACTCCGTCGTCGAACATCGGCTGCCTCTACAGCGCGGAGCCCGGGCCGGGAGGCCCCTACCTGCGCTGCGACATCCTCAGCGGCCTCAAGCCCGCGCCGAAACGGCCCAGAGGCTGCACGCTCGACTGGAAGTACGGCTTCCGGATCCGGCCGACCGGGCCGGCGCTGACGGTCTGCGCCGGCGACACCACGCTGGACAGGCGCGCGAAGGCAATCCCGTACGGCGGAACGTGGTCCCGCGGCGGCTTCACCTGCCTCTCGCGAAAGGCGGGCCTACGCTGCCGAAACCGCAGCGGGCACGGCTTCTTCCTGAGCAAGCAGCACTCGTACCGGTTCTAGTAGCGGACCGAGACGAGATAGAGGCCCCACGGCGGGGCCGTCGTACCGGCTTCGCTGCGCGCTCGGCCCTCCAACAGGGGCGCGATTTGCTCCGGGGCCCGCTCGAACATCGTGCCGACCAGCGTGCGGACCATGTGGCGCAGGAACGAGTCCGCGGTGATCTCGAACTCGAGCGCGTCGCCGCGGCGGTGCCACACGGCCGACTCGACCACGCGAACGAAGACCTTGTGCTGCGTCTCGGTCGGCGTGAATGCCCGGAAGTCATGCTCGCCGAGGAGGAGGTCTGCCGATTCCGCCAGGCGCTCTTCGTCCAGGGCGTGCGGATACCACCAGCTGCGCCGTGCCTCGAACGGCGAGCGGGCGCGGCGGCGGTGGACGCGGTAGCGGTAGCTGCGCGCCAGCGCGGAATGGCGCGCATGGAAATCTGCGCGAGCCTCGCCGGCTTCGACGACCGCGACGTCGTCGGGCAGCGCCGCGTTGAGCGCCTCGCGGGCGCGCTCGGCCGGTGGGCCGCCCACGACCTCGACCGAGGCGACGTTGGCGACCGCGTGGACGCCGGTGTCGGTTCGGCCGGCGATCGCGAGCTCGGACCACGAGGGAAAAACGGCCTGCAGCGCCTCGCGCAGAGCACCCTCGACCGTCCGCAGCCCCGGTTGTGCCGCCCAGCCTCGGAAGCCGGCTCCGTCGTACTCGAGCGTTAGCCTCAGCCGCACGTCAGGCGAGCCTCACCGTGTTTGTAAGGCGTGCCTTATGATAGTTCGACTTGCTCTTTGTTGGGTACACTATACCTGTGACCGACAAGCAGACCTTTCTCCTCCAGCGTGTCCAGCCGGCGATGACCGGGCTGATCGACGGCTCGCTCTCGACGCTGGCGCCGATCTTCGCGATCGCCTTGCACACGCGCAATCCCTTCGACGCGTTCATCGCAGGCGTCGCGACGGCGATCGGCGCCGGGATCAGCATGGCCTTCTCCGAGGGCCTTTCGGACACCGGCGAGCTCACAGGGCGCGGAAACCCGTTCGTGCGCGGCTCGATCACGGGCGTGGGAACGTTCGTCGGCGGCATCCTCCACACGCTGCCGTTCCTGATCCCGGACTACAAGGTCGCGATCCTGCTGGCGATCGGCGTCGTCGGGCTCGAGCTCGTAGCGCTCGCCTGGCTGCGCTGGCGCTTCTTCGAGACGAGCTTCGCCCGCTCGTTCGCGTCCGTCACGCTCGGCGGCGTGGTGATCGCGGGTGTTGCCGCGGCTCTGGGGACCGCTTAAGAAGCCGCCGGCTCTTCGACCGGCTCTTGCTCGGCCTCGGCCTCTTCGCGTCGCCGCCGCCGTGGGGCCGGGGCCTCGGGCGTGAAGTCCACCAGCTCCAGATACGCCATTTCGGCCGCGTCACCGAGGCGCGGGCCGATCCGGACGATCCGCGAGTAGCCGCCCTCCCGGTCCTTGAACCGCGGCCCGACTTCGTCGAACAGCTTGTGCACGACGTCCTGCGAGCGCAGGAACTTCAGCGCCTGCCGCCGCGCGTGGACGCCACCACGCCGGCCGAGCGTGATCATCTGCTCGGCGACGGGCCGGACCTCCTTGGCCTTGGCGACCGTGGTCTTGATCCGCCCGTGCTCGATCAGCGCGCCCGTCAGGTTCGCGTAGAGCGCCTTGCGGTGCGAGGCGTCGCGGCCCAGCTTCCTTCCGGACCGCCGGTGCCTCACGCCGCGGGGCCGTCCTCGCCCCTGAGGTTCAGGCCGTGCGTCGCGAGGGTCTCCTTGACCTCCTCGATCGACTTCTTGCCGAAGTTCGGAATCGCGGCGAGCTCGTTCTCGGTCTTCGTGACGAGGTCGCCGATGGTCTCGATGCCGACGCGCTTCAGGCAGTTGTACGAGCGGACGCCGAGCTCGAGCTCCTCGATCGGGAAGTTCTCCATCCCGTGGGCGAGCGCCGGCTCGGCCTGGGCCTCCGCCGCCGCCGCCTCGCCGAGGCCCTCGATCCGGTCGATGTCGGTGAAGATCGCGAGCTGACGGATCAGGATGTCGGCCGCCTGGCCGATCGACTCACGCGGGTCGATGGAGCCGTCGGTCGTGACGTCGATCCGCAGCTTGTCGTAGTCGGTTCGCTGTCCGACGCGGGCCGCCTCGACGTCGTACGAGACGCGCCGCACCGGCGAGAAGATCGAGTCGATCGGGATCACGCCGATGGTGTGCTCGGGCCCGCGGTTCAGCTCGGCCGGAACGTAGCCCCGGCCGCGGCCGATGGTGAGCGTCACCTCGAGCTTGCCCCTTTCCGAGAGGTTCGCGATCTCGAGGTCCGGGTTCAGGATCTCGAGCTCGGCCGGCGCCTCGATGTCCGAGGCCTTGACGACGCCCGTGCCCTTCTTGGTCAGGCGCACCTCGATCTCGGGCGAGTCGCCGTGCAGCCGGCAGATCAGGTTCTTGAAGTTGAGCAGGATGTCGGTCACGTCCTCGCGGACGCCCGGCAGTGTCGTGAACTCGTGCGCGACGCCCTCGATCTTGACCGAGGTGACAGCGGCGCCCTCGAGCGACGAGAGCAGCACGCGGCGCAGCGAATTCCCGAACGTGTAACCGAAGCCGCGGTCGAGCGGCTCGATCACGAAGACACCACGGTTGTCGTCGACCTCCTCGTGGACGATCCGCGGGATCTGGAACTCCATCAAGCTGGTTCTGACTGCCATTCCTTCCTCTCTACTTGGAGTAAAGCTCGACGATGAGCGATTCCTGGACGGGGGTGTCGATCTCCTCGCGCTCCGGCCACTTGAGCACCTTGCCGGTGAGGCCGTCGTGATCTGCCTGCAGCCACGGCGTGACCGAGGCGGTGAGGTCGGTCGCGTCGCGCACGACCTGCTCGGCGGGGCTGCCCGGGCGGAGCATGACCACGTCGTCGGGGCGCACCTGGTAGCTCGGGATGTTCACCCGGCGGCCGTTTACCTGGAAGTGGCCGTGGCGCACCAGCTGGCGAGCCTGTGCGCGGGAGGCGGCGAAGCCGAGTCGGTAGATGACGTTGTCCAGCCGCGTCTCGAGCATGCGCAGCAGCTCCTCGCCGGTGATGCCCGAGCCCTTCGCGGCCTTCGAGTAGTAGGTGCGGAACTGCTTCTCCAGCAGGCCGTAGTACCGGCGCGCCTTCTGCTTCTCGCGCAGCTGCAGCAGGTACTCGGACTGCTTGATGCGACCGCGGCCGTGCTCGCCCGGCGGGTAGCTGCGGCGCTCGATCGCGCACTTCTCGGTCAGGCAGCGCTCGCCTTTGAGGAAGAGCTTCATGCCCTCCCGGCGGCACTGCTTGCACTTCGGCGAACGATCGCGGGCCACTAGACGCGCCTCCGCTTCTTGGGCCGCACGCCGTTGTGCGCCTGCGGGGTGACGTCCTTGACGCCGAGGATCTCGAGGCCGGCGGCCTGCAGCGAGCGGATCGCGGTCTCGCGGCCGGCGCCCGGGCCTTTTACGAAGACCTCGACCTTCTGCAGCCCGTGCTCCATGCCCTTGCGGGCGCAGGCGTCGGCGGTGACCTGCGCGGCGAACGGCGTCGACTTGCGGGAGCCCTTGAAGCCGGCCGAGCCGGCCGACTCCCACGCGATGACGTTCCCCTCGTTGTCGGTCAGCGCCACGATCGTGTTGTTGAACGAGGTCTTGATGTGGGCCTGGCCGATCGCGATGTTCTTGCGCACGCGACGGCGCACGCGACCACGGGTCGCTTGTCTCCGCGGAGGTGCCATTACGTCTTCTGAGCCGCCTTCTTGCCCCGGCCAACCGTCTTCTTCGGGCCCTTGCGCGTCCGTGCGTTGGTCTTCGTCCGCTGGCCGTTCACGGGGAGCCCGCGCCGGTGGCGGATGCCGCGGTACGCGCCGATCTCCTGCAGCCGCTTGATCGCCTGCGTCCGCTCGCGGCGGAGATCGCCCTCGACCTGGAGGTTGCCGTCGATGTACTCGCGCAGCTTCGTGACCTCCTCGTCGGTGAGGTCCTTGACCTTCTCGTCGACGGAGAGTCCCGTGTCGGCGCAGATCTTCTGCGCGGTCGACCGGCCGATGCCGTAGATGTAGGTGAGCCCGATCTCGAGGCGCTTCTGGTTCGGGATGTTGACGCCGGCAATACGAGCCATCGCGCTAGCCCTGCCTCTGCTTGTGGCGTGGGTTCGTGCAGATGACCATGGTCTTGCCGTGCCGCTTGATCACGCGGCAGCGCTCGCACATGGGCTTGACTGAAGCTCGGACTTTCATCGGTGTCGGTACGTGATCCTTCCTCGCGTGAGGTCGTAGGGGGACAGCTCCACCTTCACCCGATCGCCGGGGAGGATGCGGATGTAGTGCTTGCGCATCTTCCCGGAGATCGTGGCGAGCACGTTCGTGTCCAGGTCGTCGATGTGCACCCGGAACATCGTGCTCGGGAGCGCCTCGACGATCTCGCCTTCGACCTCGATCTTTTCTTCTTTTTGCGCCATCTACCTCACAGAAACCGCGCTTTGCGAGCGCGGTCGGGGACACGGAAAAACACGGCTCTCGCCGCGGCTGACAATGGTAGCAAAAGCTCCTAGATAAGCCACTTTCCATTCTCCTGGACGAGCTCGCCGTCGAGCTCGATGCGCCCGCCGCCGCGGAGGTCCTTGACGATGTCCCAGTGGAGCTGGCTGACGTTCTCGCCTCCGACCTCCGGCAGGCCGTTGCCGAGGGCGAGATGGACTGTGCCGTCGATCTTCTCGTCGAAGAGCGTGTTCTTCATGTACTCCGTGATCCGCGGGTTGCAGCCGATGCCGAGCTCGCCGAGCCTGCGCGAGCCGTCGTCGAGGTCGAGCATCTCGACGAGGAACCCCTCGTTCGCCTCCGCCGAGGCGTCGACGACCTTGCCTTCCTCGAAGCGGAGCCGGATGCCCTTCACCTCGCGGCCGCCGTAGACCGCAGGGAACTCCGTGAACGCGATCGTCCCCGCGGCGGAGTCTTCGAGCGGCGAGAAGAAGAACTCTCCGCCGGGGATGTTGGCGCCGCCCGCGTCGACGAAGCCGTTGCGACCGGCGAGGCTGAGCGTCAGGTCGGTCTCGTCGGCGACGATCCGCACCTCGTCAGCGGCGTCGAAGCGCTCCGCATAGCGGCTCATTCGCTCGCGCTCCGCGTCCCAGTCGAGCAGGCAGGCGCCGTAGAGGAAGTCCTCGAACTCGGCCAGCGACATGCCCGCGTCCTGCGCCAGGGCGGGGGTCGGAAACTGGCAGCCGACCCACTTCAGGTCGTAGGTGAAGATCCGCTCCACATGCGGGCGCACGCCCGCCTGGAAGCGGCCCAGGCGCTCCGGATCGACCCCGGCGAGCTCACGCGTGTTCTCGGGCGCCTCGACGCCGATCCACGCGTCGGCCTCGTGGAAGAGGTGGGTCTCGATCGGAGACGGGTTGTCGAGGAGCTCCAGCGGCACTTCCTGCACCCAGGGCACGTTGACGGAGGCGCCGGTGAGGCTCAGGCGCTGGATCGCGTAGGCGCCGCGCCGGCCCACCAGCGCGTTGACCTCCTCGAGCAGCGGCCGCGCGAGCACGCCGCCCGAGACGACCACCTGCCAGCCGGGCTGGACGTCGACGCACTGCTCGACGAGCAGCCTCGCGTACTCCTGGACTCGCGAATCGGTCACGAGCGGCCCTCCCGAAGAACGACGGTTCGACCGGTCATGAGGTCACCGCGGTCTTCGCCAGCGTGAGGATCCGCGGCGCGTCCTCGGTGATCGCCACGGTGTGCTCGAAGTGCGCGGAGAGCGAGCTGTCGGAAGTCGAGATCGACCACTGGTCGTCGTGGAGGACGACGTCGGCGCCGCCCGCGTTGATCATCGGCTCGATCGCGAAGGTCATGCCCGGCGACAGCAGCGGGCCGCGGCCGGGCTCGCCGAAGTTCGGGATCTGCGGCTCCTCGTGCATCGAGCGCCCGACGCCGTGCCCGACGAGGCTGCGCACCACGGAGAACCCGTGCTCCTCGGTCACGACCTGGATGGCGTGCGAGATGTCCGAGAGCCGGTTTCCCGCGCGGCACTGCTCGATCCCCGCAGCGAGCGCGGCCCTGCAGCCTTCCAGCAGGCGCTCGGCCTCGGCGGAGATCTCCCCGATCGGGAACGTGTACGCCGAATCGGCCACGAAGCCCTCGAGGGTCACGCCGACGTCGACCGAGAGGATGTCTCCCTCCGAGAGCGCGAACATCCCCGGGATGCCGTGGACGACCATGTCGTTCGGCGAGGTGCAGATCGACGCGGGATAGCCCCGGTAGCCCTTGAAGGTCGGCGTGCCGCCGCGCGAACGGATGAAGTCGTCCGCGAGGGCGTCGAGCTCCTCGGTCGTGACACCCGGGCGCGCGCGCTCGCCGAGCAGCGCGAGCACGTCGGCCACGACCTCCCCGGCGCGGGCCATCCGCTCGATCTCCTGCGGGGACTTGCGAATGATCATCGGACGCCCACCCGGTCGAGGGCCTCCTGGATCTCCTCGAAGACCTCCTCGACCGATCGATCCGCCGGGATGCCGACCAGGCTGCCGCGCGCGCGGTAGTGCTCGATCAGCGGCTCGGTCTGTTCGCGGTACAGCGCGAGCCGTCTGTTGATCGCGTCGGGCGTGTCGTCCGCGCGGCCCTCCTGCTCGGCACGGCGAGTGAGGCGCTCGATCGACACCTCCTCCGGAAGTTGGAACTCGAGCACGACGGTGATCGGGCGGCCGATCTCGTCCAGCATCTCGTCGAGCGCCTCGGCCTGGACTGCGGTGCGCGGAAAGCCGTCGAGGACGAATCCTTCGGCGGCGTCGTCCGCGGCGAGCCGTTCGCGGATCAGCGCGATCATGATGTCGTCCGGGACGAGGTGGCCCGCGTCGTAGATCGGCTGCACCTTGCGCCCGAGCTCCGTGCCCGCCGACATCGCCGCGCGCAGGATGTCCCCGGTCGCGATGTGCGGCAGGCCGTACTCCGCCGAGATGAGCTTGCCCTGGGTTCCCTTGCCGGCACCCTGCGGGCCGAGCAGCAGAACGTTGAGCACTATTTCAGGAAGCCTTCGTAGGAGCGCATCATCATCTGCGACTCCATCTGGCGCATCGTGTCGAGAGCGACGCCGACCACGATCAGGACGGACGTCCCGCCGAGTGCGCGCGAGGTCGCCTGCTGGAACCCGCCGTAGCGGATAAAGACGCTCGGCAGCACTGCGACGGCCGCGAGGTAGAGCGAGCCGGGCAGCGTCAGCCGTGTCAGCACGCGGTCGAGGTACTGCGCGGTCGGTGGACCGGGCCGGATGCCGGGCACGTAGCCGCCGTACTTGCGCAGGTTGTCGGCCTGGTCGACCGGGTTGAACTGGACAGCCGTGTAGAAGTACGTGAAGAGCACGATCAGGGTCGCCTCGACGAGCAGGTACGTCAGCGACGAGTACGCGAAGTGCCTGTTGATGAAGGTCTGGGCGTTCGGGGAGAACGAGCCGACGGTCTGCGGCAGCGCGAGCACCGCGGCGGCGAAGATGATCGGAATAACGCCGGCCATGTTCACGCGGAGCGGCATGTACGTGGAGCCCCCGCCGAGCTGGCGCCGCCCCACCATCCGCTTGGCGTACTGGATCGGGATCCGCCGCTGGCCCTCCTGGATGAAGACGACGGCGACGATGATCCCGAGCGCGATCAGCGGGAAGAAGAGCTTCTCGAGCGGGCCGCCGTTGTACCACGCCGTCACCCCGGCCGGAGCCGTCGCGAGGATCGAGGCGAAGATCAGCAGCGAGATCCCGTTGCCGATCCCGCGCTTCGTGATCATCTCGCCCATCCACATCAGGAGCGTCGTGCCGGCGGTCAGCGTGATCACGATCAGCACGAGGCGGCCGCTGTTGTTCGTGAGTGCGCCCTGCTTCTCGAAGAGGTACGAGTACCCGGCCGACTGCGCCGCCGCGAGCGCGACGGTGAGGTAGCGCGTGTACTGGTTGATCTTGGCCATCCCGGCCTCGCCTTCCTTCTGCAGCTGCTCCAGCTTCGGGATGACGACGGTCAGGAGCTGCAGGATGATCGAGGCCGTGACGTAGGGCATGATCCCGAGCGCGAACAGCGAGAACTTCGCGAGCGCGCCGCCCGAGAAGACGTTCAGCAGCCCCAGGATCGTGCCGCCCTGGTTGTTGAAGTAGCCCTTGATCTGGTCGGAGTTGACTCCCGGTGCCGGGATCCAGGAGCCCAGGCGGTAGAGCGCGAGGATCAGCGCGGTGAAGAGCACGCGCTTGCGCAGCTCCGGGACCCGCCACGCGTTCGCCAGCCAGGAGAACACCTAGCTCTCGTCCTCCTCCGCGGCTTCCTCCGGGGTCTCCTCCGCGGCCTCTTCGGGCGTCTCGTCAGGAGCTTCCGCGGGCGCTTCCGCCGCCGGCTGCGGCCGCTCGGTACGGCGCTTCGGCTTCCGCTCCTTCGGCTCGCGCAGCAAGGTGATCGTGCCGCCCGCGGCCTCGATCTTCTCGCGCGCGCTCGCGGAGACCGCGTGCGCCGTCACGGTCAGCTTCTTCTTGAGCTCGCCGTTCCCGAGGATCTTCACGTCGGTCTTCGTGTTCTTGAGGACACCCTTCTCGACGAGCGTCTCCGGGGTGACCTCGGCCCCCGCGTCGAAGCGCTCCTCGAGCGTGGCGACGTTCACCGGCGCGGTCGAGGTGCGGAACGGGCCGACCGGAAGCGCGTCCGCGGACCCGCCGCGCAGCTTGCCGAGGCGCATGTAGAGCGGGTTCTGGCCGCCCTCGAAGCCCGGGCGCATCTTGTGCGAGCCCGAGCGCGACTTCTGGCCCTTGAGGCCGCGCCCCGAATAGCGTCCCTTGCCCGAGCCCAGGCCGCGGCCGACGCGCTTGCGGTTCTTGCGCGCCTGCGCGGGCTTGAGGTTCGAGAGGTTCAGGTCGTCAGGCATCGGAGTCCACTCGGACGAGGTGACGGACCTTCCTGAGCATACCGGCGAGCTGCGGGCTCTCCGCGTGCTCGCGGCTGCGGCCGATCCTGCCCAGGCCGAGCGCGCGGAGCGTTCCGCGGTGCCTCGCGCTCTGGCCGATCGAGCTACGCGTCTGGGTTATCCGGAGCTTCGCCATCGCTCGTCTCTTCCACCTGTGGTTCCGGTTCGGTTTGCACTTCCTCGGGGGGCCGCGCGCTCACGGGCAAGACCTGCTTGATCGTCAGCCCGCGCGTCTCCGCGACCTCGTCCGGCCGCCGGAGCCGCTGGAGGCCGTTCACGGTCGCCTTGAGCATGTTGATCGGGTTCGTGGTGCCGAGGCTCTTGGCGAGGATGTCGCGGATCCCGGCCAGCTCGAGGACGGCGCGCACGCCGCCGCCGGCGATGACGCCGGTTCCCTCGCTCGCCGGCCGCAGCAGCACGCGCGCCGCGCCGAACTCGCCGAGGATCTCGTGCGTGATCGTCGTCCCGTGCCGCGGCACGACGAAGAGGTTCTTCTTCGCGTCGTCGACGGCCTTCGAGATCGCCAGCGGAACCTCGCGGGCCTTCCCGTAGCCGAGCCCGACGCGCTCGACCTCGTCGCCGATCACCACGAGCGCCGTGAAGGAGAACCTCCGGCCGCCCTTGACCACCTTGGCGACGCGGTTGATCTCGACCACGCGCTCCTTGAGCTCTCTCGCATCGCGTTCCTGAACTGCCACTAGAACTTCAAGCCTCCTTCGCGTGCCGCATCGGCCAGCGCCTTCACGCGGCCGTGGTAGAGGTAGCCGCCCCGGTCGAAGACGGCGGTGGAGATGCCGGCCTCCTTTGCCCGTTGCGCCAGCAGCTTGCCGACCTCGGCAGCCTGGTCGGACTTCGAGCCCTTGAAGCTGCGCAGGTTGAGCCAGCTGGCCGCGGCGAGCGTCCGGCTCTCGAGATCGTCCACGAGCTGCGCCTCGATGCCGCGATTCGAGCGGAACACGACCAGGCGCGGCCGCTCGGAGCTGCCGAAGACCTTCCTCCGCACGCGCTTGTGCCGGCGCTCCCGCGCCTTCCGGACGGTCAGCGTGCTCATGTCGAGTGGTTCTCCCGGCAGGCGGGTCGACCGGTCGGTTCAGACGGCCGCACGGGCAAAGCCCGTACTGCCGGGGTGAGACATCGCAAGCGACGTCTCATGCCGCCCTCTTGCCGACCTTGCGGCGCACGTATTCGCCTTCGTAGCGGATGCCCTTGCCCTTGTACGGCTCGGGCGGGCGGACCTTGCGCACCTCGGCGGCGATCTGGCCGACCTGCTGCTTGTCGATCCCCTTGACGATCACCTCGGTCTGCGTCGGCACCTCGAAGGTGATTCCGGCAGGCGCCTTCAGGACGACCGGGTGCGAATAGCCAACGCTGAGCTCGAGGTCGGTGCCTCGCAGCGCGGCGCGGTAGCCGACGCCCTGGATCTCGAGCCGCTTCTGGAAGCCGTTCGTGACGCCCTCGACCATGTTCGCGATCAGCGAGCGCGTCAGCCCGTGCAGGGCGCGATCGTCTCCGCGGTCCGTGGGTCGGGTCACGACGATCGCGTCGTCCTGCTGCTCGACCTTCATCCTCGGGGTGACGTCCTGGCTCAGCTCACCGAGCGGGCCGTTCACCATCACGCGGCCGGCCGTGATCGACACCGACACACCGGCGGGGATCTGAATGGGCTGTCTACCGATTCGGCTCATGGCTCACCAGATGAAGCAGACGACCTCGCCGCCGATGCCCTTTTCCTCGGCGGTTCGGCTCGTGATCAGGCCGTTGGAGGTGGACAGGATCGCGATGCCCATCCCGCCGAGGACCCGCGGAAGGCGGTCCTTGCGAGCGTAGACGCGGCGGCCGGGCTTGGAGACGCGCTTCAGATCGGTGATCACGCGCTCGCGGTTCTTGCCGAACTTGAGCTCGATCGCGAGCGTGTCGTAGGGCTTGTCCTCCTTGCGCTCGACGTGGAAGTCGCGGATATAGCCCTCCTCCTTGAGGAGGCGCGCGATCTCCGCCTTGAGGCGCGAGTTGGGCATCTCGGCCGTCTCGTGGAGCGCGCGGTTCGCGTTCCGGATGCGGCTCAGCATGTCTGCGACGGGATCTGTCTGCATCACCAGCTCGATTTCGTCATGCCGGGGATCACACCCTCGTGCGCGAGGTCGCGCAGGCAGATCCGGCAAAGGCCGAACTTCTTGTAGACGGCGCGCGGGCGGCCGCAGCGGTTGCAGCGCGTGTAGTTGCGCACCTTGAACCGCTGGGGCTTGCGCGACTTCTCGATCAGTGCCTTGCGTGCCACTTACTGCTCTCCTTCAGTGCTTGCTTGTGCGAACGGCATGCCGAGCGCGCGCAGGAGCGCGAGGCCCTGCTCGTCGTTCGCCGCCGATGTCGTGATCGCGACGTCGAGGCCGCGGATGGCGGCGATCGAGTCGTAATCGATCTCCGGGAAGATGATCTGCTCGCGGATTCCGAGCGAGAAGTTGCCCCGCCCGTCGAACGAGCCGGGGTTGAGCCCACGGAAATCGCGGATCCGCGGGAGCGCAATCGACACGAGGCGGTCGAGGAACTCCCACATCCGCGCGCCGCGCAGGGTGACGCGCGCGCCGACGGGCATTCCCTCGCGCAGCTTGAAGCTGGCGATCGACTTTCGCGCCTTGCGCACGTGCGCGCGCTGGCCGGCGATCGTCGTCAGCTCCTCGATCGCGCCGTCGAGCGCCTTCGCCTCGGTCTTCGCCTCGCCCACGCCCATGTTGAGCGTGATCTTCTGGACGCGCGGGACCTGCATGACGCTGCTCACGCCGAGCTCGTCCTTGAGGCGCGGACGAACCTGCTCGTCGTAGAGCGTCTTGAGGCGGGGCTCGTAGCCGTTGCCGTCGCTCTTGGGGCTCACTTGTCGATCTCCTGGAGGCAGTCGGCCCGCTTGCAGACCCGGACACGGACTTCGCGGCCGCCCTTGCCCTCCTTCGTCGTCATCCCCACGCGCGTCGGCCTGTTGCAGGTCGGGCACACGAGCATCACGTTCGAGATCGGAACCGCGGATGGCTTCGAGATCACGCCGCCCGGGGTCATCTGCGTGCCACCCATCCGGCTCGACTCCTTGATCGGCTGCGGGCGGGTGTGCCGCTTGACGACGTTCAGGTTCTCGACGACGACGCGGCGCTCACGCGGGCGCGCGTCGATCACGCGGCCCTGCTTGCCGCGGTCCTTGCCGGTCAGCATCTGAACCGTGTCGCCCTTCCTGACTCTCATGGTTGCGGTCACAGGACCTCCGGGGCCAGAGAAACGATCTTCATGAAGTTCTTCTCGCGCAATTCGCGTGCCACGGGGCCGAAGATGCGCGTGCCCCGCGGGTTGCGCGCGCTGTCGATCAGCACGGCAGCGTTCTCGTCGAAGGCGATGCTCGTGCCGTCGTTGCGGCCGAACGGCTTCCGCGTGCGGACGACGACGGCCTGGACGACCTCGCCCTTCTTGACGGCGCCCTGCGGGCTCGCGGTCTTGACGGTGGCGGTGATCACGTCGCCCACGCGCGCGTAGCGGCGGTGCGAGCCGCCCTTGACGCGGATGCACAGGATCTCGCGGGCGCCGGTGTTGTCGGCCACTCGCAGCCTCGACTCCTGCTGGATCACTTCGCGGCCTCCAGGACCTCGGCGAGGCGCCAGTTCTTCGACTTGCTCAGCGGCTTCGTCTCGACGATCCGCACGAGGTCGCCGACCTTCGCCGTGTTCTGCTCGTCGTGCGCGTGGAACTTGGTCGAGCGGCGGACGACCTTCTTGTACTTGGGATGCGCCTTCACCGTGTCGACCTTGACGACGATCGTCTTGTCCATCGCGCTCGAGACCACGACGCCGCGGCGCTCCTGGCGGCGGCCGCGCGCATGCTCGGGCTTCGGCAGGCGGACGATCGGCCGGCGCTCGGCGGGGCGCTCGCGCTTCGGCTTCGAGTGCTTGTGGCGCTGTGACCGCGGCAGGCGCTTGCGTTTCGGCTTCTGGGCAGGCTGCGCGGGCGCAGGCGCTTCCGCCTCCGCAGCGGGCTCCTCTGCCGCAGGCTCCTCGGCCGCAGGCTCCTCTTCAGCCGCAGGCGCTTCTTCAGCCGCGGGCTCTTCCGCAGGAGCTTCCTCCTCGGCCGGAGCCTCCTCCGCGGCAGGAGCTTCCTCCTCCACCGGAGCTTCCTCCGCGGCAGGAGCCTCCTCCGCCTCGGCGACCGGTGCTTCCTCGGCCGGCGCCTCAGCTTCGGCTTCGGCCTCGGTCGTTTCTGCCTGGTTCTCGTTCTGCTCTTCGTCAGCCATTCGTCTCTCTCGTCAGACTGCTTTCTCGTTCGTTACGGATGGTCAGGATGCGGGCGATCTCGCGCTTGGCGAGCTTCAGGCGCGCCGTGTTCTCCAGCGCTCCCGTGACGCCCTGGAAGCGCAGGTTGAAGAGCTCCTGGCGCGTGTCGGCCAAGCGGTTCTCCAGCTCCTCGTCGGAGAGGTCGCGCAGCTCTCTAGCTCGCAAACAGATCAGCCTCCCTCTTCACGACCCTCGTCCTCAGCGGCAGCTTGCGGCCCGCGAGGCGGAGGGCTTCCTTCGCAAGGCGCTCGTCGACCCCGGCGAGCTCGAACATCACGCGGCCGGGCTTGACGACTGCAACCCAGTGCTCCGGAGCGCCCTTGCCCGAGCCCATGCGCGTCTCGGCGGGCTTCTGCGTGACCGGCTTGTCCGGGAAGACGTTGATCCAGACCTTGCCCCCGCGGCGGATCTTGCGCGTCATCGCGATACGAGCCGCCTCGATCTGGCGGTTGGTCACCCAACCGGCTTCGAGCGCCTTCAGGCCGTAGTCCCCGGCCTGCACCGTCGTCTGGCCCTTCGAGAAGCCTCGACGGCGGCCACGCTGGTACTTGCGGTACTTGGTCTTCTTCGGGAGCAGCATCAGTCTTCGCTCTTCTCCTGGGTCTCCGGCTTCGTGTCGGGTGCCTCGACGGCCGCCTCAGGTGCCGGCGGCGTCTCCGGCTCGACCTGCGGCTGCTCCCTACCCTCGGCGGAGGTCGCCCCCTCGTCGGTGCGCGGGCGCTCGACGTTGTCCTGCTGGCGTCCACGACCCCGGCCGCCACCCGGACGACGCGGACCGCCGCCCTGGCCGCGGCGCCGCTGGCGCACCGGCCCGAGGCCTTCGCGGTCGGGCCCGCGGCCGCGTCCACCCTCGCGGGAGGCGCCGAGACCCTCGGCGGTGCCGCCGCGGCGGCGCGCCTGGTCCTGGTCGCCGAGCCTCGCGTCGCGCTGGCTGACGCCCTCGTACCCCTCGGGCATGATCTCGCCCTTGTTGATCCAGACCTTGACGCCGATGCGGCCGAAGGTCGTCTTCGCCTCGGCGAAGCCGAAGTCGATGTCCGCGCGAATCGTGTGCAGCGGAACGCGGCCCTCGGAGTACTGCTCGGAGCGGCTCATCTCGCCGCCGCCGAGGCGGCCGCCACACATCACCTTCACGCCGTGCGCGCCCGAGCGGATCGCGGAGGCGAGCGAGCGCTTCATCGCGCGGCGGAAGCTGACGCGGTTCTCGAGCTGCTCGGCGATCGACTGCGCGACGAGCTTCGCATCGAGCTCGGGCCGCTTGATCTCGTTGATGTTGATGTGCACGGCCTTGTTGGTCATGCCGTGGATCTCCTTGCGGAGCGCGTCCACCTCGACCCCGGACTTGCCGATCACGATCCCGGGCCGCGCGGTGTAGATGTCGATCGTGATCCGCTGGGCGTCCTTGCGGATCAGGATGTCGGACAGGCCCGCGTGCGAGAGCTTGTTCTGGATGTGCTCGCGGATCTTGATGTCCTCGAGCAGGTAGGCCGGGAACTCCTTCGTCCCCGTGTACCAGTTCGACTTCCAGTCGTGGATGACGCCCACGCGCAGGCCGCCGGGATGAACCTTCTGACCCATCTAGCTCTTCGCCTCCTCGGGCTCGGCCGCGCCCTCGGTGAGCACGACGGTGATGTGGCAGGTCGGCTTGTGGATCCGGACCGCGCGGCCGCGCGCCCTCGCGCGCCAGCGCTTCATGACCGGGCCCTCGTCGACGTAGGCGGCCTTCACGACCAGGTCGTCGCCGGCGAGGTTGTGATTCGCCTCCGCGTTCGCGATTGCGGAGCGCAGCACCTTCTCGATCTCCCGCGCAGCCGCGCGGGGTGTGAAGGCGAGCACGGTGCGCGCCTCGGGCACGCTCCGCCCGCGGATGTGCTCCGTGACGAGCCGCGCCTTGCGGGGCGACATCCGCACCCACTTGGCCACGGCCTTGACCTCCTGGCGCTCGGCCGTCGCCATCAGGTGCGCTTCACCTCCGCCTTGCGGTCGCCGGAATGGCCGCGGAAGGTGCGGGTGGGGGCGAACTCGCCCAGCTTGTGACCGACCATCTGCTCGGTCACGAACACGGGCACGTGCTTGCGCCCGTCGTGGACCGCGATCGTGTGCCCGACCATCTCGGGGAAGATCGTCGAGGCCCGCGACCAGGTGCGGACCATCTGCTTGCTGCCGGACTCGTTCATCGACTGGATCCGCCCCAGCAGGCGCTCCTCGACGAACGGCCCCTTTTTCGAGCTTCGGCTCAACGCTTCTCCTTCCCGCGGCGGCGGCCGCGGACGATCAACTTGTCGGATTCCTTGTGCTTGCGCCGGGTGCGCTTGCCGAGCGTCGGCACGCCCCACGGCGTGACGGGGTGCCGGCCGCCCTTCGACTTGCCCTCGCCGCCGCCGTGCGGGTGGTCGACGGGGTTCATCGCCGAGCCGCGCACGGACGGGCGCTTGCCCTTCCAGCGGCTGCGGCCCGCCTTGCCACCGGTGATGTTCTCGTGGTCGACGTTGCCGACCTGGCCGATCGTCGCCCGACACGCAAGCGGGACCCGCCGCAGCTCGCCCGATGGTAGCCGAAGGACTCCCTGCCCCTCGTCCTTCGCCACGAGCTGCACGCCGGAGCCGGCGCTGCGCGCGAGTTGGCCGCCCTTGCCGGGCTTGAGCTCGACGTTGTGGACGAGCGTGCCGGTCGGGATGTTGGTCAGCGGGAGCGCGTTCCCGGGCTTGATGTCGGCGCCCGGGCCGGACTCGACCATGGCGCCGACGCGCAGCCGCGCGGGCGCGAGGATGTACGACTTCGCGCCGTCCGCGTAGTGGAGCAGCGCGATCCGGGCCGACCGGTTCGGGTCGTACTCGATCGCAGCCACCTTCGCCGGGACGCCGTCCTTGACCCGCTTGAAGTCGATCACGCGGTAGCGGCGCTTGTGGCCGCCGCCCTGGTGGCGCGTCGTGATGCGGCCGTAGCTGTTGCGACCGCCCTTCTTCTTCAGCGGCTCGACGAGGCTCTTCTCCGGCTCGCTCTTCGTGACGTCGTCGAACGCCGAGACGGACATGAAGCGCCGGCCCGGGCTCGTGGGCTTGTACTTGCGGAGCGCCATTAGTGGCTCTCCTGGTGACGGTTTCGCGCCTCTGGTGTGCGAGGCGCAAGCAGCGCAAGGACGCAGGGAGTGCCCATGCTTCGATGCATGGGCGCGACTGAGGACGCGGCGATGCGCCGCGCATCGCGCGCCAGATGAGCACTAACCGTTGCCAGGAGGGCCACTAAGCCTGCGCTCCTTCGAAGATCTCGATCGACTCGCCCCGGCGGATCTGCACGATCGCCTTCTTCCAGCCGGGTCTGCGGCCGGGGCGCATGCCGCGGCGCTTCGGCTTCGGCTGGACCTTCACGATGTTCACGGCCTCGACGTGGACGCTGAACAGCTCCTCGACGGCCTGCCGCACCTGCGTCTTGTGAGCATCGGGATGCACGCGGAACGAGTACTTCTGGCTCTCGATCAGCTCGTAGCTCTTCTCGGTCACGACCGGCGCGAGCAAGACCTGGTTCGGGTGGAGGCTCACTGGGCCCTCCCCTGCACGTGCTCGAGCGCGCCCTCGCTGATCAGCAGCGAGCGGGCCCAGACGATCTGGTTGACCTCGAGCTCGCTCGGCACCGTCACGGCGACGCGGTCGAGGTTGCGGAACGACTTGATCACGGACTCGTCCTCGGGCTGGGCGACGACCAGGGCCGGCAGCTCCTTGCCCCACGATCCCAGCAGCTCGGCGGCGTCCTTCGTCGAGGGCTTCTCGAACCCACCGGGATCGACGACACCCAGCGTCCCCGCTTGCGCGTGGGCGGAGAGCGCGCTCCGGAGCGCGGCCTTGCGGCTCTTGCGGTTGACCTTCGACGTGAAGTTGCGATTGTTCGGCGGGAACGCCATGCCGCCGCCGGTCCAGTGCGGCGCGCGGGTCGACCCCGCTCGCGCGCGGCCGGTGCCCTTCTGGCGCCACGGCTTGGAGCGGCCGCCCGCGACCAGGCCGCGGCTCTTGCCGCCGCGCGTGGCCGAGCGCGCCGCGTTCAGCTCCGCGCGCACGGTCTCGTGGACGAGGTGCGGCTTCACCTCGGCGGCGAAGACGCCTTCCTCGAGCGTCACGCTCTTCGACGAGCCGACGACCGGGGCCTTAGGCGCCGCCACGACCCTTGTCCTCCCTCACCTCGACGATGCCGTTCTTCGGCCCGGGAACCGCGCCCTTGACGAGCAGCAGGTTCTCGTCCGGAACGATCTCGTGCACCGTCAGCCCAACCTGCGTGACACGCTTGCCGCCCATCCGGCCGGCCATCTTGATGCCCTTCCACACCCGCGACGGCGTCGCCGAGGCGCCGACCGAGCCGGGGGCGCGGATGTTGTGCGAGCCGTGCGTCGTCGGCCCACGGCTGAAGTTGTGGCGCTTGATCGTCCCGGCGAAGCCCTTGCCGATCCCGGTGCCCGAGACCTTCACCCGCTCACCGGGCTCGAAGGCCTCGACGGTCACGGACTCGCCCTCGGTCAGCTCGCTCGGACCGCGGAACTCCGCGAGCTCCCGGTGCGGGCCCGCCTTGCCGAGCTGGCCGAGCCTCGGCTTGTTCACCTTCGCCTCGGCAACCGCGTCGAACGCGAGCTGGACGGCCTCGTAGCCGTCCGACTCGACGGTCTTCACGCGCACGACGGGACACGGCCCGGCCTCGATCACCGTCACCGGGGTCACCTCGCCGGTCTCAGGGTCGAAGAGCTGGGTCATGCCGAGCTTCTTGCCGAGGATGCCTTTCACAGCTTGATCTCGATGTCCACGCCTGCAGGCAGGTCGAGCCGCATCAGCGAGTCGACCGTCTTCGGCGTCGGCGAGTGGATGTCGATCAGCCGCTTGTGCGTGCGCACCTCGAAGTGCTCCCGCGAGTCCTTGTCCTTGAACGGCGACCGGATCACGCAGTAGACGTTCTTCTCGGTGGGCAGGGGCACGGGGCCGGTGATGGTCGCGCCGGTGCGCTGGGCCGTCTCCACGATCTGGCTCGCAGACTTGTCGAGCTGCTGGTGGTCGTAGCCCTTGAGGCGGATGCGGATTTTGCTCTGCGGCACCGGCGCTCCCTTACTTCTGGATCTCGGTGACGACGCCGGCGCCGACCGTGCGGCCGCCCTCGCGGATCGCGAAGCGGAGGCCCTGATCCATGGCGATCGGCTGTCCGAGGTCGATGTCCATGTTCGTGTTGTCGCCCGGCATCACCATCTCCTGGCCCTCCGGGAGCTTGATCGAGCCGGTCACGTCGGTCGTGCGGAAGTAGAACTGCGGCCGGTAGCCGTTGAAGAACGGCGTGTGGCGGCCGCCCTCGTCCTTCCCGAGCACGTAGACCTCGGCCTTGAACTGCGTGTGCGGCGTGATCGAGCCCGGCTTGGCGAGCACCTGGCCGCGCTCGACCTCCTCGCGCTTCGTGCCGCGGAGGAGCGCACCCGCGTTGTCGCCGGCCTGCGCGAAGTCGAGCGTCTTGTTGAACATCTCGAGACCGGTGACGACGGTCTTGTCGGTCTCCGGGTGGATGCCGACGATCTCGACCTCGTCGCCCGACTTGATCTGGCCCTGCTCGATCCGGCCCGTGACGACCGTGCCGCGGCCGGTGATCGTGAAGACGTCCTCGATCGGCATCAGGAACGGCTTGTCGGTGTCACGCGTGGGCTCGGGGATGTAGTCGTCGACGGCCTGCATCAACTCGAGGATCTTCTGCTCGTTCTCCTCGTCGCCCTCGAGCGCCTTCAGGGCAGAGCCGGTCACGATCGGGATGTCGTCGCCGGGGAACTCGTAGTTCGTGAGCAGCTCCCGGACCTCCATCTCGACGAGCTCGAGCAGCTCGGGATCGTCGACCATGTCGGCCTTGTTCAGGAACACGACGATGTACGGCACCTCGACCTGGCGCGCGAGCAGGATGTGCTCCCGCGTCTGCGGCATGGGGCCGTCGGCGGCCGAGACCACGAGGATCGCACCGTCCATCTGGGCGGCGCCGGTGATCATGTTCTTGATGTAGTCGGCGTGGCCGGGGCAGTCGACGTGCGCGTAGTGGCGGTTCTCCGTCTCGTACTCGACGTGCGACGTGTTGATCGTGATGCCGCGCTGCTTCTCCTCGGGCGCGTTGTCGATCGACTCGAACGACCGCACGGCCGTGGTGCCGCCGACCTTCTCCGCGAGCACCTTCGTGATCGCGGCCGTCAGCGTCGTCTTGCCGTGGTCGATGTGACCGATCGTCCCGACGTTGAGATGCGGCTTGGTGCGCTCGAACTTCTGCTTGCCCATTCCCTTCCTTTCCTTCCTTACGTGGACGTGGAGTCGACGAGCTCCGCTGCGATCGACTGAGGCACTTCCTCGTAGCGATCGAATTGCATCGTGAACGTGGCCCGTCCCTGCGTCGTCGAGCGCAGGTCGGTTGCGTAGCCAAACATGGTCGCCAGCGGCACGCGGGCCCGGATCGCCTGCGCGTTGCCGCGCGGCTCGAGGCCCTCGACGCGCCCTCGGCGGGAGTTGAGGTCGCCCATGACGTCGCCGAGGTAGTCCTCGGGAGTCACGACCTCGACGGCCATGACCGGCTCGAGCAGCTTCGGCTTCGACCGCTGCATCGCGTTCTTGAACGCCATCGAGCCGGCGACCTTGAATGCCATCTCGCTCGAGTCGACCTCGTGGAACGACCCGTCGACGAGCTCGATCCGGACGTCGACGACCGGGTAGCCCGCGAGGATGCCCGACTCCATCGCCTCCTGGATGCCGAGGTCGACCGCCGGGATGTACTCGCGCGGGACCTTGCCGCCGACGATCTTGTCCACGAACTCGTAGCCCTCGCCGGGCTCGGCCGGCTCGGCGTTGATCACCGCGTGGCCGTACTGGCCGCGACCGCCGGTCTGGCGGACGAAGCGGCCCTCGATCTTCTCGACCGGGCGACCGAACGTCTCGCGGTAGGCAACCTGCGGGCGGCCGACGTTCGCGTCGACCGAGAACTCGCGCAGGAGCCGGTCGACGATGATCTCGAGGTGGAGCTCGCCCATGCCCGAGATCAGGGTCTGGCCGGTCTCGTCGTCGGTCCGCACGCGGAAGGTCGGGTCCTCCTCCGAGAGCCGCTGCAGCCCTGAGGCGAGCTTGTCCTGGTCGGCCTTCGTCTTCGGCTCGATCGCGACCGAGATGACGGGATCCGGGAAGTCCATCGACTCGAGCCGGATCGGAGCGGTGTCGACGGCGAGCGTGTCGCCCGTCGTCGAAGCCTTGAGGCCGACCGCCGCCGCGATCTCGCCGGCGCCGATCTCGTCGCGCTCCTCGCGGTGGTTCGCGTGCATCTGGAGGATGCGGCCGATCCGCTCGGTCTTGCCGGTGGTCGTGTTGAGCACGCGGTCACCGGCGTCGACCTGGCCCGAGTAGACGCGGAAGTAGGTCAGCTTGCCGACGTACGGGTCGGACATGACCTTGAAGACGAGTGCGGAGAAGGGCTCGTCGGTCGCCGGGCGGCGCGAGAGCTCGTTCTCGGTGCGCGGGTCGATTCCGTGCACGGGCGGGACGTCGAGCGGGCTCGGGAGGTAGTCGACGACGGCGTCGAGCAGCGGCTGGACGCCCTTGTTCTTGAAGGCGGAGCCCGCGAGCACCGGAGTCACGGAGATGTCCAGGGTCGCCGCGCGGAGCGCGCGCTTGAGCATCTCGGGCGTGACGGACTCCTCGTCGAGGAGGTAGGTCTCCATCAGCTCGTCGTCGTGGTCGGCGACCGCGTCGATCAGCTGGTGGTGGTACTCCTGCGCCTGCTCTACGAGCTCGGACGGGATCTCGCCCGTCTCCATCGTGGTGCCGAGGTCGTCGGACCAGGTGGTCGCGCGCATCTCGATCAGGTCGACAACACCGCGGACGTGCTCCTCCTGGCCCACCGGAAGCTGGATCGGGACGGGCCGCGCGCCGAGCCGGTCGACCATCGACTGCACGGCGCCGAAGAAGTCCGCGCCGGTGCGGTCCATCTTGTTGATGAACGCGATCCGAGGAACGCGGTAGCGGTCGGCCTGGCGCCAGACCGTCTCGGACTGCGGCTCGACTCCTGCGACGGAGTCGAAGACGGCGATCGCGCCGTC
>DATDMJ010000108.1:0-3378 GCA_036518855.1 Gaiellaceae bacterium | reverse complement strand
CGCGGCCTCGGTGATGGCGGCCCAGGTCTCCTCCTGAACCTCCTGCGGATGCTTCTCCACCAGCGCCACGAGCGGGGCGACGATCGCCTGCGTGAACTCGGTGAACTGCTCGGCCGACTCCCACTCGAACTCGACCTCGAGTTCCTCGACCTCGATGCCGGAGAAGCCGCCACCTTGGAGGATGCCGCCGATCGCCTCAGGCGTCGGCCGCGACAGCGGCCCCGGCGTGCCCGGCGGCGGCGGCGGCGCGTTCAGGCGCTGCATCGCCGTCATCATCGGGATCGAGATCATCGGCGAGCGCTCGGGCGGGCCCCACGAGCTGATGGCCATCTTCGCTCCGGGCTTGAGGAAGCCGCGCACGCGAGCGGCCGCCGCCTCGCCGTCGGGCTCGAAGATGATTCCCCAGCGCGAGAGCGCCGCATCGAACGTCTCCGCGGGGAAGTCGAGCGCCGACGCGTCCACCTCGACGAACTCGATGTTGTCGATCCCGGCCGCGGCCGCGCGCTCGCGTCCGAACGCGAGCATCGTCGGGGAGATGTCCGTCGCGACGACACCGCCCTCGGGGCCGGCTGCCTTCGCGGCCGTCAGCGAGGGCTCGCCGGCGCCCGCCGCGACGTCGAGGACCCTGTCGCCCTGCTTGACGTCCGCGAGCTCGACCAGCCGCTCGCTGACCGGGGCCGTGCTGCTGTAGATGAACTCCTGCCAGCGGTTCCAGCCGTGGGCCGCCTTGTCCCAGTCCCGGCGCTGCCCGGAGCGGAACTCGCCGGCATCGATCTGCGTCGCGTCCATGCCCGCCTCCTTGTCGTCAGGGCGAACCTAACCGATCCGTCGTGCGAGACTGTGGTTGCCGTGGCAGCGGGGGAGGAGACCGAACACCAGCCGGTCGCGGAGGTCGCCGAGGAAGTCGGCCGCGACGCCGCGATGCTCGCATTCCGCCGAGCCCAGCTCGAGCTGGCGGAGCAGGCGCCCCAGGTGCGCCGCGTCGCCGGCGATCTCGTCGCCGCCGGAATCTGCCTCCTGGCGCTGCTGACGGCCTTCGTCTTCGGGAACTGGGCCCTCGCGAGCGCGCTCTCCTCCTCGCTCCCTGGCTGGCAGGCGCCGCTCGTTCTCGCCGCCGCCTGGGCGGCGATCGGGCTGTTCGCCGCCGGGTTGCTCGAGCGGCAAAGGCACCTTCTTCGAGGTCTCCTGGCGGACCGCACCGACACCATGCGGCGCCGTCGATTGGCGCTCGAGGAGGCCGAGAACACCCTGCGCGACACCCTCGGACGTCTCGCCGATGCGATCGGCCAGGCCGCGGAGGACCGCATCGCCTCCGCGATCCTCCCGCTGGCGGGAGGCATGGTCGAAGTGGGGGAGGGCATGGTCGAGGCGACCGACGACGTGCTCGAGGCCGCTGACGAGATCACCGACGTCATCGAAGACAAGGTTCCGGGCGGCGTGGTCGTGAACCGCGCGTTCGACGTCGCGCTCGCGCCTGGCCGCCTCGGGGTCAGAGTGGCCCAGAGGACCCTCAAGTTCGGCCGCGACAAGACTCCGGACGGGCCGCCGGATTGAAGTCGGCCGCACCGCCAGGTTAAATCCAGCCGCCGTCACAAACCTAGACCTGGAGGCAGAGCATGAGGGGAAAGCTCAAGCCCGCCAAGCGGCGCTTGTGGATCGTCGCCGGGCTCTTCGCACTGGCCGTGCTCGTGCAGACGACCGTTGTCCTCGCGAGCGGATCCAGTAGCAGGGCTCCGACCGTCAGCGGCTCCGCGCCCGTGGCGATGAACGGGGCAGCAGGGCGCGTCTACGTCGGCCACTCGTACAAGAACGACGTCTCGCCCGCGCTCGGGCAGATCCCGGCGCTACCGCTCAAGCCGATGCCGGAGCGCGAGGCTGCTCCGAACCCGCGCATCGGCCGCCACCAGAACGCGCGAGACCCCGTGGTCCAGCAGAAGCTCGCCTCGCCGAGCATGCCGTCGCCGACGCTCAACTTCGACGGGATCCCGTTCCCCGGCGTCGGCTGCAACTGCGCTCCGCCGGACACGGACGGCGAGGTCGGCGCGACCCAGTACGTCCAGATCGTCAACGAGGGCTTCCAGGTCTTCAGCAAGTCGACGGGAGCTTCCGTCTACGGCCCGGCCGGGATCGCCACCCTCTGGAGCGGCTTCGGCGGGGTCTGCCAGAACAACGGCGACGGCGACCCCGTCGTGCTCTACGACCAGATCGCGAATCGCTGGATCATCAGCCAGTTCGCGGGCGTGTCGGTGCCGACGGACGAGTGCATCGCCGTCTCCACGACGAGCGACGCGACCGGCACCTGGTTCCGCTACGGCTATCACCTCGGATCGAACTTCTTCGACTACCCGAAGCTCTCGGTCTGGCCCGACGCCTACTACCTGTCGATGAACGTGTTCAACTCGGCCGGGACGGCGTTTCTCGGGCCGCAGCCGTTCGCGTTCAACCGCGCCGCGATGCTGTCCGGAAGCGCGGGCACGTTCGTGACCACTGGCATCACTGGAGGCTCTACCGAGGACGCGTACCTCCCGGCCGACCTCGACGGCAGCACCTTGCCGCCCGCTGGGGCGCCGAACTCGTTCGTGGAGTGGCCCGGCACCGGCGTCTACAAGATCTACCACTTCCACGTCGACTGGGCGACGCCGTCCAACTCGACGTTCACGCTCTTCGCCACGCCGGCGGCGGCCGGGTTCACGCAACTCTGCCCGACGACGCGGGCCTGCGTGCCCGAGCCGAACGGCTCGAGCCTCGACGCGATCGCCGACCGGTTCATGTTCCGCGCGGCCTACCGCAACTTCGGCGACCACGAGTCGCTCGTGACCAACTACACGGTCAGCTCCGGCGGCGTGGCCGGGGTTCGCTGGATCGAGCTCCGGGGCGTGACGACCGGGCCGGTCACCGTGTTCCAGCAGAGCACGTACCAGCCGGACACGACCTGGCGCTGGATGGGCAGCGCGGCGATGGACTCCGCTGGTGACCTCGCGCTCGGGTTCAGCGCCTCGAGCGCGACGACAGTCCCGCAGATCCGCTACGCGGGCCGTCTCGCGACCGATCCGCTGAACCAGCTCTCGCAGGGCGAGGCGACGCTCTTCGCCGGTGCGGGCAGCCAGACCGCTACGAGCAACCGCTGGGGCGACTACAGCGACCTGACCATCGACCCGGTCGACGACTGCACGTTCTGGTACACGAACGAGTACTACCCGGCGGGCTCTTCGCAGTTCAACTGGCGGACTCGGATCGGGAGCTTCAAGTTCCCGGGCTGCGGCGGGCCACCACCACCGCCTCCGCCTCCGCCGCCACCACCGCCTCCGCCTCCGCCTCCACCTCCGCCTCCACCGCCACCGCCTCCGAACGTCAGTCAGATCACCGGCACGGGCATCT
>DATDMJ010000107.1:0-23667 GCA_036518855.1 Gaiellaceae bacterium | reverse complement strand
CCCCCCCCCCCCCCCCCCCCCCCCCCCCCCCCCCCCCCCCCCCCCCCCCCCCCCCCCCCCCCCCCCCCCCCCTTGGGTTCTAAGAAGGGGGATCGTGGGGGAAACATGGTTCCCCCCACGGGAGCGAGCTGGAGGTGAGCGACGGTCACGGGCCACTCTTTCCCGAAACGGCGAGTCGCTCCTCCACCAGCTCGGCAAGCGCGCGGATGAACGCGGGGTCGTCGTTCAGCGACTCGATCCGGTCGAGCTCGAGGCCGAGCTCCCCGGCGCGCTCGCGCGCCTCGATGTCGAGGTCCCACAGGATCTCGAGGTGGTCGGAGACGAAGCCGACCGGGGCGACGAGCACCTTCCGGACCCCTGCCTCGTGCAGGCGGCCCAGCTCGTCCAGGATGTCCGGCCCGAGCCAGGGCACGCCGGTCGAGCTCGCGCTCTGGAAGGCAAACGACCAGTCGTCGAGGCCCGCCCGCTCGGCAACCAGGCGCGAGGTCTCGAGCAGCTGCTCCCGGTACGGATCACCGTCGGCGAGGATGCGCTCGGGGAGGGAATGCGCAGTGAAGACGACCCAGGCGTCGGTCCCGCGCACGCGGTCGGCCACCACCTCGACGAAGCCCGGATGATCGTGCCAGCTTTCGATCAGCACGACCTCGGCCCGACCGGCGACGGCGGGGTCGAGCCGCTCCCGGTACTCGCCGACGGAGAGCCGCGAGTAGTGGGGCGCGAGCACCAGGGCGACGATTCGCGAAACTCCTCCGGCCAGGGCCGACTCGACCGCCTCGGCGATCCGGGGCTGCCAGTGCTTCATCCCCACGAAGACCGGAACGCCAAGCTCCCGCTCGAGGGCCGCCCGCTGAGCCTCGGTCACGTCGTCCAGTGGCGAGCGTCCGCCGATCCGCCGGTAGCGCTCCGCGAGCTCTTCGACCGCCTCGTCGGACACGGGGCGCCCACCCCGCACGTCCTCGAGGTACGGCCGCACGTCCTCAGGCCGCGACGGGCTCCCGTACGCCATCAGCACGACGGCGTCACTCATCCTGGGCTCGCTTCCCATCGCATCGACCGGTCATCTCAGACGGACGCACGTGCCAAGCCCGCACGTCCTGAGTGAGACACCGCAAGCGGCGTCTCATGCGGCGACCAAGGTCCGCTCGTGCACGAGCTCGACGAGCCGGCGCAGATCCGCGGGGTCGCTGTCCGGCAGCACGCCGTGGCCGAGGTTGAAGATGTGTCCCGGGCGGCCGCCGACGCGCTCGAGCACGTCGTCCGCCCCCGCCGCCACCCGCTCCCAGGGCCCGAGCAGCACCGCGCCGTCGAGGTTCCCCTGGATCCCGCGGTCGTGGCCGACCCGGTCCCAGGCGACGTCCAGCGGCACGCGCCAATCGATTCCGATCACGTCTCCTCCGATCGCCGCGCGCTCCTCGAGCAGGTGCGCGTCGCCGGTCGCGAAGTTGATCGTCGGCACGTCTACTGCGGCCAGCACCCGCTCCGAGTACGGCGCCGCGAACTCGCGGTAGTCGGCGACCGAGAGCGCGCCCGCCCACGAGTCGAAGAGCTGGATCACGTCGGCGCCGGCACGCACGCATCCGGCCACGTACGCGGCAAACGCCGCGGCCAGCTTCTCCATCAGTCCGTGCCAGACCGCGGGCTCCCCGTACATGCAGGCCTTCGTCAGCACGAAGTCGCGCGACGGCTTGCCCTCGATCAGGTAGCCGGCCACGGTGAACGGGCCGCCGGCGAACCCGATCACCGCCTGATCCGGTCGGAGCGCCTCCCGCACCAGGCGAATCGCCTCCAGGACGAACGGCACCGACTCCTCCGGCTCCGGCACGACGAGCCGCTCGACGTCGGCCGGAGTCCGGATCGGCTCCGCGATCACCGGCCCGACGTTCTCGACCAGCTCGACGTCGACGCCCATCCCGAGGACGGGCAGCATGATGTCGGCGAACATCACCGCCGCGTCGACGCCGTGCGCGCGCACCGGCTGCAGCGTCACCTCCGCGCAGAGCTCCGGCGCGCGGCAGACCTCGAAGAGCCCGTACCGCCTCCGCAGCTCTCGGTACTCAGGCAGCGAGCGCCCCGCCTGGCGCATGAACCAGACCGGCGTGCGCTCCACCGGCTCGCACCGCGCGGCCCTCACGAGAAGTGGTGCCCTCACCACGGCAGCTTAGAGGCAGCCGAGCTTGGTCCTGCCGACCATGTGCAACCAAGACGGGCCTCGAACGGCCGCGCCGGCAAAGCCGACACGGCCTCCAGTCGGCACCGCAAGCGGCGCCTCAGTCCCCGGGCAGTTCCCAGCTCCCGCCCAGCCGAATCGGACCGCCGCCGTCCGAGTCCTCGCTGAAGACGTTCAGCTCGAGCGCCGGATCGGACGAGGCGAGCTCCTTCGAGCCGTCGCCGTTCGCGACCGCGACGGCGACGACGAAGCGGCCCTCGCGCATCGGCAGGCCCGGGAAGTGCAGGCGCAACAGCTCGAGCTGCCCGGGCCGCAGGAGGACGCGCTCGACGGTCTGGGAGCCCACCTCCCTGCCGGCTGCATCGCGGATCCCGACGGTGACGCGTCCCTCGTCGAGCCCGTCCTGCGCGAAGAGCCAGACCTCGAGCGCCATCGGCTCGCCCTCGGTGAACCGCTCCCGGAGCGAGCCGTCCCCCGCGACCGCGCGGACCTCGTGGACCCGGCATCGGCCGCCGGGCTCGCCGTTCGTCGCCGCCGTCCTGGTCGCGGCGGCTCCGTCCAGGCGCCGGTGGTAGTCGTGCACGACCTCCTTCGCGGGACCCGTCTCCACCATCCGCCCGTCCTCGAGCAGCAGCGCCCGGTCGCAGACACGGCCGACGGCGGTCTCGTCGTGCGAGACGAAGACGATCGTGCCCCCGCCCCGCTTGAACTCCCAGATCTTCTGGTAGCACTTCTGCTGGAAGTCCCAGTCGCCCACGGCCAGCACCTCGTCGAGCAGGAGCACGTCCGGCTGGACGTGCATCGCGATCGAGAAGCCGAGCCGCATGTACATGCCGGACGAGTAGGTGCGCACGGGGGCGTCCTTGAAGGCCTCGAGCTCGGCGAACGAGATGATCTCGTCCAGGTGCTCGTCGACGTAGCTGCGCTTGAGCCCGTAGATCGAGGCGTTGAGGTACACGTTCTCGACCCCGGTGAAGTCGGGGTGGAAGCCGGCCCCGAGCTCGATCAGCGACCCGACTCTCCCGCCGACCGCGAGCGTTCCGGTCGAGGGCGCGAAGATCCTCGCGAGCAGCTTCAGGAGCGTCGACTTGCCGGAACCGTTCTTGCCGACGATCCCGAACGCCTCGCCGGGCTCGACGTCGAGCTCGACGTCGCGCAGGGCCCAGAGCTCGCGCGTCCGCGGAAGCTCCCGGTGCAGGATCACCTCCTTCAGCGAGCGGCTGTGCGAGAGCCGGATCACGAACTTCCGCCCGAGCCTCCGTCCCCGGATCTCGCCGGGTGCCATGCCCTTCACGGTGCTAGAGCTCGATCGCGACGCGATCCTCGTAGCGCTGCACCACCCAGAGGCCGATCAGCGCGACGAGCGGTCCGACGATGAGGATGTAGAGGAGGATCGGCGCGCCCGGCACGGTTGCCTCGAGCGTGACCGCGCGGATCCCTTCCACGTAGGGCGTGACCGGGTTGCCGTAGCGCATGAGGTGGATCAGCGTCGGGTGGTCCGCCGCCGCCGGGAGCTGGTCGAGGCTGTAGATGATCGGCGTGAGGAAGAACCACGGCAGGAACAGCACCCCGAGCAGGTGCTCGATGTCCCGGTAGAAGACGTCGGCCACCGACAGCATCCACGCGAGCCCGAGCGCGAGGCAGATCAGGGCCGCGAAGAACGGCACGACGAGCGCCACCGTCCGCACGTTCTCCGGCACGACCCAGATCCCGAGCGGAACGAGGATCGCCAGGATCACGAGCGCCGAGACCGTCTGGGCCAGGACGACCGAGGCGGGGACGAGCTCGCGGGGGAACCACACCTTCTTGATCAGGTCGCCGCCGGAGATCAGGGACACCGTCCCGAGCAGCACGGCCGACTGGAAGAACGTCCACACCGCGAGGCCGGCGAGCACGAAGAGCGGATAGTGCGGGATGTTCCTCGTCCCCTTCCAGAGCACGGAGAAGACGAGCGTGTAGACGCCCATCATCGCCAGCGGGAAGACGAGCGACCAGAGCACGCCGAGCGACGAGCCCTTGTAGCGCGCCCTGAGCTCGCGCCGCAGGAGCGTGCGGAGGAGCTCGCCGTAGCCGATGAGCCCCGAAAAGCTGGGCAGGAGCGGCGCTTTTTCTCTCGTCACGGTGTCGACGGCCACGAACGGCAGGATACTCGTGGCTAGAACCGTCATTTATGAGAGCAATTGGTTCGACCGGTCATTTCAGATGGACGCGCGGGCAGAGCCCGTACCTCCTGATGACGGCATCGCGAGCGATGCCTTAGCCAATGAGAATCGTCGTCGACGTCACGCCCCTCTCCCGACCGCGAACCGGGATCGGAAACTACTTCCGCGGCATGCTCGCCGGGCTTGCGGAGGCCGGCGAGGGCCGCCACGAGCTCGTGGCCTACGGGCCCTCCGGCCCGAACGGGCGAAAGCGGATCCGAGCCTCGCTCGACGGCTTGCCGCTGGACCTTCGGCTCCCGCTGCTGCCCAGGGCGCATGCCTGGCGGACCGCCTGGAGCAGGCTCGGGCGGCCGCCGGTGGAGCGCTTCGTCGGGCCGCTCGACGTCTTCCACTTCTCGGACTGGATGTACCCGCCGCAGCGGGGCGGCGTGCGGGCGACGACGATCCACGACCTCGTGCCGCTCCGGTTCCCGGACTGGGTCGAGCCCGCGACGCTGCGGATGCACCCGCCGAAGTACGCGCACGCGGCGCTGACCTGCGACCGGATCTTCGTCAACTCCGCCTTCACCGCCGGGGAGGTCGAGGAGCTGCTGAGCGTCCCGAGGGAGCGCATCGTCGTCGCGCACCCGGGAATCGACCCGCGCTTCCGCCCGGACGGCGACCGGGCCGACCTCGGCGCGCCGTACGTCCTGACCGTCGGAACCCTCGAGCCGCGGAAGAACCTGCCCGCGCTCGCGGAGGCCTTCGCGCTCGTGCGCAAGCGGCACCCAGAGCTGCTCCTTGCGGTCGCCGGCCTAGACGGCTGGGACAACCGGCCGCTCGACGCGGAGGGGATCCGACTCCTCGGCTACGTGGCGGACGACGAGCTCGCGCGCCTCTATCGCGGTGCGGCCGCGTTCGCCTATCCGTCGCGGTTCGAGGGGTTCGGGATCCCCGTCGTGGAGGCGCTGGCGAGCGGCACGCTGACCGTGGTCTCGTCGCATCCGTCGTTGGACGAAGCGTCAGGCGACGCGGCTCTTCGGGCAGACCCGGAGGACCCCGCGGCCTTCGCGGCGGCGCTCGAGTGGGCGCTCGAGGCCGGGTCCCAGATCCGGGACCGCGGGCTGGCCCATGCGTCGCGGTTCACGCGGCGCGCCTGCGGGGAGGCCGTGCTGGCTGGCTACGAGAGCGCTCTGACAAACTGACTCCGCCATGCGAGTCGGCCTCGACGTAACGCCGCTGACCCTCACGAAAGCCGGAGTTGCACGCCACATCGCGGGGCTGCTCTCGGGCCTCGAGGGCGAGCCTGATCTCGAGGTGCACCGCTACTCGTTCGGCGGCCACGGCCGCGCGGTCGTCCCCGTTCGCGACGTCGGCTGGTACCTCGCAGCGCTCCCGGCCGAGGCGCGGCGCGACCGTGTCGACGTCCTCCATTGCCCGTCGCAGCGCGCGCCCGTCCGCTCGCCCGTGCCGCTGGTCGTCACGATCCACGATCTCGCCGTGCTTCGCCACCCAGAGACGTTCAACCGGTGGACGCGCACCTACAGCCGCCTCGTCCTGCCGCACGTCGTGCGCGCGGCGTCGCGCGTGATCACCGGCTCCGAGTTCACCCGCGGCGAACTGGCGGAACTGCTGGACGTCCCAGAGGACAAGGTGCGCGTGATCCCGTACGCGGTCGGACCGCCCTTCGAGCCGGAGGGCAGGGCTGCGGAGGGCGACTACGTGCTCGCGGTGGGCACGCTCGAGCCGCGGAAGAACCTCGACCGGCTCGTGCGCGCCTTCGAGCGGGCAGGCCTGAACGGCACGCGCCTGCTCTTCACCGGGGCGCGCGGCTGGGGCAACGTCGAGCCGGCGGGCGAGCACGTCGAGTGGCTGGGCTTCGTCCCGGACGAGGAGCTTGCCCGGCTCTACCGCGGCGCACGCTGCGTCGCATACGTCTCCACCTACGAGGGCTTCGGGTTCCCCGTCCTCGAGGCGATGGCCTGCGGGGCACCCGTCGTGGCCGCGCGGACCGGGCCGGCACCCGAGGTCGCGGACGACGCCGCCGTCCTGGTAGACCCGCTCGACGACGACGCGATCGCCGCCGGGCTCGTCGAGGCGATCGACCGGGCCGACGAGCTCCGGGAGCGCGGCCTCGCTCGTGCGCGCGACTTCGACTGGCGGCTGGTCGCTCAAGAGACCGTCGAGGTCTACCGCGAGGTGGCGCGATGATCCTGATCGACGCCGACGCGCTCGGACGGCAGCGGACCGGGAACGAGACCTACATCCGCGAGCTCCTGCGCGAGCTCGCCGGGCGCGCGGGCGACCTCCACCTCGCCGCGGTGACCCGCCACCCCGCGCTGGTCCCCGAAGGCATCGAGCCGGTCGAGCTGCAAGCGCAGCACCAGCTCGTGCGCATGTCGGTCCAGCTGCCACGGCTCCTGCGCCGCCTCCGGCCGCGTGTCGCGCACTTCCAGCACGCGCTGCCGCTGGGCTACTCGGGGCCGTCGGTCGTGACCGTGCACGACCTGTCCTTCGAGCGCGATCCCGGCCTGATGCGCCCGCGCGACCGGCTCGTCTTCCGGACCGCCGTGCCGCGCTCCGCGCGCCGCGCCTCGCGCGTGATCGTCGTCTCGGAGCGGACGAAGCGCGACCTGATCGAGCTCGCCGGCGTCCCAGCCGAGCGGATCCGCGTCGTTCCCAACGGCGTCGGCGAGCCGTTCGGCCCCGAGGGCCCGCACGCGAACGGCCAGCCCTACGCGCTCGTCGTCGGCTCGCTCGAGCCGCGGAAGGACCCGCTCACGGCCGTCGAGGGCTTCGCGTTGCTCGGCTCCGACGAGCTGCGGCTCGTGTTCGCCGGCCCGGACCGCGGAGACGGCGAAGCCGCCAGGGCCGCTGCCGCACGCCGTGGCCTCGAGCAGCGCGTCGACTTCAAGGGCCACGTCTCCGGGGACGAGCTGGCCGCCCTGTACCGAGGCGCGGCCTGCCTCGTCTTCCCCTCGCGCGACGAGGGCTTCGGGCTGCCGCTGCTCGAGGCGATGGCCTCTGGCGTCCCGGTCGTGGCGACACGCGCGGGCGCACTCCCGGAGATCGCCGGCGATGCCGCGATCCTCGTCGAGCCGGGCGATCCGGTCGCGCTCGCCGGAGGGATCGAGCGCGCGCTGGCCGACCGCGAGCGCCTCGTCGCGGCCGGCTTCGACCGCGCGAAGCAGTTCAGCTGGGCGGAGACGGCCGAGAAGACGCTCGCCGTCTACCGGGAGCTCTTGTGAAAGGAGTAGATGCGCTCGTCGTCTGGACCCCGGGGGACGAGGACGCGACGGCGGCGCTGGAGTCGCTCCTGCCGCAGGTCGACACGCTCGTCCTCGTCGCGAACGGCGGCCGCCCCGAGGAAGTCCCCGACGGCGTGCGCTTCGTCGACAACGAGCGTCCGCTCGGGATCGGCGCGAACATCAACAAGGGCATCGCCGCGACGAGCGCGCCGTTCGTGATCACGGCGAACCCGGACACCGTCGCGACGCCGGGGTCGATCGAGACCCTGCGGGCCTTCGCGGAGTCGCATCCGCGCTGCGGGATCGCCGGCCCGCAGCTTCGCTTCCCGGACGGAACCTGGCAGCCCTCGCGCCGGAGCTTCCCGACGGTCTCGGGCACGATCGTCCGCCGCACCCCGCTCCGGCTCTGGCGCAAGCCGCAGGAGCGCCAGCGCTCGCACTACCTCTTCGACGAGCAGCCGACGGAGCCGACCCGGGCCGACTGGATCGTGAGCGCCTTCCTGCTGCTTCGCCGGGAGGCCATGGACGAGCTCGGCGGCTACGACGACGGCTTCCGGCTCTACGGCGACGAGATCGACCTCGCTTACCGCGCGCGGAAGGCCGGGTGGGAGCGCTGGTACGTCCCGGACGCGGTCGTGATCCACGACCATCAGGCCGTAACCGACCACCGCTTCCTGACGCGCCGCACGCTGTGGCACTGGCGCAGCATCTTCCGCTTCGTGCGCAAGCACCCCGAGACCCTTCGAAGCCTCTAGGTGGCGCTCCTCGAGCTCACGGACGTCTCGCACGCGCGGCCGGGCGAGCACGTGCGCGCGTGGTACCTCGACGCCCCGACCGCCGGGACGAGCCTCGACCGGACGGCGTTCGAGCTCTCGGGCTGGGCGATCGGTAGGCACTCGCCGGTGCGCGACATCCGCCTGGTCGCGGACGACGTCCTCCTGCGAAGGATCCCGCTGCTCGTCCCGCGCCCCGACGTCGTCGCCGTGCACCCGGAAGCTCCGGAGCAGAGCGGCTTCTGGTCGCTCGTCGGCACGGTCGGGCTGGAACGCGACTTCTCGCTCATCGTGCGCGCGGTGCTCGAGGACGAGACGCGGGTCGACCTGGCGACCATCCACGGCAAACGCGCCCCGATCGTCCCTCCGCCGGGACCCGGGCTGCGGCCCCTGCTGCTCACGAGCCTCGGCCGCACGGGCACGACCCTGCTGATGGGCCTCCTCTCGGCCCACCCAGAGATCGTCGCCGACCGGAACTTCCCGTACGAGGTCTTCCCGGCGCGCTACTGGCTCCACCTGCTGCGCGTCCTCTCCGATCCAGCCGACCACGCCGACTCCTCCCATCCCTCCGACTTCAGCCAGGACCTGGTCAAGATCGGCTCCAATCCCTTCCACACCTCCCCCGTCACGAACGAGCCGGCGCTGGCCGACCTCCTGGGCCACCGGTACGTCGAGCGCCTGGCCCGGTTCTGCCGGGACAGCATCGACGACTTCTACACGGCCCTCGCCGGCTTGCAGGGGAAGGCCTCCGCAGCGTTCTTCGCCGAGAAGTTCCAGCCGGACCACGTACCCCGCATCGCCCGCGATCTCTACCCGGAAGCGAAGGAGGTCTTCCTCGTACGCGACTTCCGCGACCTGATCTGCTCGGTGCTCGCCTTCAACGAGAAGCGCGGCACGCTCGACTTCGGGAGGGAGCGGTTCGAATCGGACGAGGAGTACGTCGGCTGGGTCCGCCTCGGCGCCGACCGGCTCGTGAACGCCTGGAAGAGCAGGGAGGCGACCTCCCACCTCGTCCGCTACGAGGATCTCGCGACCAGGCCGGCCGAGACGATCGACGGGGTGCTCGAGTATCTGGGAGTGGACCGGAGCCTCGAGATCGTCGACGGGATCGTGCAGGGCGCCCTCGCGCACCCCGAGACGGACGGCCACCGGACGACCCTCACGGTCGAGCAGTCGGTCGGCCGCTGGCGCCGGGACCTTCCGTCTTCCCTCCGCCCGGTGGTCGACGAAGCGCTCGGCGGAGCCCTGACCGAGCTGGGATACGACTCGGGATGAGCACCACCGACCCGATCGAGCGGTTCGATCCCGAGACGATGGGCGGCCGGCTGCTGGAGGCGGAGCACGTCGCCCGCTATCGCTGGGCAACCGCGCTCGTGGCCGGGAACCGCGTCCTCGACGCGGGTTGCGGCACGGGCTACGGGAGCGACCTGCTGGCCGAAGCGGCCACCGAGGTCGTCGGCGTCGACGTCGATCCCGGGGCGTTCGCGGACCGGAAGCCCCGGCGATCCAACGTCAGCCTGACCGTCGCCGACCTGCGGGCGCTGCCGGACGAGCTGGGCCGGTTCGACGCCGTGGTCTGCTTCGAGGTGCTGGAGCATCTCGACGACCCCGACCCGGCGCTCGACGGGCTCGTGCGGGTCCTCGCGCCCGGCGGGATCCTCGTCGTCTCCTCGCCGAACCGCGACGTGTACCCGCCCGGCAATCCCTACCACAAGCACGAGTTCCTGCCGGATGAGCTCGCAGGCGCGCTGTCGGCGCGCCTCGCGAACGTCCGTCTCGTGCGCCAGGTCGACTGGCTCGCCACGGGCCTCTTCGGCGACGACGAGCTGAAGCGCTCGGAGGCGCTCGAGGTGCCGGTCGCGAAGGCGGCTCCCGGGGAGCCCGGCAAGGAGCTCTACTCCGTCGCCCTCGCGAGCGACGAGCCGCTACCCGAGACGCAACCGTTCGTGATGGTCGCCGACACCGCCGATTTGAAGTGGTGGCAAGAAGTCGTGCAGGGCCTGCGCGACGAGCTGGACGCGAAGGCCACGCACGTGCAGCAGCTCGAGGGATGGCTCGAGCAGCGGACGTCCGAGCTCGCGGACAGGAACGCGGAGGCACAGGAGCTCAACGACACCATCGCCGCGATGCAGGCGACGCGCGCCTGGCGGCTGGGCACGTCCTACTGGGGCCTGCGCGACCGCCTGCTCAGGCGACGCTAGGAGGGTTTGGCGGAATGGTGCTCGCCGTCGGGGTGCGATGGCCGTTCCGAGGCAAGGACGCAGGGAGGCCCAATATGGGATGACTATTGGGCCGACTGAGGACGCCGCCTCGGGGCAGGCAGCGTGGCTCGACGGCATAGCCACTATTTCGCCAAGCGCTCCTAGGGTAACTTCCGGTCGCCGATGGCCTTCAGCGACTCACGCACCGAGACTCCCTATTCGGAGTTCGACGACAGCCCGGGATCGACGCACAACCTCGTGGTCCGGCTCGTCGAGGCCGGCTCGCGCGTGCTCGAGTTCGGCTGCTCGACCGGCTACATGTCGCAGACGCTGCGCGACCGGCTCGGAGCGAGCGTCGTCGGCGTCGAGCTGAACGCAGCCGCGGCCGAGCTCGCGCAGGCCCACTGCGACCGCGTCCTGATCGGCGACGCGGAGGAGCTCGACCTCGAGGCCGAGCTCGGCGGCGAGCGCTTCGACGTCATCTTGTTCGCGGACGTCCTCGAGCACTTGCGCGACCCGGCCGCGCTCCTGCGCCGCGTGCGGCCACTCGTCGCAGAGGGCGGGTCCGTCGTGGCGTCGATCCCGAACATCGCACACGCCAGCGTCCGGCTCGCGCTGCTCGCAGGCTCCTTCCGGTACCGCGAGCAGGGGCTCCTCGACGAGACCCACCTTCGCTTCTTCACGCGCGAGGGAATCGAGGACCTCTTCGAGGGCTCGGGCTACGTGATCACGCACTGGGTTCGCCGTCGGATCGAGCCCGAGGAGACCGAGATTCCCGTGCCGAAGGGTGTTCCGGCGGAGGCCCGCGCATGGGCGACCGCCGACCCCGAGGCGACCACCTACCAGTTCGTCCTGCGGGCCTCGCCGTCGGACGCCGCGTCCCAGGTGCAGGCGTGGCGCGGCAAGCTCGCCGGGCTCGAAGCCGAGCTCGAGGCCAAGGCGGACGAGCTGGCCGGGGCCGAGGCGCAGGGCGCGGAGATGGAGGCGCTGCGCGGCGAGATGGAGGCGCTGCGACGCGCGCACGAGTCGCTCCAGCGCCGGCTGCTCGGCGAACGGGCGGCGTTCTCCCAGGCGATCGCCGCGGTCGAGGAAGGCGTCTACGGCTCGCGCTCGTGGCGGTACACGGCGCCGATGCGCGCGGCGATCCACGGGTTGCGCAGGCTGAAACCGTGACGCAGGTCACGCTGCCGGAGGCGAGCAAGCCGCTCGTCAGCGTGGTGATGGTGCTCTACGGCGGCGGCGACCTCGCCCTGCGCGCCGTCTCGGCGCTCGCCGAGAGAACCGACCCGTGCTTCGAGCTGATCCTCGTGGACAACGCCTCGCCGGACGACGCCCTGGCGCAGATCGAGGCGAACGTGGAGGGAGCGACGATCATCCGGAACGACACGAACCGCGGCTTCGGCGGCGCGTCCAACCAGGGAGCCGAGCGGGCGCGGAGCCGCTATCTCTGCTTCCTCAACAGCGACGCGCTCGTCGAGCCCGGCTGGCTGCTCCCGCTGCTGGAGACCCTCGAGGAGCCCGGCGTGGGCGCCGTCGTCCCGATGTACCTCAACCAGAACGGCACGCTGCAGGAGGCGGGCTCGGTGGTCGACTCGATCGGCCATTGCCACATGGTCGGGCGCGAGAGCGATCCACGGGAGTTCCGGCACCGCTTTCGCCGGGAGGTCGATTTCGGCTCGGCGGCCTGCATGCTCGTGCCGGCCGAGGAGTTCCAGGCGGTAGGCGGGTTCGACGAGCGGTTCAGCCCCGGCTACTACGAGGACACGGACCTCTGCTTCAAGCTGCACGAGCGCGGCCTGCGCACGATCTACGAGCCGCGCTCACGGGTGGTGCACGTCCAGCACGGCTCCGGCACGTCGGAGAGCGCGCGCCAGACGATGGAGCGGCACCGCGGCCTGTTCGTCGAGCGGTGGGGCGAACGGCTCGCGGAGCGCCCGCACGTCACGGAGGCGGCGCAGAAGCCCGGCCAGATGCTCGCGGCGCGGGACGCGGAGGCGCTGAACCGCTTCCTCGTGATCGACGACCGCGTGCCGTACACCGACCGGGGCTCGGGCGACCCGCGGATGGCCGCCCTTCTCAGGGAGCTCGCGGCGCTCTGGCCGTCGGGGCGGACGACACTGCTCGCCGAGAGCGGGCGCGATGCCGAGCGCTATGCCGAGCCGCTGCTGCGCCAGGGCGTCGAGATCGCCTGCCCTCCAGTCGACTGGGAGCGCTGGTTCGAGGAGCGCCGCTTCCACTACGGCGTCGTGATCGTCAGCCGCCACCAGAACGCGGAACGCTTCGGCGGCTACCTCCAGCTCAGCCAGCCCCAGGCGCTGAAGGTCTTCGACACCGAAGCGCTCACGTTCAGGAGGCTCGAGCGGCTCACGGCGATCCTGCCCCCGGGAAAGCAGCAGAGCGACATCCGGGCCGAGGCAGCGCGGGCGCGTGAGTCCGAGATCCGCGCGATCCAGGAGTCACACGTCGTGCTCGTCGTCTCGGACGAGGAGGCGCGCTTCGTCGGTGAGCTCGCGCCGGGCAAGCCGGTCTTCGTGCTCGCGAGCGTCGTCGAGCCGCTCGCAGACCCGCCCGGCTTCGACGAGCGCGACGGCCTCGTCTTCTTCGGCGGCTTCCTGGCCGGATCGGCCTCGCCCAACGAGGACGCGCTCCTCTACCTCGTCCGCGAGGTGCTGCCGCTCTTCTGGGAGGAGCACCCGGACGTCGTCCTGAACGTGATCGGTGCCGACATGACCGACGCGGTGCGGGCGCTCGAGGGCCCGCAAGTCCGGATCGTCGGCTACGTCGACGACCCGGCCGAGTGGCTCTCCCGCGCTCGCCTCCACGCGAACCCGATGCGCTTCGGCTCCGGGGTGAAGCTGAAGTTCCTCGACTCGCTGGCCGTCGGCCTGCCGTTCGTGACGACGTCGATCGGCGCCGAAGGGCTCCCGCTCGGCGACCTGCGCGCGTCGCTCGTCGCGGAGGAGCCGGCCCGGATCGCCGCGGCGATGAGCAGGCTCTACTCGGACCGCGCCGAATGGGAGCGCGCCCAGGCGTACCTGCTCGAGCTGGCGGCGACCCGCTTCGACCGCGCCAGCTTCCAGCGCGTCCTGATCGAGGCGTTGAGCCACGTGGGCGTGGCGCCTCCGGCCGCGGCGGTGGTGTCCTGAGGCTCCGCCGCAAGCGAACCGGGCCTCCCCCGCAGACCCAGTGGGAGTGGTCGCAGCTCAAGGAGCGCAAGGAGCGGATGTCCGCGGACTTCCGCGCGAACGCGGACAAGGCGACGCTGGTCCAGCCGGTCGAGCCGGCGCCGAACCACCTCGAGCTCTCCGTCGCGGACTGGATCAGGCACCAGGTGGAAGCGGAGCCGTACTGGTTCCAGAAGGTCGAGCTCTTTCCCGGGTACTCCTCGCCGGGCTGGGACGAGCCGGCGCAGAGCAAGCTCCCCTACTACGGCCTCCCCGACGACCTGACCGGGATGCGCGTGCTCGACATCGGCTGCGCCGAGGGGTTCTTCTCGTTCGAAGCCGAGCGCCGCGGCGCGCGCGAGGTGATCGGGATCGACTCGTTCATGGACTCGGTGCGGCGCTTCAACATCGTCAAAGAGGCGCGGCAGTCGAACGCGACCGCGTTCCTGATGAACGTCTACGACCTGGAGCCGGACCGCCTCGGCACCTTCGACCTCGTCCTCTTCTACGGAGTCTTCTACCACCTGAAGCATCCGCAGCACGCGCTCGAGCGGATCCGCAGCATCTGTAGGGGCACGCTCCTCTTCCAGACGCACGTCTTCGAGGACCCGGCCGTGAAGGACGAGCCGATCGCGCGGTTCTACCCGCACGGCATGCCGTCGGGGCCGAACAACGAGAACTTCGACGTCACGGTGTTCTGGCTCTTCAACAGCCTGTGCTGCACGGCGATGCTCGACCACGTCGGATTCACGGACCTCGAGATCGTCTCGAGCAACCCGCACCCGTTCGTGATGCGCGCGCGCAGTCCTGAGGTCTCGCCCGGGCGGCCGCCGGACCAGACGCTGTCTCCCTGGAGCTAGCGCAGCCCGATGGTGGCGTGCACGCCGAGCGTTCGCGTGTCGGCGTAGCCGAACTGCGACGGCACGAAGGGCGGAGTCACCGCGAGCCGCACCTGAAACGGTGCGTGGCGGACGGGCAGGTCGAAATGGTGCGTGGCGCCGTTCCGGAGGGTCCAGCTCTGCTGCTGCCAGACCCGGCCACCCGACAGGGGAGCGACCGTGACGGTGACGCGGGCGGGCGGCGGGCCGTTCAGCGGCGGGCGGGAGACCGCGACGACGACGTGCGCTCCACGCGGGGCCGGGATGAAGCGGGTGTACACCGCGGACGGACTGGTCCAGCCGTCCTGCGTGATTCCGCTCGTGATCGTGGCGAGGCGCAGTGGCGGGCGTACGCGGAAGAGGGAAAGCTGGCCCGCATGGGCAAGCGGTGCGCCGTTGACGTGGACGTTCGAAGCCGCGACCACGTACCGCGGCTTCACGTCAGGCGAGCCGGCTGGGAGCTGCGGAACGATCCGTCCGCTCGCCGCATCGAGCGGGGCGATCACATCGGCGATGCTCGGGACTTCCGCGTTGACGCCGAACACGCGTCGCACGCTGCGGTTCCAGAACTCCGACTGCCAGAGGACGTGCGGATTGGCGTCGATGTCCGTCGTGTAGAGGAACTCGACCCGCTTGTTCTTGCCGATCGCATGGTCGATCCAGCTCGGGTCTCCCGTGAGCCCGCCCGCGAGGCGGGTGGAGCTCGAGAGGAAGGTCACCTGCCCGAAGACGCTCTCTGCCGAGAGCACCAGGAAGCCGGCCACGGCCACCGGCACCGCGACTCGCGCCCACCGGCGGGGCAGGCAGGCAAACAGGAGCCCCGCCACGAGGGCGCCCAGGCCGAGCAGGATGCGAACGTCCGCCAGTCCACCGCTGAAGTGGAGGGACAGGCGCCAAACCGGGAAGAGGCCGAAGGTGTCCGTGTGGAACGCTCCCGACGAGATGAGCGACTCGAAGGGCACCGCGAACAGGAACGCGACCGGGACGAGCACGGCGGCGGCCGTGAGCGCGGGTGGGCGCGGCAGCCCCCGCGCCAGCCACACCACGAGTGCCAGGAAGAGCACCGGGATGACGTTGAACATGTAGCGCTCCTCGATCCGAAGCGAGAAGCGCGACGCGAAGGCCCCGATCTGCACGACCGTCAGCACGACCGCGGTCGCCGCCACGGCGAGGAACGCGCGCTCGGCCGCCGTGGGCGCAGTCTCGCGCCGGCAGGCGAGCCCGAACAGCACGATCAGCGCGGCGACGGGAAGCATCCCGGCCGCGAAGGCCAGCTCACCCAGGTGGTAGACGCTCCAGCGCAGGGTCGGCACGAACGCGTAGTGGACGCGAGAGACCTGCTGGTAGATGCCGAGACCGCTTCCCAGGCTCACTCCTCGGGCGGTCTGGTAGGCGACGTAGAGCAGCACGCAGAGCACGAGGCCCCCGAGCGAAGGCCAGAAGCGCCGCAGCCTCGAGGTCACGACGCGGCGCCGCTCGCCCGGGGCGGCCGCCACCCCGTCGAGCAGGAGCGCGAGCCCGATCGCGACCGGCAGGAGGATGAGCAGCATGAGCCCCTGGACGCGGGTGGAGACCGCGAGCCCGATCGCGCCGAGCGCAAGCAGCTGCCGCACGACCGTGGGCCGCTCGATCGCGACGGCGATCGCGAACAGCGCCAGGATCATCGCAGGCACGTAGGCGTTCTCGGTGAGGATCTCGCCCGTGTAGGCGAAGTCCGGCATCGCGAAGTAGAGGGCGACCACGAGCAACGCCCACCACGGAGCGACGAGCCGCCGGGCCCAGAGGAAGAGCGGGATCGCCCCGGCCGCCATCAGCACCGAGTTGATCACCTTCACGAGCGTGTAGGCCGTGTGCGTCGAGCCCGCGAGCCACGCGGGCGAGATCAGCGCCGGGTAGATGCTCCGGATCGACTCGGGCTGCTCGCGGAAGAGGTAGTGGCCGGTCGAGATGAAGCTCCGCGAGGCCAGCGCGTACTGGAGCTCGTCGACCATGACCCAGGGCGCGAGAACGTGGCGGGAGAGCAGGGCCCAGGAGACGAAACCAGCGACGATCAGCACCCCGACGAGCATGGTCGCGGCGGCCGGCGACTCCACGGCGCTCCGGAGCCGGGCGGCGCCGGCGTGCCGCGCGAGAGCGCGGTCGGTCACAAGTCCCGGCTGTCTTCGCGCGATCGCTCGAGCTGCTGCTCGAGGAGGGCAAGCCGCTGCGCGAGGATGCGGTTCTGGTCGGAGAGCTTCGAGATCACCGTCGAGTAGTGCAGGAGCACGAGCAGCACGAAGAAGGCGGCGAGCACGAACAGCGCCGAGGGCGGGTACGCGATTCCGACGAGGTCGGACAGCCGCCCGAGCAGCCCGCGCCAGATCGCGAGCACGAAGATGACCAGCCCGGTCAGGAGCCAGAGCAGCGCGTAGCGCTCCTGCAGGCGGCGGCTCCGGATCAGCTCGAGGATGACGAGCAGGAGGATCACGGCCGCGATGGCGGCGGCGATCGAGATTCGCAGGGGGGTCATGGCTCCTCCAGCGGTGTCGAGTAACGGCGGAACAGGCCGATGAAGAGGGCGAGCAGGACCTTGACCATGTAGTAGACCGAGCGCAGCGCCGTGATCGAGGAGCTGCCGGTCTCACGGACGCGCATCTGCACCGGCACCTCGACCATGCGCAGGCCGTGGCGGACTGCGAGCACCGTCGCCTCGACCTCCGGGTAGTCGTGCGGGTAGTCGATCGCGAAGAGCGAGATCGTCTTACGGTTGGCGGCCCGGAAGCCGGAGGTCGTGTCGGTGACGCGGGCGCGGACGAGGAGCGAGACGATCGCGGCGAAGAGGTGGATGCCGACGCGCCGCAGGCGGGTTCCTCGGTAGCCGCCGCCCGTGGCGAAGCGCGTGCCGACGACCATGTCCGCACGGCCCTCGAGCAGGGGCTCGAGCAGCCGTCCGATCTCGCGCGGATCGTGTTGTCCGTCACCGTCGACCTGAACGGCGACGTCGAAACCGTTGTCCCGCGCGTACTGGTAGCCGGTCTGGACGGCCCCGCCGATCCCGAGGTTGAAGGGCAGCCGGATCACCTCGACGCCTTCTGCCTCGGCGATCGCCGCCGTCCGGTCGGTCGAACCGTCGTCGATCACGACGATCTCGAAGCCGGGCTCCTCGGCGCGCAGCTCCCGCACCACCGAGGCCACGGAACCCTCCTCGTTGTGCGCGGGCACGATCGCCAGCTCGCGGAGGCGGGGAGGTCGCTGGGCGCCCCTGGGCGCGGCGGAAGACGTCGCCTGCTCGGGAGTCACGACCGGAGAGTACCCGGCTCTATACGCTTTTTTTGAGGCTTAACCATGAGGAATTTGTAATGGCAGCCACAGGGAGCCGAGCCGTGATTCTCGCCGGAGGGCTCGGATTGCGCCTGCGCCCCTACACCACGATCCTGCCGAAGCCGCTCGTGCCCGTCGGCGAACGGCCGATCCTCGAGCACATCCTCCGCAGGCTGCACCGCTCCGGGGTGCGCGTCGTAGACCTCTGCGTCGGCCATCTCGGCGAGCTGATCCAGCTCTACTTCTCGCAGTCGGATTCGCTGCCGCCTGATCTGGAGCTGCGCTGGCACTGGGAGGACGAGCCGCTCGGAACGGCCGGTGCCCTGCGCCTCGTCCCCGACCTAGCAGGCACGTTCATCGTCATGAACGGCGACATCCTCACCACCCTCGATTACTCGGAGCTGCTCGAGTTCCACGGCCGACAGGGGGCCGCGCTGACGATCGCAACGCATGCGAAGCGCGTCGACGTCGACCTCGGGGTGCTCGACACCGAAGGGGATCGAATCGTCGGCTACCGGGAGAAGCCCCAGCTCGACTACGAGGCCAGCATGGGCATCTACGTCTACGACGAGCGGGCGCTGTCGCAACTCCCCTCCGAGGGACCCTGCCAGTTCCCCGACCTCGTCCAGCGGCTGCTCGACGACAGCGAAGCCGTGGCGGCATTTCGGAGCGACGCCGAGTGGTACGACATCGGCACCGCCGCAGAGCACCAGCGTGCGGTCGAGGCATTCGAGCGCGCTCCCGAGGTCTTCGCCGGTTGAGCGACGCCGAGCTGGATCGGATCCGGACCGAGTACCGGGCCCGCGACTCCGCTTCTGGTTCGCCCTACCGCTGGGACAATCCCGCCTACGTCGCGTACATGCAGGAGGTCGAGCGGGCCCTCCTCAGCGCGTTCCGGGAGGCCGGCGTCCGCCTCCAGGGCGCCCGCGTCCTGGATGTTGGCTGCGGCAACGGTTACTTCCTGCACCGCCTGCAGGAATACGGCGCGGGCGAGTGCCACGGCATCGACCTGATGGAGAACCGCATCGCCGAGGGTGGGCAGCGCTACCCGACGCTCAAGCTGCAGGTCGGCAGCGCTACCGAGCTGCCCTACACGAATGGCGAGTTCGATCTCGTCACGCAGTTCACGTGCCTCTCGTCGATCCTCGACGGCGACGTGCGCATGGCAGCGGCCCGAGAAATGCGAAGGGTCGCCGGGGGCTGGATCCTCTCGTACGACCTGCGGGGTCTCTCGCTCGGCCCACTGCGGCGAAGAGGCGAAGCGACGCCGGTCGTTCCGCTCGACGCATCCGAGCTGCGCCGGCTCTTCGGCGAGCCCGAGCTCCTGCGCCGTGCCGGCGTTCCGCTGGAGCTCGCGGGCCACCGGCTGCTCGGGGCAACTGCCGCGGCTGTCCCGCCGCTGCGCAGCCACCTCATCGGCCTCTGGCGACAGGGTTCCCGGTGACAGCGCCGCTCGTCAGCGTGCTCATGGCGGCCCGCAACCACGAGGCGTACGCCGCCGAGGCAGCGGCGAGCATCCTCGACCAGGACTACGACCGCCTCGAGCTGATCGCGATCGACGACGCGTCGGACGACGCGACCCCAGACGTGCTGGAGGAGTTCGCGCGGAAGACCGAGCACGGGCGCATGCGGTTCGTGCGCCACGAGCGGCAAGAGGGCATCGCCGAGACCCGGGCCCACGCGCTGAGCCTCGCGCGGGGCGAGCTGATCGGCCTGCTCGATAGCGACGACCTCTGGCTTCCGGGCAAGCTCGGGCCGCAAGTCGAGCTCATGGCCGCCGAGCCCGACGTCGGGCTCGTGCACGCAAATTTCGAGGCGTTCGAGAGCGAGAGCGGTCAGCGTGTTCCGTGGGGCTCGAGGGCCTGGGACCGCGACGCCGACCAGCTCGTGGAGCTCGTTCGGCTCGGGTGCTTCGTGATGCCCGGCACAGCGCTTATCCGCCGCACGGCGATCGAGCAGCGCGGTGTGGGCTTCGAGAACCCGGGCTATCCGTCCTACGACGACTACCTCCTCTTTCTCACGATCGCTCTCGACTGGCGGCTCGCCTACGAAGAGCGGACCGTCATGCGCTACCGCCGTCACCGGGGGAACCTGACGACCGTGCTCTTCGCCGGCAACGTCGCGCGCGCCCGGGCAAAGGTGCTCGAGGACTTCCTCCGCCGCTTTCCCGAGGCCGAGGAGCGAATCGGCGCAGAACGCCGCCGCACGCGCGCCCGCCTACTGGTGGCGGCCGCTGTCCAGGAACGCAACCGCGATCGCGTGCAGGCAACCCGCTGGGCGTGGGCCGCACTCCGAGAGCATCCTCCCGCGGCGCTCGGAGAAGCGGGGCGCGCGGCACGCGCGAGGCTCGCGGCGGTGCGGCGGTAGGGAGGCGAACGGATGCGCGACAAGGTTGGCGCCATGACACGCGAGGAGCCGCTGAAGCTCGACCTGGGCTGCGGCCCGACCAAACGCGGCGCCGACTACATCGGGGTCGACGTGCTGGACGGGCCGGCCGTCGACGTCGTGGCAGACGTGCTGGAGTTCCTGCGCGCCCTCGGCGACGAGCGCGTGATCGAGGTCTATTCCTCGCATCTCTTCGAGCACCTGGACGACCTCTCGAGCGTGGTCGACGAGCTCGAGCGAGTGCTCGTGGTGGGCGGCCGTCTGCACGTCGTCGTTCCCCACTTCTCCAACGCCTACTACTACTCCGACCCCACGCACCGGCGGCTCTTCGGGCTGTACACGTTCTCCTACTTCGCGGAGGATCCGTTGCTCCGCCGTCGCGTCCCGACCTACGGCCGTGACCCCAGGCTTCGGCTCGAGAGCGTCCGGCTCGGCTTCCGGTCGGCGGTCGAGTTCCCCACTCGGTACCACGTGAAGGCCGCTGTGGGCCGCCTCGTGAACAGGAGCACCTGGCTGAAGGAGTTCTACGAGGAGAACCTCGCAGCGATGATCCCCTGCTACGAGCTCGAGTACCGGCTCGTCAAGTTCCGGTAGATCTCGTCCCACACCCCACCGACGGCCTCGAACGAGAAGCGGTCCGCCGTGCGCCGAGCGATCTCGAGCCGGTCGAACCGCGGGTACTCGTCCAGTACCGTCTCGATCGCCTTCGCCAGCGCATCGGGATCCCCGGGTGGAGCCAGAGCGCCGTCGTTCCCGACGGCCTCCGGCACGCCGCCCACGTCCGTCGCCGCGACCGGAAGGCCGCAGCAAAGCGCCTCCAGCACGGCGAGCGGCATGTTCTCGCTGAGGCTCGACAGCACGAAGACGTCGGAAGCGCGCAACCGATCGGCGATCTGGAGTGGCGTCGCGAGGCCGGCGAACTCGACGCGGTCGTCCACGCCGAGCGCCTTCGCGAGCGCCCGGAGACGAGGGGTGAGCGGCCCCTCCCCGATCAGCTCAAGCGTCAACTCCGGCCGCTGAGCTGCCACGTGCGAGAACGCGTTCAGGAGCACGTCGAGCCCCTTGACCTCGACGTGGAGCGAGACGGTGACGAGCCGCGTGGGAGCCTCGGCCCGACGGGCACCGCCAGGATGGAAGACGCCGGTGTCGACGGTATTCGGCACGATCCGAAACCGCCCGCGCACCCCGTAGCTCTCGATGGCGCTCTGCAGACGCTTGTTGACCGGGCAGACGAACGCCGCGCGGCGGAACGCGATCCGAGCGCGGTAGAGCTCGCCTCGGCTCATCAGGTGGCGGGGCCACGCGCTCGAGTTCTCGGTGATCACCGCCGGACGGCGAAGGACTTCGCCGACCAGCACCGCCGCCCAGCCCATTCGGTGGATGTGGCCGTGCAGAACCTCGACGGGCGTCCCCTCGCGCCCGAGGCGCCTCGCGAGCCGAATCGCGGTGGGCACGTAGCCGAACAGGCCGGTTCGGACCCGGTACGCGAACCGAAACTCCCTGACGTCGCCGTCCCGCTCCTCCCTGAGCGAGAACGGCGCCGAAAGGCTTTCGTCGACGCCCTCGTCGACGAGCACCACCATGCGGTGCCCGAACGCGGCCGCCGCTCGAACATGGTCGCGTACGAAGGGGCCGAGATACGGCTGCTGCTCCGTCGGATACCACGACGGGAGCACGAGCACGGTTCGACCGCTCACTGCCCGAAGCGCCACCCGCGCACGAGTCGGGCGAGGCCGCCGTAGTCCGCGATGTCGTCGGCGCGCGGCACGAAGGCCCGGCGCATCCCGATCCGGGTCACGCGGCGGAAGAACACGACCCCGAGCACGGTGCTGAACGCATACGACACCGACGAGGCCGCTGCCGCTCCCCAGGCGTGGAAGGAGGGGATCAGCGCGAAGTAGAGCAGCACGGTGACCGGCATCGAGATCGCCCCGCCGTAGAGCGCGTAGCGCGGATAGCCGCGTCCCGTGACCGCGGAGGCCAGGATCTTGCCGACCCCGAGCACGAGCACCCCCGGGAGGAGAACGAACCCGAGCGGGATCGCGTCGGAGAACTTGCCACCCCACAGCAGCGGCACGCCGACGAGGAGCAGGACGCTCACGAGCACCGCCGCCGGCACCGTGAGCAGCACGCCGTGACGGACCGCCTTCGCCAGGGCCTCGTCCGACTGCTCGGCGCTCACCTCGCCCGCGAGCGCCGCTTCGTCGAGACTGGCCGTGCGCGGGAAGACGACGATCTGGAGCGCCTGGGGCAGCACCCACGCGAGACCCGTGATCGCGACCGCGACCGAATAGACCCCGACGTCGCTCGAGGCAGCGAAGCCGCCGAGGATGACGATGTCGAAGCGATAGTTGACCTGCTGGAGCAGGTTCGCACCCCAGCCTTGCAACCCGAACCGCAACGCGCGCGGCAGGGCGTCGCGGTCGTCCGCGATCGCGTCTCCCTTCATCCGTAGGAGCAGTACCGCACCGACCGCCGCGCCGATCGCAGCGGAGGCCGGCAGGCCGATCACCGCGCCGGTCAACCCGACGGCGAGCGCGAGCCCGGCGCCGATGAACAGCATCGTCACCGCGTGCGAAAGCTCGACTGCGGTATAGGCCTCGTAGCCCTCGCGAGCGAGCATGATCGACTCGGCGTGCTGGTACGCCAGCAGGAAAGGCAGGCTGCTCAGCGCGAGCACGGCGAGGTCGATCCCGATGCCGCCGAAGACCGAGTCCCTCGTCAGCAGGTAGAAGCCGAGGCCGCCCAGCATCCCGAGGAGCCCGAGCAGCAAGGCCACGCCGTAGCTGACGTAGAGCGCGTGGCGCACGGACCAACGCCGGCGGCTGACCTCGTACGTGATCCCCGCGCTCAGGCCGAGGGAGACGATCAGCGAGACGATGCCGACGAGCGTCGTGAGGAGCGCGAACCGGCCGTTGCCGCTCGGGCCGACCGTGTGGGCGAGAACGACGCTGAGGACGCCGAGCGCAAGCAGCGGCGCACTCTGCGCGAGCACCGACAGCACGGCTCCGGCGCCGAGGTGGCGGCGCGACTCCGTCATCGCCCTGAAACTAACCGACGCGTTACCCGGCGCTGCGGCCGAGCGCTATCGCTTCCGGTGCCGCATCGTCGGAGCGAACGCGCGCAGGGTGCCTCCGTAGTCGCCGGCGAAGATCCGGCCGCCGGCCGCGATCGGCGGGGAGATGGTCGCCCTGGGCGTCTTCAGCCGCCAGAGGAACTTGCCCGTCCTCGCCGCCAGGGCGACGAAACCGCCCCGGTCGCCGCCCGCGTCGAAGACGACGTCGCCGAGCACGAGCGGCGGCGGCTCCTCGCCCAGGCCGATGCTGGTCGTCCAGCGGCGATGGAACCGGCAGCGTCGATCGATCGAAAACGCGGTGATGCCGTCGCCGACCTTCTGCTTCTTGCGGGTG
>DATDMJ010000106.1:0-23644 GCA_036518855.1 Gaiellaceae bacterium | reverse complement strand
CGCCGTCCGCCTCCCGGTTGACGAAACGCTGCTCGACAACGTGAATACGCCGGATGACCTTCGACGTCTCGGGTGACGCGTACGACACGTTCATCGGCCGCTACGGGCGCGAGCTCGCGCCGCTGTTCGTCGACTTCGCTGGGATCGACGCGGGCACGGTGCTCGACGTCGGCTGCGGCTCGGGGATCCTGACCGAGGAGCTCGCGTCCCGACTCGGGGCCGAGAACGTCGCGGCGGTCGACCCTTCGCCGCTCGTCGACGCCTGTGCCGCACGCGTTCCCGGCGCCGACGTTCGCCGCGGCGTCGCGGAGGCGCTGCCGTGGCCGGTCGGCTCCTTCGACGCCGCGCTCTCGCAGCTCGTCCTGCACTTCCTCGACGACCCCGTCGCGGGCCTGGTCGAGATGCGCCGCGTCACCCGGCCCGGCGGCATCGTCGCCGCGTGCTCGTGGAACTTCGACGAGATGCTCCTTCTGCGCACGTTCTGGCGGGCCGCGCGCGCCGTCGTGCCCGCTGCGGCCGCGGAGACGCTGGAGCTGCCCTCGCTCGAGGCCTTCGCCGAGCTCGGCGATCGGGCCGGCCTCGCCGACGTCGAGGGCGCGCCGCTCGACGTTGCCAGGACGTACGAGGACTTCGACGAGCTCTGGGACACCTTCCAGCTCGGCGTCGGCCCGGCCGGGCAGTTCTGCGTGTCGCTCGACCCCGTGAGCCGGTCCGCGATCCGCGACGAATACCGCCGGCTCATCGGCGAGCCCGATGGGAGCTTCGAGCTGACCGCTCAGGCTTGGGCGCTGCGCGGCCGGGTTCCGACGTAGTCGATCCGGCTCGCCTGGATCTGCCCGGCGTCGATCGCGGCCTGCTCGTCGGCCTCGGTCGTCGACAGGAGATCGGGGAAGAAGTACGGGCTGTGCGCGAGCAAGCGCCGTTCCAGCCGCTCGTCGAGGAGCCGAACGAGCTCGTCGCCGCGGTGGAGGCCCTCGCGCGCGAACCAGCCGTCGGGGTCCTCGAGGAGCTCGTCGAGCCAGCTCTCCTCCGAGCCGAGGCGCTTCGAGCACCAGCGGGCCGTCTCCTCGTCGAAGCGCTCCGAGGCCCATTCCACGACGATCACCACGCCGCCCGGCCGGACCGCTTCCACGATGCGGTCGATCACCTCGCCGGGATCGGCCACGTGGTGGAGCGAGGTCGATGCCACCAGCGCGTCGACCGCTTGCGGGAGGTCGGCCTGCTCGAACGCCGTGCGTTGGTAGTGAGGCTCGTCCGGCGCGTTCGGGTCGATGCCGATCCCGTCGTACCCCTCGGCGAGCAGCATCGGCACGAATCCGCCACGCGTCCCGCAACCCAGGTCGACCACGACCGCGGGCGGATCGGGCAGCTGCCGCCGGACGAAGGACCACGCGGCCGAGAGCCAGCGTTCGTGGGGCGTCATCGAGCGAGCACGCGCTCGCGCTCGCGGCCGGTGCCGATCAGGCAGACGCCGACGCCGAGGCGCTGCTCGATCAGCTCGACGTAGGCGCGCGCCGGCTCCGGCAGCTCGCCGACATCGGTCAGCTCGTGCAGCGGCTCCTGCCAGCCCTCCAGCGTTTCGTAGACCGGCTCGCAGTGGTGGAAATCGCTCTGGTGGGCGGGGAAGTCCTCCGTCTCCGACCCGTCGCGCAGCCGGTAGCGGACGCAGACGGGCAGCTCGCCGAAGGCCGAGAGCACGTCGAGCTTCGTGAGCGCCAGCGACGTGAAGCCGTTCAGGCGCGCCGCGTAGCGGAGCGCGACGAGGTCGAGCCAGCCGCAGCGACGGTCCCGGCCGGTGACGGTGCCGAACTCGCCGCCGAGCTCACGCAGCCGCTCCTGGTCGGGCCCCTGGATCTCGCTCGGGAACGGGCCTGCGCCGACGCGCGTCACGTACGCCTTCGCGACGCCGATGACCGCGTCGATGCGCGTCGGCCCGATGCCGGTCCCGACCGCCGCGCCGCCGGCGACCGTCGGTGAGGAGGTGACGAACGGGTACGTCCCGTGGTCGAGGTCGAGCAGCGTGCCGTGTGCGCCGTCGAGGAGCACGTGCCTGCCGTCATGCAGCGCGCGGTCGACCAGCAGCGACGTGTCCGCGATCATCGGGCCGAGCCGCTCCGCGTACGCCTCGTGCCGTTCGACCAGCCCCTCGAGCTCGACCGGCTCCTCCCCGTAGACGCGCTCGAGCCAGACGTTCTTCTCCGCGAGCGCGACCTCGATCTTCTGCCGCAGGATCTTCCGGTCGAGGAGATCCTGGACGCGGATCCCGAGCCGGTACGCCTTGTCTGCGTAGGTCGGCCCGATCCCGCGCTTCGTCGTGCCGATCTGCAGCTCGCCGAGCCGCCGCTCGCCTGCGCTGTCGATCAGCCGGTGCCAGGGCATCACGAGGTGCGCGTTGCCCGAGAGGCGCACGAGCTCGGTCGAGACGCCCCGCGACTCGAGGTCGTCGAGCTCCTCGATCAGCACCTGCGGATCGACCACGCAGCCCGCCCCGATCACGCACTCCTTGCCCTGCAGGATCCCGGATGGGATGTGCTTCAGCTTGTAGGTCTCGCCGTTCGCGACGATCGTGTGCCCGGCGTTCGGGCCGCCGTTGTAGCGGCAGACGAGATCGGAGTCCCGCGCGAGCAGGTCGACGATCTTGCCCTTGCCTTCGTCGCCCCACTGCGCGCCCACTACGACGGTCGCTGGCACGAGCCGGAGTGTGCCTTACCGGTCGGCGAGTTCGAGCAGCTTCGTGACCGTCGTCCAGTTGCGGGCGGTTGCGGTGACGCCCAGGCCCTTGCCCGCGAGGGCGGCCCACAGCTTCGACCGGGCCACGCCCTCCGGGTGCCATGCATAGATCTCGCGGCCCTCGGCGACGACGCGCTCGCTGGGAGCGGCAAGCTCCTCGAGCTTCCGCATCAGCGCCGCGGGCGGCTTCCGCTCCAGGAAGCTCACCTGATAGCGCTTCGGGCTCTTGGCAACCTTGGCCAGTGGATTGCGCTCGACGACCTTCGCGATCTGGCCTCGCGTTCGCACCACCACCGGGATCTTCAGGCCGAACTCGTTCTCGATCAGCCGCTCGACTGCCCGCGCCACCTTCGCCGCCGAGTCGCCGCTCGTGAGCACGACGTTGCCGCTCTGCACGTACGTCGCGACGTCCTCGAAGCCCGCCTCTGCCAAAGCTTCGCGTAGCCGCGGCATGGGCACGCGGTTGGTCGAGCGGATGTTGACTCCGCGGAGGAGGACGATCAGTCGGGCGATGCCCGAGCTTCTACCAGAGCGGCGTGGTCGCCTCGGCCTTCACGGCGCCGCCGGCGCGGATCACGCGGATGCGGTGGCCGCGCGGACACTCCGTCCAGCCGACGTCCTGGCCGAGGCGCAGCGAGCCCTGCGCGGTCAGTCCCGCGTACTCGGCTTGCGGCTCGAGCTCGGTGCAGGCCTGGCAGACCACGGTGAACCCGGTGGCGCGGGCGAGCAGGACGACGGTCTGCTCGTAGGCCGACATCAGCCGGCCGGTGCCAGGTCGGCGAACTTCGCGTACCGCTTCAGGAAGGAGAGCTTGACGGTGTCGGTCGGCCCGTTGCGGTGCTTGGCGAGGTGCAGCTCTGCGATCCCCTGCTGGTCGGACTCGTCGTTGTAGTACTCGTCGCGGTAGATGAACATGACCAGGTCGGCGTCCTGTTCGATCGAGCCGGACTCGCGCAGGTCGGAGAGGATCGGCCGCTTGTCGTGGCGCTGCTCGACCGCGCGGGAGAGCTGCGACATCGCGAGGATCGGAACGTCGAGGTCTCGTGCGAGCACCTTCAGCGAGCGCGAGATCTGCGAGACCTCCTGGACGCGGTTCTCGACCGAGGCGCCCGAGGTCATCAGCTGCAGGTAGTCGACGACGATCAGCCCGAGGCTGGGCTCCCGCGACTTGAGCCGCCGCGCCTTCGACCGGATCTCCATCATCGTGATCGAGCCCGTGTCGTCGACGTAGATCGGCGCCTTCGCGAGCCGGTCGCACGCCGCGGTCAGGCGGGGCCAGTCGTCGGCGGCGAGCTTGCCCGTGCGCAGGCGCTGCGACTCGACCTTCGCCTCGCTGCACATCAGGCGCTGCGTCACCTCCGACTTCGACATCTCGAGCGTGAAGACCGCGGTCGGCACCTCGGCGCGCATCGCGAGGTTCGCGGCCATGCAGAGCCCGAGCCCCGACTTCCCCATGCTCGGGCGGGCGGCGACGATGATCAGGTTCCCCGGCTGGAATCCGGAGGTGAGCCGGTCGAGGTCACGGAACCCGGACGGTGTGCCGGTTACCTCGGCGCCGGCCTCGTAGAGAGCGGTGATGCGCTCGAAGCTGTCCTTCAGCAGCTCCTCGATGTGACTGAACTCGCTCGTCACCCGGGCCTGGGAGAGATCGAAGACGATCTGCTCCGCCCGGTCGACGAGGTCGGTCGTCTCGCCTGGCCGCTCCCAGCCGAGGGTCGAGATCTCGCCGCCCGCCCGTATCAGACCGCGGAGCGTTGCCATCTCCCGCACGATCCGGGCGTAGTGCCCGGCGTTGGCGCTCGCCGGGACGAGCGCCGCCAGCTCGTGGATGCGGACGCGGCCACCCGCATCGTCGAGCTCCCCGCGCTCCTCGAGCTCGTCGACCAGCGTGATCGCGTCGACGGGCTCGCCCTTGGCATAGAGCGCGAGGGCGGCTCGGTAGATCTTGGCGTGGCTCTCGCGGTAGAAGTCGCCCGCGTCCAGGACTTCGCTGACCGCCCCGATGGCGCCGGGGGAGAGCATCATCGCGCCGAGGACTGACTCCTCGGCCTCGAGATTCTGCGGCGGCACCGGGGCGGTCTGCGACGCCTGGGCGAGTTGGGCCACGCCGCTACGAAACCACTCTCGGAGCGGCCGTTAAAGGTCTGGACGACCGGCCTTTCGACAGGCGGTCGACCCTCGGCTTCACTCGGTTTGCAGGCACAAGGGAACGCATGTTCCCGAAGGTACCGGACGACACCTGTGGGCGATTTTCCCGCTCCGAGCGGAAAGTTCCGGCGAAATTCCACAGGCTCGGCCCAACCTGTGGAGAAGCCTGTGCGCTTTTGTTACTGCTCGGGCTCGGCTGGCTCGGCTTCTGGCTCGGCCGCGACGGGCTCGCCAGCCTCGGCCTCGCCTTCGGCGGCGGCAGCCTCCCCTTCCACTTCCTCGGGCTCGCCTTCGTCCTCGGCGACGACCGCCTCGATCTCGGCTTCCGCCTGCTCGTGCTCGGCCTCGGCCTGCGCCTGGGCCTCCTCCTCGGCGCGCGCCTCGTCGGCGGCGATCGCGTCGAGCTCCTCCTGCGGCGGCAGCTCGCCGCCCTCGGGATGGACGGCGACCCGCAGCGTCGCGGTGACGTCCGCGAACAGCTCGACCGGCACCTGGTAGCGCCCGATCCGCTTGATCGAGTCGGCCAGGTCGATCTTGCGCCGGTCGACCCGGACCCGGTCGACTTCCCAGACGCGGTCGGCGATGTCCGTCGCGGTGACCGAGCCGAAGAGCGTGCCTGTCTCGCCGGCGCGGACGTCGAAGCGGAGCTCCGAGCCCTCGAGCCGCTGCACGATCTCCTGTGCCTGCTCGAAGCTCTGCGCCTCCTGCTTCGCCCGCTTGTCCTCGTGCTTGCGCAGCTCGGCCACCTTCGCGGGAGTCGCGGTCTCGGCGAGCTTGCGCGGCAGGAGGTAGTTGCGCGCGAAGCCCGGCGCGACGTCGACGACCTCGCCGCGGAGGCCGACCTTCTCGACGTCCTGGCGGAGGATGACGTCCATCAGCCCGTCGAGTAGGGGAGGAGTGCCATCTCTCGCGCGCGCTTCACCGCGGCCGCGACCTGCCGCTGGTGGCGGCGGCACGCGCCGGTGATCCGTCGCGAGCGGATCTTGCCCTTCTCCGAGACGTAGCGGCGAAGCTGGTTGATGTTCTTGTAGTCGACCTCGTCGATCTTCTCGCGGCAGAAGTAGCAGTTGCGCTTGCGGATCGGGCCGCCGGGCGCCGGCCCGCGCTTGCGCCCCTGTCGCTGGTCTCCTCCTCGCTGCGGCATCAGAACGGAATGTCGTCGTCGCCGCCGGAGCCGAAGTCGGCACCGGTGTCAGCCGGAGCACCGCTCGGGACGAACTGCGGCTGCTCGCCCTCGGGCCGGCCGCCGAGGAACTGGACGGAGTCGGCGATGATCTCGACCGCCTGGCGCTTGGTGCCGTCCTGGGCCTCCCACTCGCGCCAGTCGAGGCGGCCGTCGACGCCGACCGGGCGGCCCTTGGAGAGGTACTGGGCGCAGCTCTCGCCCTGGTTGCCCCAGACGGTGACGTCGAAGTAGTTGGGCTTGTCGCCCCACTCGCCGGTGGCGCCGTCCTTCTGGCGGGTGTTCACGGCGAGGCGCAGCTTGCACACGGGCGTGCCACTCGGCGTGTGGCGCAGCTCGGGGTCCTTCGTCAGGTTTCCGACCAGGACGACGCGGTTGATGTTGGCCATTCCTCCCTCTCCTCTCAGCTCTCGGGCGATGCTTCCGGCTCTGAATCCTGACTCGTCGCGGCGGCCGCCGCTACGGGCTCTTCGGGGCTCGTCGGCTCCGGCGGGCGCGTCGAGGCGCCCTTGATCCGGCGGGTCGCCATGTGGCGCATGACGCCGTCGGTGATCTTGAGGACGCGCGAGACCTCGTCAAGGGTGGCCGGCTCGGCGGCGAACGTCAGCAGGTGGTACACGCCCTCCGGCTTGTGGTCGATCTCGTAGGCCAGCCGGCGGCGGCCCCAGGGGTCCTCGCTGTCCCAGCGGCCGCCGTCCTTCTCGATCGACTCGCGCACGCGCGTGACGATCTCCGTCTGCCGTTCCTCCGGCAGCTCCGGATCGAGCATCAGCAAGATTTCGTAGTCCGTCACGCTCCCGAATCCTCCCTTCCTTCGGTCTGAGTCGGCCTCGCCGGCAAGCGCCGCTCGGGAACGGACGGCGCGATGACGAGGCAGGAAGGCGGCCAGTGTAGCATCGGCCTCGTGCGTGCCCGGACCGCCTGGATCGGAGCGATCGGCGTCGCGGCGGCGGCCGCATATCGGTCGTTCCGCCGCAAACCGGCGCCCGCTGAAGATCCACGGGCAGAGGAGTTGAGGCGCAAGCTCGACGAGTCGCGCGCGGTCGTCGACGAGCGCGAGGAGTTCGAGTCGGCCGAGACGCCGGTCGACGAGGCCGAGGTCGATGACCGCCGTCGGGCGGTGCACGAACGCGGCCGGGCCGCCGCGGAGCAGATGCGCGGCGACTCCGCCGAGTGAAGGACGCGCTTCTTCTCGTCGACCTCCTGAACGACTTCGAGCACGAGGACGGCGGGCGGCTCTTGGCGTCGTTCCGCGGAAGGCACGAGGCGATGATTCGTGCCTTGGGGCGAGCCCGGGCGGACGACGTGCCGGTGGTCTACGCGAACGACAACTACGGTGTCTGGGACGGCGACCGGCAGCGGCTGGTCCGCCAGGCGCTGGACGGCCGCGGGGGCGAGCTCCTCGAGCCGCTCGCGCCCGGCGAGGACGACGCCTTCATTGTGAAGCCGCGCTACTCGGCGTTCGACAAGACGCCGCTCGAGCTGATCCTGCGCGAGCTCGAGACCGAGCGGCTGCTCCTGGCCGGCGCGTCGACCGAGGGCTGCGTCGCCCAGACGGCGATCGACGCCCGCGAGCTCGGCTTCAAGGTGACGGTGCTCGCAGACGCCTGTGCAACGGTCGACGAGCGCGTCGAGCAGGTCGCGCTGGACTACCTCGAAGCGGTGGCCGGCGCCCGGATCGAGCACACGTGACGCTCTCCGTGACGATCCTCCCCAAGGCCCAAGTAACAGGTTGTTACAACGGAATTCACGGCCTCCGGAGCCAAGTAACAGACTGTCACAAGGCCTGTCTCAGGGCCTCACGAAGGCGGCGACGCCGTTCGCCAAGCCCTGGGCGAGTCGCTGCTGATACGACGGCGTGTGCAGGAGCTGCGAGTCCTTCGCGTTCGTCAGGAACCCCGTCTCGACGAGCACCGCCGGCACGTTGGCCCAGTTGAAGCCGGTCAGGTCGGCGCGCCGCACGATTCCGCGATCGCTCGCACCGGTCGCGGCCAGGACTGCGCGCTGCACCGCCCGGCCCGCGCGCAGGCTCCGGCCGTAGATGTCGTCCGTCCAGCCCGGGTGCCACGCGGGCACGAGCGTCGAGATGCCGCGCAGCGAACGATCCGAGGACCCGTCTGCGTGGATGCGGACCATCAGCGCCGCGTGCCGCCGGTTGCAGAAGCGCGCCCGCGCGATGTTGCCGTCGCCCCACGGCAGGTGGATCGTCGGCCCGGTGCGCGTCATCGCCACCCGGTAGCCGCGCGCGAGGAGCACCGCCCGCGCGCGCTTCGCGATCGCCAGCGCGACCGCGGCCTCGCCGCTCGCGCCGCCGCCGTCCTTGATCTTCATCACGCGCGAGCCCGGTCCGATCGGCTCCACCTGCTGTCCGATCGCCGGCGGGGTGCCGTGCCCCGGGTCGAGGCAGATCAGGGGCGCCGGCGCAGCCGCGATCAAGAGAGCCGCTCGGCCAGGTACTTCACGGCGAGCGGATAGCGGTACTCGATCGCGGTGTGCGTCGCGTCGAAGAGCTCGAAGAAGACGTCCGTGACCCCGATCGCCTCGAGCTCGCGCCGGAACGCCTCCGCACCGAGGTCGAGGTAGTACTGGTCGCGCTTGCCGCAGTCGATGTAGATCGCCTTCAGCGAGCGAAGCGCATCCGTGTGGCCGGACACCATCCGCACCGGATCCCACGCGAGCCAGCGCTCCCACACCTCGGGCCGCAGCTCGCCGGTCGCGGTGTCGTATGGCACGTGCACCGTGCCGTCGTCGTCGGCGGAGTAGCAGGCGGCCATGCACCAGTCGTTGAGGAGCGTGAAGTCGCTGTCCTTCGAGAGCGCGGGCCGCGAATGGAAGTCCTCCCAGAACTTCTCGAACGAGCCCTCGTAATGGTCGCGCAGCGAGCGCACCGACTTGCGGAAGTCGGGCAGGTAGCACATCTCGAACATGGCGTCGCCCGCGTGCGTGGCCAGCCCGCCGAAGACGTCGGGCCGGAGCATCGGGTTGACCATCGCGCCGTAGCCGCCGCTCGACTTGCCCGCGATCCCGCGGTGCTCCGCCTCCGGGTGCGTCCGGTAGTTCGCGTCCACCCAGGGCACGAGCTCGTCGACGATGTAGGTGTGGTAGCGCCCGGTCCCCGGCGAGTCGATGAACTGGCTCCCCCCGAGCGCGGTCCAGGCGTCGACGAACACCAGTACCGCGGGCGGGGACTCGCCGGAAGCGAACAGCTCGTCTGCGAGCTCCGGGAAGTTCTTCCGGAACGGCGTCCGGTTCCGCCACGCGACGACCTGGCCCGTCAGGCCCTGGATGACGTAGATGCTCGGGTAGCGCCGATCCGGCTCGTCGTCGTAGCCGGGAGGCACGTACACCCAGAGCGGCCGCACGTGCGGGTCGCCAAGCGGGTTGCCCTTCAGGATCTCGCTCTCGAACGCGTGCTCGTCGAACCGCCCCGCGACGGCGTATGACCAAGGCTCCATCCGCGGGATGCTACGCGAGGGCTAGTGGAGCCAGGGGGCGAGGAAGCGCTCGATCTCCTTGCAGCCGTTCGGATCGACGATGCGGCTCTCGACCTTCCCGCCGTCGACGACGACGAGGGTCGGCAGGTCGTCGATCCCGAAGCGCTCGTGCAGGTTTGGCTGCTCCTCGAACTCGATCCGCGTCAGCTCGAAGGTGCCGTGGTTGGCGCGGCGCTGTAGCACCTGGGCGAGGAATCCGTCCACCCGGCGGCAGCGTCCCGAGATGCGTGACGAGAACAGGAGCAGCTGCGGCTTGCCGTTCGCGCCGTTCGTGCTCACGACGGTGGCCAGTCTCCGAGCTTGGCCACGTCGCCGAGCAGCTCGACCATCGCCTCGTCGAGCGAGCCGAACCACTGCAGCCCCGGCAGCGATCCGTCACCGACGAACGGCTTGACGGTCGGGTTGTCCCCGCTGACGATCGCGAGCCTGCTGTTGCCGTCGAGCCGATTCGCCTCTTCGACCAGGAGCGGGAACGGCCAGGAGTCGTAGAGGACGGCCTCGGTCAGGTCGACGACGACGTTCTGGTTTGCAAGCTCCGGGTCGGCGAGCTGCCGCCGCAGCTCCGCCTCGGCCCCGTCCTCGACAGGCCCAGCGACGGTGAGCACCGTGACGAAAGGCCCCGCGCTCGCAGCTTCGATCTTGAGCGTTTCCATGGCTCGCTTCGGTGAAAAAGGTAGCCACCGTCGGGGATTTCCGTGCCTGGAAATCGGCTCAGTTATGTGTGGGAACGCCAGCAATCGGAACGAGCGTATAGCCCACTCCGCGCACGGTCACGAGCCGCTCCGGATTGCGCGGGTCGCTCTCGATCTTGCGCCTCAGGTTGGAGATGTGGATGTCCGCCGCGCGCTCGTCTCCGACATAGGCGCTCTGCCAGAGTTGCTCCATGATCTCGCGGCGGCTGAAGACTCGCTCCGGCTCATGGGCTAGCAGGGAGAGAAGCCGGAACTCCGAGCGCGTGAGGTGCACGGGATTGCCCGCGACCATCACCTGGTGGCGGGCGAAGTCGACGCGGATGTCGCCGACCTGCCGGACGCCTCCGGCCGCGATCCTGTCGAGCTCACGCCGGCGCAAGATCGTTCGGACGCGGCTGACGAGTTCGGCCATCGAGAACGGCTTGGTGATGTAGTCGTCGGCCCCGAGCTCGAGCCCGAGCACCCGGTCGAGCTCGCTGTCGCGCGCGCTGAGGAGGATGATCGGCACGTCGCTCTCGGCCCGAAGCGTCCGGCACACGTCGGTGCCGAAGAGGCGCGGCATCATCACGTTGAGGATCACGACGTCGAACTGCGAGGCCCGGGCCAGCGCGAGGGCCTCCTCGCCGTCCTCCGCGCTGACCACGTCGAAGCGCTCACGTTCGAGGCTGCGCTCGACTGCTTCGCGTACGGCCGCGTCGTCGTCGGCTACCAGGATTCGTGCAGCTTGAATCACAGACAGGTGCCTCCTGAGGAGGAACCTAGCTTCCGGGCACGCGCGGAACTATGTGGATTCGCTTACGAATCAGAGGCGAAGCCGATAACCCTCGCCGCGAACCGTCTCGATCGTTCCCCGCCCGAGCTTGCGGCGCAGGTTGGACACGTGGAGGTCGCCGGCGCGCTCGTCGCCGACCCACTCGCTATGCCACAGATGTACGAGGATCTCCCTGCGGCTCACGACCTCTCCCGGCCGCTCTGCGAGAAGCCCCAGCAGGCGGAACTCCGAGCGCGTCAGGGCCACCGGCTCCCCGCCTCGCGACACGGTGCCGTGCTCGTAGTCCAGCTCGAGGCCGTCGAAGCGACGCACGAGCGGGGCCTGCTGCCGCCCTCGCTCTACGCGACGGAGGATCGCCCGCACTCTGCTGATCAGCTCCTGGGGCGAGAACGGCTTCGTGAGGTAGTCGTCTGCCCCGAGCTCGAGCCCGGCGATCCGGTCCTCGTGCGCGTCGCGCGCACTCAGAAGCACGATCGGCGGCTGATCGATCGACTCGAGCTCGCGGAGCACGTCGGTGCCGAACAGCCTCGGCATCATCACGTTGAGGATCAGCAGGTCGTACTCGAACCCGCGGGCGGCTGACAACGCTGCCTCTCCATCGGCGACCGTGTCGACCTCGAAGCCCTCGTGCTCGAAGGCGTAAGCCACGGTGTCGAGGACGCTCGGGTCGTCGTCCGCTACGAGGATCCGGGTCATGGCGTCATGCCGTCTGCAGAAGGAAGCGCAATGCGGGCGGTGGTGCCGCCGCCGGGCCCCGGCGCGACCTCGACCTCCCCGCCGAGCGCCCGGACTGCCTCTCGCACGATCGTCAGACCGATGCCGAGCCCTTCCAACTCGGGATGATCGCGGCGTTCCAGGTTCCGCCCGATCGCCTCGGCGTCTTCCTGCTCGAGGCCGTGGCCCGTGTCGCGAACCTCGACCAGGACTCGGTGGTCCTGGCGCGACGCGACGAGGCTGATGCTCCCGGCGTCGGTGTGCTTGGCGGCATTCGAGACGAGGTTGCCGAGCAGCTGCTCGAGCAGGCGCGGGTTCGTCTCGACCGCCAACCCGCGCTCGGACTCCGCCACGAGGGCGACCCCGACGTGGGGGGTGACTCCCTCCAGGACCTCGTTCAGGATCGGCTCGAGCGGCACCCGTGAGATCGCGGGCTTCTCGTCGCCGGCCTGGGCGCGCGCCAGGATCAGGAGCGCGTCGAGCAGGCGCTCGAGCCTCCGGCTGGCGACCTCTATGTGGCCGAGGAAGCGGTCGCGCTCGGCGGGATCGTCCTTCGCGCCGCTCTGCAGTACCTCGATCGCGCTCGAGATCGCGGACGCGGGCGTGCGCAGCTCATGGCCCGCATTCCTGAGGAAGTCTTCGTGGAGCGCGGTGCACCCTCTCTCCTGATCCCGGGTCAAAAAACGAACAGCCCTTCGAGGGACGGTAGCAGCGGAATCGAGCAGTCTGTAGGCGGATTGTGGATCTTTGCTCGCAATTCGAGGTGTGGAGCCGTCTCAGCTTCTACGTTCTCGGTCCGATGGCCGAGGAGGAACGCGAGCGCCTGGGCATCACGTCAGAGATGCGCGCCTGCATCCGAGGCGACCTCGACGTGCTACACGGTCTGCACCGAGACTCTCACCTACTCGCTCAACGCCGGCGGCGAGCTCTCCGAGGCGGATCACATCCGCTTCATGCTCGACTGCTGCGAGGTCTGCCAGACGACGCAGAACGGTGCCGCCGGCTCGACGGAACGGACGAGCAACTGGCGGCCTGCGCGGAGACCTGCGACGACACCGCCGAGTGCTGCCGCCGGGTCGGAATGGTCTAAGGAACCGCGACCGGCAGGCTCGCGTCCTGTAGCAGCCCGCGCAGCATCTGCGCATTCACGGGCGCCTGAGCGATCGTCCCGTCGGCAGTCGTGGAGCGGCCGTTGTTGTTGAACATCGCGTAGACGACCTCGGCCTTCCCGGCGAGCTCGCTCAGCGGCTCGACCCACTCCCGCAGCTCGTCCTCCGAGTAGAGGTGGTCGAACCGCTCGGCGGCGCTCCCGACGCGCTTGTTCCAGGTCCCCACATTCCGGCCGTGGAAGCGGAGGTAGGCAGTCGGGGTCGTCGTCGCGACGACCGTCGGGAGGACGTTGCGGCCTCCGGTCTTGGGCGCGTCGACGATCACGTACGTCATCCGGTGCTCCGCCAGGAAGGCGAGCGTCTCCTCGCGGTGCTCGTCGTCGAGCCAGCTCGCGTGACGGAACTCGACGAGCATCTCGTCGCCGCCGAGCTGCTCCTGCGCCCACGCTAGGTAGTCGAAGGCGGCCGGGCGGGGCACGACGTAGGGCGGGAACTGCATCAGGATCCCGCCGAGCTTCCCGGTCTCGCGCAGCGGCTCGAGCGCGTCGTGGAAGCGGCGGAAGACCTCGGTGCGGAACTCGCGCGGCGGCCGGTCGACGCGGCCGCGCTCGTCGAGCGGCGCGTCCTCGCGAAGATCGGTAGGGAGCTGGTCGACCTTGACCGGATGGCGCGTCATCACGCCGAAGGCCTTCACGTGCATGACGAAGCCGTCGGGGGTGCGGTCGGCCCACTTCTGCACCATCTCGCGGTCGGGTAGCCGGTAGTAGGTCGAGTTCGCCTCGACGACATCGAAGCGGTCGGTGTAGTAGCGGAGCCGCTCCTCGGCGCCCTTCACCTGCGGCGGGTAGAAGTACTTCGAGAGCGACTCGTCCGCCCACGAGCAGGTGCCGACCCGAATGGCCACGACGTGATCCTAGTGGCGCCTCGATTGCGGTCGGACGGATCGATCGGTCATTTCAGACGGACGCACGAGCAGAGCTCGCGCCTCCTGAGGGCGGCATCGCAAGCGACGCCTCAGCGAAGCACGCGAAACGCGGCGACCACGGTCTTGCCGATGTTCCCGGACGGGTCCTTCGGAACCGCGCGCAGGCGGTAGGCGCCGAAGGTGAGCAGCTTCGTCCCGACGGTCGCGTCGAAATGGATCGAGTTCGGCCCCTCGGCGGCAGGCAGCACGAGGCTCCCCGCGACCGGCAGGTAGCGCGTGCACGGCCGGCGGCGCCGGTTCCGCCTGGTGATCTTGACGCAGCTCTTGCCGCGTCTGACACCGCGGAGCGAGTGGTCGAACCGGAAGGTGACCGTCGCGTTCTCGCTCAGCGTGAAGGAGAACGCCGCGCCGTTCTTCCGGTGGAAGAGGCCGGGCACGATGTGCAGCAGGGTCAGCACCGGCTTCGTCCGGTCCATCGTCGTGAAGGTCTGGTCGTCCCCCATCGTCGTCCCCTCGGCACCCACGGCGATGAGCCGGAAGTGGTACGTGGCGCCCTGGCGCAGCCCCGTCAGCGGCGCCGAGACGGGGATCGCGCCGTTGCCCTGTACGAGCTGCTCCGCTGTCAGGCTGCCGTACTGGGCCGTCCGGCCGTACTCGAACTGCCAGGTCGCGCCGCGCCAGCTCGGGTCGACCGTTCCGTTGAGCGTGGCCGTTCCGAAGGCAACCGCGGACGCCGCCTGGGTCGTCGCGAGCGGGGGCGCGAACTCGTAGGCGCCGACCTCGCAGGCACGACCGCGTGGGCGCGAGACTCCGCGCTGGTCGAAACCGCTGCAGGCGGGCGGGCCGGCGCCGGTGTCGAGTGCCGCGCTGCCGGCGAGGACGGCCTGGGTGTCCGTGGGCCCGCCGTTGTCGCCGAGAGGGCTGAGCAGCACGGAGGAGGCCCACTGGTCGCCCGGCTGGTCGAGCCCGCAGTCCGTGCCGTCCGAGAGGTTGTACCCGCCCGAGGAGACCGGCTCGGCGCAATTGCTGAGAGCGCTCGTGCTCTGGTCCAGTGCGTAGCTCCGGTTGTCGGCGAGGATCGTGTTGAGCGGGCTCGCGTACGGCGCGTCCGCGATGCCCGCGCCGGTGAGCGCCGAGTTGTACGACTGGTTGTCCGTGAGCGTGCTGCTCACCAGCACGAGGCTGGCCCCGCCCGCGCCGTCGATGCCGCCACCGAGACCGGTCACGCCGAGCCCGCCCGCGACGTTGGCGCTGATCGTCGTCGTCCGGACCTCGGAAGCGCCGGCCTGAAGCCCGCCGCCGTCGGTCGCCTCGTTGTGCGCGATGAGCGATTGCTGGATCGTCGAGCTCCCCTCGTCGTCGATCCCGCCGCCGTCGCCCAGGGCGGTGTTTCCGACGACGGCGTCCTGCGAGAGCGTGAGCGTCCCGCGGTTGCGAATGCCGCCGCCGTCGCCCGGCACCCGCCCGCCCGTGACGGTGACGCCGTCGATCTCGGCCTGAACGCCGCTCGCCACGTCGAAGACGCGGTCGCTTCCCGTTGCGTCGATGACCGTTACCCGCGCGCCGTCAATGCCGCTGATCGTGACGTTCTCCGTCAGGTCGAGGTCTCCCGTCGCTCCGGCATCCTCGCCCGGTCCGGCGATCGTCAGGCGGTAGTGGCCGGGAGGAATCGAGATGGTGTCCCCGCCCGAGCCGGCGTCGACGGCGAGCACCGCTTCGCGCAGTGAGCAGTCCGAGGGCGCGCAGCCATCGGGGGCCGGGTCGTCCGCGCGCGTGACGGTGAAGCCCGCGGTCGCGGCGGCGTGTGGCGCCCCGGCGAACGCAAGGCAGATGACTGCTGCGACCCCTACCCAGACCCTCATCGGCCGCGCTCATTTTGCGCGTTCGCGCACGAACAGGCAAGACCTCCGGCCCGCCTCCGTCGTCCGGATCGGGTGATGCGCGCACGGGTTCCCGCGGCCACGCTCACCCGAGGCGAAGCGAACGCACGGTCGAAGGAGGCCTTATGTGGTGGGGAATTGGTTTCGGTGGACTTCTGTACCTGGTCCTGCTGGTCACGCTCGGCGTGATGACCCTGAGAAAAGGCCACTGGGTGATGTTCATCATCGGGATCTTCCTCCCGATCTTCTGGTTGATCGGCGCGGTGATCCCGCCGCGCGCTCCGGCGGCGGCGTAGCGGCCGGGTCCCGGCGCCCGGAGGCGTCGATTTGACGAGCACACACCGAGCGAACCTGGTCGAGCGGCGCATGTCGAAGTTCCTGCGCGAGCCGCCTTCGATGCGGAACGCCGCGAGCGTCATCGTCACCGCGACGGCCATCGTCGTGGTCGGCGGCGGCTTCGCCATGAGGTTCCTCGACCACCACGAGTACCCGAACGTCTGGGTCGGCATGTGGTGGGCGCTCCAGACCGTGACGACGGTGGGGTACGGCGACGTCACGCCGAAGGACCACATCGGGAGGATCATCGCGTCGGTCGTGATGCTCGAGGGGATCGCCTTCCTCGCGATCATCACCGCCGCGATCACCTCGACGTTCGTCGCCCGGGCCGCTCGTGAGCGTGACCTCGCAGAAGGGATCGATGAGGCCGCTTTCGAGAAGCGGATCGAGAGCCGCCTGGACGAGCTCGATGGGCGCTTCGACCGGCTCGAATCGATGCTGCGGGAGCAGAGCCGGCAATGACGCCTACGCCCGAGCGGGTGAGCGGGCTCGACGCCCCGGCCAGCCACGGCCGGTCGAGGCGGATCCTGAACTGGCTGCTCGGGCGCACGGACACCGCGCTCGGCCGGCTCGCCTTGCAGTGGTTCAAGGCGTACTTCGAGGCGAGCCGCAACTCGGGCTGCGCGGTGACGGTCTATTCGGCGCTCTCGGTGCTACCGGCGGCGCTCGTGTTCGTGGCGGTGCTGCACCCTTCGGGAGGCGACGCGAACGCCTTCGCCGAGCGCCTCGTCAGCCACATGCACCTGACCGGCTCGACAGCTTCGCTCGTCCGGGGGACCTTCGGCAGCGCTTCTTCGAACGCGCTCTCAGCGAGCCTGAGCATCGTCGTCACGTTCCTGCTCTGGGGGATCGGAATCGGCCAGCTCTACCAGGACGTCTACGCGCGGGCCTGGGGGGTCAAGGTCGGCTCGGTCGCGGACCAGGGGCTCTTTGCCGTGTTCTTCTTCCTCCTCGTGGCGGCGGTCGGGTTCGCGCTCGTCGCGGGAGCCTGGCTCCGTTCCACCGGCTGGATCGTCCTGATCCCGGCCTGGCTGCTCGCCTCGACGGCGTTCTGGCTGTTCGTGCCGCAGATGCTCCTCCACCGGAAGGTCGGCCTGCGCGCCCTGTTACCGGGTGCCCTCCTGGCTTCGATCGTCCTCGGCGGGACCGTTGCCGCTTCGCCGTTCTTCCTGCCCGCTTCGTTGAACGAATACGGCAAGTCATTCGGCTCCTTCGGCGTGGTCGTGACCATGATCGGCTACTCGTTCGTGCTGATCACGCTCTCGCTGGTCTGCGCCGTCTTCTCGCCCGTCTGGAAGCAGTGGCGTCGGACGGAGAGACACCTTCGCGAGCGCGCTGCCTAGCCGGGCGGCCTGGACACGTCGCCCGCGGCGAGCTTCGCGCTCATCTTGATCGCCTTCACCGCCCCCGTCGCGCCTGCCTGCAAGGTGAGCCCGAGGACGAGCAGGATGATGCCGAGGGCGAACAGGACGTTGGAGGATCCGAGCAGCAGGATCCCGATCCGCCCGATCACGTAGGGCGGGGTGCAGATGAGCGCCCCGAGCGCGCCGCCGATCGCGCTCGCCGCGAGCTTGTCGCGGCGGGTGCCCGTCGGCCTGATCCCGACGACCCGCGCCGGCAGGGTGACGTACGTGAACATCATCACGCCGACCACGATCCCCATGGAGAGGGTGAACCACCGGATGCCCCAACGGGGAACGACGACCGCCGAGAAGCCCAGGGCGAGGCCGACCACCAGGCCGACACCGACCACGAGCGGGATGTGGCGGCGCGCAAGCGCAAACGCGGGACGGATCTGCGGCTTTCCCGGCTGCGAGATGGCGAAGGCGAACACGGCGTTGAGGTAGAACCCGGCCGCGGTGATCAGGGTGATCGCGACGACCAGCGCCGTCGCGATGCCGCCGTGCCAGCTGTGGAACGTGTGCCCACGGAACACGTGCGCCTTGAGGTCGATCAAGGCGGCCCAGATCCACATCGCCGGCAGGATCTGGATCAGCGTCAGCCGCCAGTTCGAGAAGAGGAGCCTGAGGCCCTGGAAGAGCATCACGAAGGCGCCGACCACGAAGACCAGGGGCGCGAAGATCCGCCGCGAGCGGCTGAGGTCGACGACGGCGGCCTCGACGGCGGCCTCGTCACCTCTCTGGATCGCGCGAATGAGCGCGCGTCCTCGCTGCAAGAGCACCTTCCGGCGCGATGGGGTTGCAGCCGTCGTCGCCATCTCGACCCAAGCTTCGACCCTGGAGCCGAGCGCCGCATCGCCCTCGCTGGATGACGCGCGCGGGTGAGCGGAGCGGCGCCGGAGTCGAACCGACCGAGCCGTGGGTTACACGACCGCAGCGGTTTTGAAGACCGCCTGGGCCACCGGGCCCGTGCCGCTCCGCCCGCGAGCCTAGCGCGCGTTGCCGCTTTCTACGGAGCCACGGCTGTGGGAATAGACGAATCGAGATGAGACATCGCCCTGATGGCGCCGGGCGCGATCGACGGGAGCCTTTCGCCAGACACCACTAGGAGGTGGGAAGGATGAAACTGCGATGGGCGATTCTGATCGTGGCAGTAATGGCCTTCGCGATCCCCGCCCTGGCCGGCTCGGCGTCGAGCCCGACAGCCGCCGGCAAGATGGTCTACACGAGCACGAAGGACGGGCAGGCGGACATCTACTCGATGGACGCCTTCGGCAAGACCGTCTTCAATCTCACACACGACAAGACCATCGGCGCGAGGACGGACGTGCAACCGGTCTGGTCGCCCACGGGCCAGTACGTGGCCTTTGAGCGCCAGTACGCCAAGGCAGGGGCGGACCTGATGGTCGTCAAGTCGGACGGCACCCAGCTGCACCAGCTCGTTCCGGCGATGACGCCGGGAGTCTGGAACTGCCATCCGGCCTGGTCGAGCCACAACATCATCTACTTCACCAGCAACCGGGACGGCAACTTCGAGCTGTACTCGATCCTGCCGAACGGGACGGGACTGAAGCAGCTGACCAGAACCTCGGCTCCGATCCAGAACCTCGGGCCAGCGGTCTCCCGCGACGGCAACTTCGTGGTCTTCTACCGCGCCGGCCTACTGCCGTGGGGCTCGACCGAGCTCTTCGTGTTGAACGTCGCCAAGGGCGTCGTGACCCAGCTCACGTGGAACTTCCGCGGAGCGGGCGATTCGGACCCGACCTGGTCGCCGAACGGCAAGCAGATCGCGTTCACGAGCGACCGGATGGGACGCGACGACATCTGGATGGTGAACTCGAACGGGCGCAACGCCGTTCAGGTGACGCATCGTCCGCCGTACATGTCGACGACGATGATGCAGAGCAACGACGTGCATCCGGCCTTCTCGCCTGACGGCGGCCGGATTGCATTCGTGAGCACCAGGACCGGAGCGACCGAGATCTTCACGATCGGCGTTCCCGGCTCCGCGGCGCAGCCGTTGAGGCAGATCACGTTCGACGGCGCGTACAAGGCGAACCTGAGCTGGCAGATGCCGCTGCCGGCGCTTCTGCCGTAACGAGGCGAAGGCGATTCGAGAAGGCCCCTTCGGGGGCCCTTCTCGTCTCTCAGGACCGGTCGGCCGAGCGGCGGAGAATCCGTTCGTCGCCGACCCGCCGGGTGAGGCCGTCCGCGTCGTAGCGCTCGAGGAGGAGCTGGGCCGTGCGGCGTGAGATTCCGAGTGCGTCGCGAAAGCCGGCCAGCGTGATCGGCGACAGCTCCAGCAGCGCCGCCCGGCCGCGCTCGTAGAGGTCGGTCGAGACGGCGAGCCCGTCGCCGACCCGCTTCAGGCGGCCTTCGGACTCGAGGTACGCGGCCAGCTGCCGGTCTTCGAGCCGGACGGCGTCGTTCGCGGCGAGCTGCGCCTCGAGCTCCGCTGCGGCTTCGGCCTTGTCGCCCAGCCGCGGGGCGGTGCCGGGCAGGTACGCCTTGCCGTCGCGCCGCTCGACGTGGAGCAGCTTCGCGACGGACGGCGCCCAGGGCTCGGGCGGAAGCAGCTCCGCGAGCAGCAGGCCGGGGTCGAGCGGCGACTCCTCGGCCCTCCGCGACAGGCGCTCGCGGACCGAGGCGCGCACCTCGTCGAGCCACTCGGGCGTGAAGTACCAGTCGCCCGCCTGCTCGAGCGCCGAGAGCCCGCGGGCGAGCTCGGCGGGCGGCAACAGTCCGCGGGCCTGGAGGGTCGGCCCGGTGACCGGCTCGCGGACGAGCGCGCCCACGATCGTCTCCGCGTCGCCGCGCTCGAGCAGCTCCAGCCGCTCGGGCTCGAGGCGGCGCGGCGGCGCTGGATCGAGGACGACGCCTCCGCCGACCGTGGTGTCGGTCCTGAGCACCAGGCGGTCACCGCGGGCGGCCACGACCGGCTCGCGCAGCCGCAGCTGGGCAAAGCGGCCCGAGCGAACCACGCGCGCGGCGACGTCGCTCGTCCCCACGTGGACGGTCACCGCCGCCGGAACCGGCTCGAGCTCCTCCAGCGCGACGTCGAGGCGCCAGCTCACCGGGTAGTGGCCCGGCTCGACGAGCGCGTCGCCGCGCCGGAGCCGCCGCCGGTCGATTCCCGGCAGGTTGACCGCGACGCGCTGGCCCGCCTCGGCGCGCACGACTTCCGCGTCGTGGACGTGCACCGTGCGGGCGCGCGTTCTGAGCCCCGACGGCTGCACCTCGAGCGCGTCGCCAGGCTCGATCGAGCCCGACCAGAGCGTGCCGGTGACGACCGTGCCGACGCCCGTGAGCGTGAAGGCGCGGTCGATGTAGAGCCTCGTGCCGGCCCCCGGGCGCTCGTGCTCGAGCCCGGCCGCAGCCCGCCCGAGCGCGGCCCGTAGCTCGTCGAGGCCTTCGCCGGTCTTCGCGCTCACCGGCACGACCTCTGAGGCGGGCACGAGCTCCTGCGCCTCCGCGAGCGCGAGCTCGAGCGTCTCGGCGTCCACGGCGTCGGACTTGGTCACGGCGACGACGCCGCGCTCGACCCCGAGCAGCCGCAGGATCGCGAGGTGTTCGTGCGTCTGCGGGCGCGCGCCTTCCGCGGCGTCGATCACGAGCAGGAAGAGGTCGATCCCGGTGGCCCCGGCGACCATCGTCCGCACGAACCGCTCGTGGCCGGGGACGTCGACGAGCGACAACCGCATACCGTCCGACAGCTCCACCGGCGCATAGCCGAGCTCGATCGAGATCCCGCGCTCCTGCTCCTCGGGCAGACGGTCGGTGTCCTTGCCGGTCAGCGCCCGGACGAGCCACGTCTTGCCGTGGTCGATGTGGCCGGCGGTTCCGACGGTGAGCGCCATCAGGCGGGGACGGCTTCGATCAACGTCTCGTGGAAGCGCACCGGCTCGAAGCCGCCGGCCGCGAGCAGCTCCCGCCACTGGGCCTCCGTTCGCTCCTTGCCGCCGACCAGCGCCAGCATCACCAGGTCCAGCCACTTCCGGCCGCCCGGCTCGTTCCCGGGCGGGACGACCGCGTCGAGGATCAGGAGGCGCGCATCGTCGCGGGCCGCAGCGCGGATCGTCCGCAGGATCTTCGTCGCCGATTCGTTGTCCCAGTCGTGGAGGATCGTCGAGAGGACGTAGACATCTCCGTCGTCGGGCACGCGCTCGAAGAAGCTGCCTTCGACGAACTGGATTCGGTCGCCGAGAGCCGCCTCGTCGCGAACGGTCTCGGGCAGGTCGAAGACGATTCCGCACAGGCTCGGATGGACGCGAACGAGCTCGACCAGCAGCGAGCCGTTCCCGCCGCCGACGTCGACGACCGTCTCGTCGCCGCGCCACTCGACCGGCTCCAGCCGTCCGATCCGGTTCTCCTTGCCCTGCTCCATCGCACGGTCGAAGTTGGCCCGGTCGTCAGGGTGTGCCTTCAGCCAGGACCAGAAATCGGTGCCGAAGCTCTCCTCGAAAGGCGACCGGCCCGATGCGTCGAGGTCGGCCACGGCGCGATGGACAAGGCCGCCGAAGAGATGCGCGAACTCAGTCCAGCCGCCCCCCGCGCAGAGGTCCTTCGACGCCTCGGTGTTCCGGAAGACGCGCGGCTCTTCCTCCGCAAAGACGCCGTCGCTCGCGAGGGCACGTAGAAGGCGGTAGAGCGTCTCGGGATCCGCGCCGAGCTCGCGCGCGAGCTCCTCCGCGGGCCGCGGTCCGCCCGCAAGCGCGTCGGCGACGCCGAGCTCCGAGACCACGGCCAGCGCCCGCGTCGTGAGCGACCCGCGAAGCAGGTTCCAGAGGATCTCGTCCGGCGAGCGCTCGCTCACTCGCTGCGGGCCGCGCGGACGACCGCAGCGGCTTCCTGGGCCTCGGCGTCAGTGAGCGTTCGGCAGTCCAGCAGCAGCCGCCCGTCCCGGATCACGCCGATCACGGGAGGGTCGCCGGCCCGGAGCGGCTGCGCGAGCTGCTCCTCGACCGCGCACGCGAAGCTCGGCAGCTCGGTGAGCGGGAGCGCTCCGCCGCCGACGCGTGCGACCGTTTCCTCGACCGCTCCGCCGGTCTCTTCGGCGAGCCGCTCGGCCCGGGCCCGCACGCTCTCGGGCGGCTCGAGCAGCATCCGCAGCACCGGCACCTCGCGGGCCGCGCGTTCGGGGTCGAGATAGAGGCCGAGCGTCCCCTCGAGCGCTGCGATCGTCAGCTTGTCCGCCCGCAGCGCGCGCTGCAGCGGGTGCCGCCGCAGCCGCTCGACGAGCTCCGCCCGGCCGACCACGATCCCCGCCTGCGGGCCGCCGAGGAGCTTGTCGCCCGAGAAGCAGACGAGGTCGGCCCCAGCCGCGAGGCTCTCCCGAGCGGTCGGCTCATCGCCTAGTAACAGACTGTTACTAAGTGCTCCGGAACCGAGGTCGTCCACCAATGGGAGTTCGTGTCGGCCTGCCACGGCGGCGAGGTCCTCGAGGGACGGCTGCTCAGTGAAGCCGACGACGCGGAAGTTCGACTGGTGTACACGCAGCAGCAAGGCCGTGTCGGGCCCGATCGCCCGCTCGTAGTCGGCAGCGCGGGTCCGGTTCGTCGTTCCGATCTCGACGAGACGGGCGCCGGAGCGGGCAAGCACGTCGGGGATCCGGAACCCGTCGCCGATCTCGATCAGCTCGCCGCGCGAGACGACCACCTCGCGGCCGTCGGCGAGCGCTGCGAGCCCGAGCAGGACGGCGGCGGCGTTGTTGTTGACGACGAGCGCGTCCCCGGCGCCGGTGAGGTCCCGCAGCAGGGCGGCGAGGTGGTCGTGGCGCGAGCCTCGCTCGCCGGCGAGAAGGTCGTACTCGAGATTCGAGTAGCCGGCCGCAAGGGCGGCCACGTGCTCGACCGCCGCCGGCGCGAGCGGCGCCCGGCCGAGGTTCGTGTGCAGCACGACCCCGGTCGCGTTGACGACCCGCCGGAGCCGCGGGGCGGCCCGCTCCCCCGCCGCGGCCACCGTGCGGGCCACGAGATCGCCCGGGTCGTGCCCGGCTGTTATCTCTTCTCGCGCGCGCGCGAGGACCTCTCTCGCCGCGGCCACGGCCGGTCCGTGCGGCAGGCCCGCGACCGGGCCGCTGCGGAGCAGCTCGTCCACCGAGGGCAGGTCGCGCAGGCGCATCTCTAAATTGTACGAACGTGGCCGCGACCGGCGACATCAGGCTGACCGACCTCGTCTCGTGCGGAGGCTGCGCGGCGAAGTACTCGGCCGCGCTGCTCGAGGAGCTCGTCTGCGGGCTGCCGGTGGAAGCAGACCCGAACC
>DATDMJ010000105.1:0-31941 GCA_036518855.1 Gaiellaceae bacterium | reverse complement strand
GCGTTCACGAGCGTGGACTTCCCGACGTTCGGCCGCCCGACGACGGCGACGAACCCGCTCCTCATCGGTTCATTCCCCCACCCAGGGTGGGGAAGCTGCCCGCCACCCTCTACGGCGAGCGTAGCGACGGTCGACGCACGGGTCTGTCACGCCTTCGTGCCGATTCGGTGAATTCTCGTCCCCGCCTCGACGGCTCAGTCCAGCTCCCACGTCTCGGGCAGCAGTTCTGCCGGCGCGTACGTGACCAACTCCCCCTCGCGGTTGGGGAACGTCACCCGGTCGAGCCGGAACTCGTAAAGCCACTGGCGGCAGCCCCCGCACGGCGAGGCCGTGATCGCGATCGCCTCGAGGTCGCCCTGCCGGCACCCCGCGACGACCGCGCAGGAGATCGCCGTCTTCTCCGCGCAAATCCCGAGCGGGTACGCCGCGTTCTCGACGTTCACGCCCTCGAACACCCGGCCGTCGCGCGCCCGGACCGCTGCCCCGACGTAGTACTCCGAGTACGGGGCGTAGGCCCGCTCCGCGATCGCCACCGCCCGCTGGTAGAGCTCGTCCGTCACGAGAAGAGCTGGAACACCGCCAGCGTGACGAGTGCGCCGAGGAACCCGCCGTAGGTCACCTCGAGCGCGGAGTGGATCCCGGCCTCGACCCTCGTCTGCGCCACGAGCAGCGCCATGATGAACGTCAGCGACGAGATCAGGAAGCGGTGCGAGTTGCCGATCACGAGCGTCGCGGCCATCCAGCCGGCGAACGCGACGGCCGCATGACCCGACGGGAGGCCGCCCCGCAGCGGGCGCCCACGCCCCGTGTAGGCCTTGGCCGCGATCACGGCGATCACCGTCACGACGAGTGCGATCAGCGTCAGCTGCGCCGGTGCGTCGCGCAGGCTCTCCAGCAGCCGCGAGCTGCGGTCCGCGATCTCGCCCGAGAAGACCAGGTAGCCGATCGCGATCGCGTTGACCGTCGCGATCAGCACCGCACCCGCGGCGATGTCCTTCGCGAGCTTCGCGAGGGGGTCGAACGACGTCGTCGCCACGTCGATCGCCTGCTCCAGCGCCGAGTTGATCATCTCCGTGATGAAGACAAAGGCGATCGCGAGCAGCAATGCGATCAGCTCGATCTTCGAGACGCCGATCGCGATCGCCGCGATGAGCACGACCACCCCGGCGAGAAAGTGGATGCGCATGTTCCGCTGCGTCCGGAGGACGTGGATGATCCCCTCGACCGCGAAGTTGAAGCTCTCGAGGAGCGTCCGGGCGCGGCGATGGGTCAGTCGCTCCAACGTGCCTCCCGTTGCTCCATCTCGGCGCCGTGCTCGTAGCCGACCAGGTGCAGCAGGCCGTGGACGAGCGGGCCGCGCCAGGCCTCGCCGACCACCGCCGGACAGAGCACCGCGTCGCCGAGCTGCCGCGGGGGACCGGGATCGAGAGCGTCCCGGCCGTCGATCGGAAACGAGAGCACGTCTGTGACCTCGTCCGCTCCGAGGTGCTGGCGCTTCAGCGCCCGCATCTCCTCCGGCCCGACGAAGTGGAGGCCGAGCTCGCCGTCCTGGACGCCCTCTTCGGCGAGGACGCTCCGGGCGAGCGCTACCGCCGCCGCCTCTTCGACCCGGACACCGCTGCGGTTTGCCACCTCGACCGCGACCATCGCTAGCGCTGCCGCTGCGTGCCCGTCTCCTCCGCGTGGAGCTTGTAGGCCTCGACGATCCGCTGTACGAGCCGGTGCCGGACGACGTCCTCGTGGCCGAAGCGGATGAACGCGATCCCGTCGATCGAGCCGAGGATGTCCTGCACGTGGATGAGCCCCGAGGCCTGCTCCCGCGGGAGGTCGATTTGCGTCACGTCGCCCGTCACGACGACCTTGGAGCCAAAACCGAGCCGCGTCAGGAACATCTGCATCTGCTCCGGGCTCGTGTTCTGGGCCTCGTCGAGGATGATGAAGGAGTCGTTCAGCGTCCTCCCGCGCATGAACGCCAGCGGGGCGACCTCGATCGTGCCCTTGTCCATGTACGCCGCGAGCCGATCCGGGTCGAGCATGTCGTAGAGCGCGTCGTAGAGCGGACGTAGGTACGGATCGACCTTCGCGAGCATGTCGCCGGGCAGGAAGCCGAGCCGCTCGCCTGCCTCGACCGCGGGGCGCGTGAGGATGATCCGGCCGACCTCGCGGTCCGACAGGGCGGAGACCGCGAGCGCCATCGCGAGATACGTCTTGCCCGTGCCTGCCGGCCCGATCGCGAAGGTGACCGTGTGCCGGCGCATCGCGTCGACGTACCGCTTCTGGTTGACGGTCTTCGGCGAGATCCTCTTGCCGCGATGGCGCCAGACGACGTCTTCGAAGACCTCGCGTAGGTCTTCGGCCTGGTCGAGTGCGGAGAGCACCGCGTCGACCGTGCTCGGGTCGATCTCGTGGCCACCTTCGACCAGGTCGCCGAGCTCGTCGATGACCGCGCGGGCCTGCGCGACGTCCGGGTCCGTGCCTTCGATCGTCAGCCGGTTCCCGCGGAGCAGGATCGTGCAGCGGAGCCGGTCCCGGAGCGCGTCGAGGACGCCGTCGCCCACGGTGGCGAGCTCGGCCGCGACGTCGTTCGAGACAGACAGAACCTCCTGCAACTCGAGCCTCAGTGTAGGCGCTGGGCCGGGCACCGAGACCGCGCTGAGGAGTCACACATTCGGCGCGGTTTCGTGACAGACACGTGCGCCGTTCCCCGATACGCTCGCCTCGGGGAGGAGGCCGGGCGAACCGTCTTAAGGGACCAAGGGCCGCCCGGGAAGGTCGGCCCTTCTCAGGCGAGCTTTTCGCGGACGAGCTGGCTCACGGCAGAGCCGTCGGCACGGCCGGCGACCTGCGGCATCACATCCGCCATGACGCGCCCGATGTCGCGCATGCTCGTCGCACCGACCTCGGCGATCGCGTCGTCGACGATCTCCTCGAGCTCTTCCTCGGACAGCGGCTCCGGCATGAACTCCTCGAGCACCGCCAGCTCGCGCTCTTCCGCCTCCGCCTGCTCCTCGCGGCCGCCGTTCCGGAAGGCCTCGGCCGCCTCGTTACGGCGCTTGCGCTCGCGCTGCAGCACCTGCAGCTCCTCGTCGTCGTGCAGCGGCCGCTGCAGCTCCTTCTCGGCGCTCCGCAGCGCGGCGAGGATCAGCCGCAGCGTGTCCCGCCGGTCGCCGTCTCGCGCGGCCATTGCCTCCTTGAGCTCGGACTCGATCCGCGTGATCAGCGTCATCCGGCCATCCCCCAGACGCGGCCGCCGAGGACGTGCCAGTGGAGGTGGAAGATCGTCTGGCCGCCGCCCTCGCCGACGTTGACGATGACGCGGTAGTCCTCGAGGCCCGCGTGCTTCGCAGTCTCGGCGACGAACTCGAGCATCCGCTTCCCCTCGTCCGCCGGGAACTCCGAGATCTCGCGGTACGAATCGACGTGCCGTTCCGGGATCACGAGCAGATGGGTCTCGGCCTTCGGATTGATGTCCTGGATCGCGACGAAGCCATCGGTCGCGTTGACGTGCTCTCCCTCGCGATAGAGCGTGCAGAAGAGACAGTCCTCAGGCAGCGAGAATCCCCTCCTCGGTGACCGCGCGGCCGCGGACCGGCAGGAGCTCGCCCACCTCGCCCCGCACGAGCCACGGCGAGTAGTCGTCGCCGTAGCCACGGCCGGGCCGGTCGACGAGCACGACGTCGTCTCGCCCCACCTTCGAGCGCCAGCGCTCGACGCTCGCCAGCCGCGACCGCTCCCGGAGCCGCTCCCCGCGCTCGCGCTTGACCTCCGGCGGCACGGAGTCGGCGGCGGCGGTCGCGGTGCCCGGGCGCGGCGAGTACGGGAAGACGTGCACGTTCGTGATCCCGGCCTGCTCGACGACGTCGAGGGTACGGCTGAACGCCCGCTCGTCCTCACCCGGAAAGCCGACGATCACGTCGGTGGTGAGGTTGAAGTCACCAAACGGTGCGAGCCGGCGCAGAAAGGTTGCCGAGTCGTAACGGCGGCCCATCGACCGCAAAATCCCGTCGTCGCCCGACTGCAGCGGGACGTGCAGGTGCAGCGCGACGTTCTCGGTCTCGCGCAGCGCCTCCTCGAGCTCGGGGTTGACGTGGTTGACCTCGATCGACGACAGGCGGAGTCGCCCGAGCCCCGGCACCGCTCCGACCGCACGGACGAGGTCGGGCAGCGCGTAGCGTGCGTCGCGATCGCGATAGCAGCCGAGGTTGATGCCGGTGAGCACGACTTCTCGGTGACCCTGCTCGACGCGCTTGCGCACCTCGCTCAGCACGTCCTCTACCCTGCGGCTGCGCGAGGAGCCCCGGACGAGCGGGATCACGCAGAACGCGCACGAGAAGCTGCAGCCGTCCTGGACGCGCACGAACGCCCGCACCCGTTCGAGTCTCGACGCTGCCTGGACGCAGCCGATCGGCCCGACGTCACGGGCCACGAAGTCCGGCGTCTCCTCGCTTCGGCGGGCCACGACGACGACGTTGTCCGGAAGCCCGGCGAAGCCGTCGGCGGCGAGGTTGGCGCCGCAGCCGGTGACGTAGACGCGTTCGTGCGTGCGGGCTGCGCGAGCTGCCGCGTGGCGCGATTTCCGAACGGCCTCGTGGGTCACGCAGCAGGTGTTGACGACCGCGATCTCGGCGGCATCGTTCCGCTCGACGTGGCCGTCCGCGAGGAGGCGCTCGCGTATCAGCTGCGCGTCCGCGTACGAGACCTTGCAGCCCAGGAAACGAACGGAGAAACCCGCCACGGCGCCCGCACTCTACTCCTCGCGCCGAAGCAGGTCCGCCGCCCAGCCGTCCTCCGCGAGGCGGCTCACCCGCGCGTAGCCCGAGGCAAAGGGAAGCTCCGACTCGAGGTAGCCCGAGACGATCAGGTCGCGTGCGCGCAGGCGCGGAGCGAGCTTCGCGACGAACTCCCACGAGACATTCGCGACCACCACGTCGGCCAACGGCAGATCGCTCTGCAGGGCGTCGCCGCGGCGCAGCTCGACCGAAACGCGGTTCGCGCTCGCGTTGCGGCGGGCGGCTGCCAGCGCCACCTGGTCGTCGTCGATCGCGGTCACGGGGGAGAATCCCAGCGTGGCCGCGGCGATCGCGATGACGCCAGAGCCGCAGCCGACGTCGAGCAGGCTGCCGGTCTCGACCTCGAGCAGCTGCCGCAAGCAGAGGCGCGTCGTCGGGTGGCCGCCCGTCCCGAACGCGCGGCCGGGATCGATCACGACCGCGTCCGCGCCGGGGGGCGGCGTTTCCCAGGGCGGGCCGACCCACAGCGGTCCGACTTGCACCGGGCGGTGGAAGGCGCGCCACCGTTCTTCCCAGCCCTCGGGCACGTTGTCGGAGGACACTGCTCCGAACGCGGCCCAGAGCCGCTCCTCGCCGCCTGCATCGGTGTAGGCGGCGAGCTCGACGCCGTCGTGGGCGTCGCGTTCCTCGAACCCTTCCGGGAAGAGCTCGAGCATCAGCGCACGTGCGACCTCGGCGCGCTCGGCGGGAACGACGGCAGCGACGCGGCGGAGCGGCTTCAGCGGAACGCGCTCTTGAGCTTCTCGAAGAACCCCTCGTCGCGCCGGTACGTCTCCTCGCCTGCGCTCCGCTCGAACTCCTCGAGCAGCCCGCGCTGCTGCTCGCTCAGGCGGTGCGGAACCTGGACGTTGACGAGCAGTCGCTGATCTCCGCGGCCGAAGCCCTGCAGGACGGGCATGCCGCGGCCGCGCAGAACGCGGATCTCGCCGGGCTGCGTGCCCGGCTCGAAGTCGATCTCCTCGTCGCCGTCGAGGGTCGGCACCCGCACCGAGGTGCCGAGCGCGGCCTCGGTCATCGTGAGGTCGACCGTCGAGAAGATGTCGTTCCCCTCGCGCACGAACCGCGGGTCGGGGCGGATCCGCACCTGGACGTACAGGTCCCCGGCACGTCCTCCGAGCGAGCCGGCGTGGCCTTCGCCGGAGAGCCGGATCTGCTGGCCGTCGTGAATCCCGGCCGGGATCTCCACGTCGAGGGTGCGCTCCTCGACGACCCGGCCTGTGCCCTGGCACTCGCCGCAGGGATGCTCGACCACCCGGCCGAGGCCGCCGCAGCTGCCGCAGGTCTGGGCGCGGATGAACTCGCCGAACGCCGTCCGCGAGACGTGCTCGACCCGGCCGGCTCCCCCGCAGGTCGGGCAGGTGGTCGGCTCGGTGCCCGGCTCCGCGCCGCTGCCGGAGCAGACGGCGCAGGCGACGGTCACCGGGAACGGCACCTCGCGGCTCGTGCCGCTCGCAGCCTCCGCGAGCTCGATCTCGATCTGCGCGGCGACGTCTGCGCCCCGCGAGCGGCGCGGACGTGCCGAGGCGCCGAACAGGTCGTCCCCGAAGAACGCCGCGAACAGATCCGACAGGCTGCCGAGGTCGAAGCTGGTCGGCGTGAACCCGCCGCCGCGCAGGCCGGCATGGCCGAAGCGGTCGTAGAGCTCGCGGGTCTCGGGCTTGGAGAGCACCTCGTAGGCCTCGACGACCTCGCGGAAACGCTCCTGCGCGTCGGGCGCATCGGAGACGTCGGGATGAAGCGTGCGAGCCTGTCCGCGAAAGGCCTTCTTGATCTCGGCCTCGCCGGCCGTCCGCTCGACGCCGAGCACCTCGTAGTAGTCGCGCTGTGTGGTCGACATCGGCCCACCAAGCCTAGCTTTGGTGCTTGCCGTCCTAGTTGTCCTCGTAGATCTCCTCGAGGAACCGAGAGAGCTCGTGCGCGGCCGCGCGCACGGAGCGCAGCGCCTTGTCGTAGTCCATCCGAACCGGGCCGAGCAGCGACACCGCGCCGAGCGTCCGGTCCGTGAGGCCGTACGACGCTCCGACGAGCGAGAGCTCGCGCATGGCCGGATGCTCGAGCTCCGGCCCGACCCGGACGAAGGGCCGCCTCGGATCGAGCGCCTGGCTCACGACCTCGAGGAGTGCGGCGCGCTTCTCGAGGACCTCGACCAGCCGCTGGTAGGCGTCGAGCTCCTCGGAGCGCAGGTCCTCGAGCAGCCCGGAGGTCCCTCCGACGTAGAGGCTCTGCCCTTCCGCCGCGAGCGCCTCCCGGAAGAGCGCCTCGATCGGCTGCAGGAACGCGCGCTCGATCGCGCCGAGGCTCGGATCGTCGAGACGCCGGCGGAGCACGTGGCTGCCCAGCTCGAGCCCGGAGACCCGGTCGTTGAGGTACTCGCCGGCCCAGCTGGCCAGACCCGGATCGACGGGCTCCGCGAAGCGGTAGACACCCTTGGTCACGCTCCCGGTCGAGGTGATGACCACGACCATCGCGAGCTGCGGCTGCAGCAGCAGGACCTCGACATGGCGCACGGTCGCCGTGCCGAGCGGCGGGGCGGAGACCAGGGCGAGCAGTCTCGTCACCTCCGAGAGCGCTTCCGTGGTCGCCTGGAGCGCGACGTCGACCTCCGTCCTCGCCGAGCTCAGGTCCAGCGGGAATCCTTCCGGCTGAGGCGCCAACCGCTCGAGAAGACGGTCCGCGTAGTAGCGGTAGCCGCGCTCGGTCGGCACGCGCCCCGCGGACGTGTGCGGATGCGTCAGGAGGCCGCGTGCCTCGAGCTCGGCGAGCTCGCTGCGCACCGTCGAGGACGAGACCCGCAGCCCAGTCCCCTCGACGAGCGTGCGCGAGCCGACGGGCTGGCCCGTCTCGACGTAGCCCTCGACGACGCCCCGCAGGATCAGCCGCTGGCGCTCGGTGAGGTCGGTTTCGGGTCTGTCGATCATTCCCTTTGCAGGGATTTTAGGCGAGCAGGTCCGCCGTGACCCCGCCCCCGAGGAAGCGCCCCCGGCGCGTGAGCGTCAGCGCCTCGGCGGATCCGTTGTCCCGCCGGACGAGCCCGAGCCGCTCGAGCCGCTCCACCGCGCCCCAGTCGACCGCGCGCTCCAGCCCCACCACGTCGAGCGGCTCGTCCAGCCGGAGGCCCAGGAGCACGCGCTCGCTCCAGCGTACGTCTCGCGGCAGCTCCTCCAAGTCCCGCGGCGGCCGCTCGCCGGCGACCAGCGCGGCGAGATACGTGCCGAGGCGAGACGTGGTCCGCCAGCGCCGTCCATCGATTGTCGAAACCGCGCCGATCCCGAGCCCGAGGTAGTCCCGTCCCCGCCAGTACGCGAGGTTGTGCCGCGAACGGAGGTCGCGACCGCCCGCGTCCGAAGGCGCGCGGCAGAAATTCGCCGTCTCGTACCAGCGGTAGCCGGCCGCCGTCACACGCGCGACGACGCGCTCGAAGTAGGACTCCATCGCCTCGGCCTGGCGGGCGAGCTCCGTGCCGTGCGCGTGAGTGAAGCGCGTCCCCGCCTTCGCCTCGAGCTCGTAGCACGAGACGTGCTCGGGCGCCAGCGCGAGCGCATCGCTCAGGTCGGCGTCGAGATCGGCGGCGCTCTGGCCGGGAATCCCGTAGATGAGATCCAACGAGATGTTGTCAATGTTGACATCGCGAAGAGCGTAGACGGCGCGTCGGACGTCGTCCGGTCGCGCGCGCCGCTCGAGCACCTCGAGCAGGTGCGGCCGGAAGCTCTGCGCCCCCAGTGAGACCCGGTCGACGCCCCAAGCGCGCAGCAGCGAGGCGAGCTCCGCGTTCACCGTCTCCGGGTTCGCCTCGACCGTGACCTCCTTCGCGCGAGGCAGCGCGTCCAGGAGCCGCTCGAGCTCCCGCGGCTCGGTGAACGTCGGGGTGCCGCCGCCCAGGAATACGCTCTCCAGCGGCTCCGCGAGCAGCTCGCGCTCAAGCGAGAGCTCCGCGAGCAGCGCATCGACGTAGGCCCGGTGCTGTCCCTCCCGCCCGACGACCGTCACGAAGTCGCAGTAGCCGCAGCGCGAGGCGCAGAACGGCAGGTGCACGTAGAGGTGCCGGGCGCCGCTCACTTCTTCCCTCCGTCCAGGTTCAGCACCGCGAGGAAGGCCTCCTGCGGCACCTCGACCGCACCGACCTGCTTCATCCGCCGCTTACCCGCCTTCTGCCGTTCGAGCAGCTTCCGCTTGCGCGTGATGTCGCCGCCGTAGCACTTCGCAAGCACGTCCTTGCGCTTGGCCTTGATGGTTTCGCGGGCGATCACGCGGGAGCCGATCGCAGCCTGGACCGGCACGTCGAAGAACTGGCGGGGGATCTCCTCGCGCAGTCGGTCGACGAGCGCGCGCCCGCGCGAGTACGCCTCGTCGCGGTGAACGATCAGCGACAACGCATCCACAGGCTCGCCGGCGATCAGCACGTCGACACGCGTGAGCTCGCCCTCGCGGAAGTCGATCACGTCATAGTCGAAGCTCGCGTACCCGCGCGTCCGCGACTTCAGCTGGTCATAGAAGTCGAGCACGATCTCCGCGAGCGGCAGCTCGTAGACGAGCAGCACCCGCTCCTCGGAGAGGTACTCCATGTGGTCGAACCGCCCGCGCCGCTCCGTGTTCAGCTCCATCACCGGGCCGACGTAGTCCTTGGGGACGATGATCGATGCCTTGATGTACGGCTCCTCGACGCGCTCGATCTCGCGCGGCATCTCGGACGGGTTGTGCACCTCGACCTCCTCGCCCGTCTGCGTGACGACGCGGTAGGCGACGTTCGGCGCGGTCACGAGCAGGTCGAGGTCGAACTCGCGCTCGAGCCGCTCGCGCACGATCTCCATGTGCAGGAGCCCGAGGAACCCGCAGCGGAAACCGAAGCCGAGCGCCTGCGAGGTCTCGGGCTCGTAGAACAGCGCGGCGTCGTTGAGCTTCAGCTTCTCGAGCGCGTCGCGGAGCTCGGGATAGTCGTCGGAGTCCGTCGGGAAAAGGCCGGCGAAGACCATGGGCTTCACGTCCTTGTAGCCCGGCAGCGGCTCGTCTGCGGCACGCCGCTCGGAGGTGAGCGTGTCCCCGACCCGCAGGCGGCTCACGTCCTTCAGGCCCGTGATGACGTACCCGACCTCGCCCGCGCCCAGCGACTCCGCCGCGCGCATCGTCGGTGAGAAGAACCCGACCTCCTCGGCCTCGAAGCGCGTCCCCTGCGCCATCGCCCGCAGCGGCTCGCGCGCGCGGAACGAGCCGTCCACGACCCGGACGAACGCCACGACGCCCCGGTACTGGTCGTAGGACGAATCGAAGATCAGCGCCCGCGGCGCCGCGTCCGGGTCTCCGCTGGGAGCCGGGATCCGCTCGACGATCGCGTCCAGCACCGCGTCCACGCCCGAGCCGGTCTTGGCGGAAATGGGGAGCACGTGGTCGGGGTCGTCGCCGACGAGCTCGGCGATCTCGGCCGCGGTGCGTTCTGGGTCTGCCTGCGGGAGGTCGATCTTGTTCACGACGGGGACGATCTCGAGGTCGTTCTCGATCGCCAGGTACGCGTTCGCGACGGTCTGCGCCTCGATGCCCTGGGCCGCGTCCACCACGAGCAGCGCGCCTTCGCAGGCCTGGAGCGAGCGGGAGACCTCGTAGGTGAAGTCGACGTGGCCGGGCGTGTCGATCAGGTTCAGCTCGTGGCCCTTCCAGTTCACGCGCACGGCCTGCGCCTTGATCGTGATGCCGCGCTCGCGCTCGAGCTCCATCGTGTCGAGCACCTGCTCGCGCATCTGCCGGCCGGTCACGGTCTCGGTCAGCTCGAGGATGCGGTCGGCGAGCGTCGACTTGCCGTGGTCGATGTGCGCGATGATCGAGAAGTTGCGGATGCGCTCGAGCTCCATGGGCTACTGAGCGTAGCGGCGGTCGAGGCGCATCAAGCGGTGCGGGCGGCCCTCTTCCTCGACGTCGCGCACGTAGCGAAAGCCGGCCTTCTCGAACGCGCGCCAGGAGCGGCGGTTGTCCTCATCGACCGCCGCGACGCATGCATGGGTCGCGGCGCTCGCGAAGACGACGTCTCGGGTGAACGCTTCGAGGGCTCGCGAGCCGAGCCCATGGCCGACGAGGTCCTCCTCGCCGATCAGCAGATCGACTCCCGCGACGCCCTCGCCGACGCGCACGATCGCCTCCCACTCGGGGTGGTCCGAGACGAGGTAGGTCTCGACCATCCCGACTGGCCGCCCGTCGAGGACGATGAGGTAGTGGTCGCTGGGGTCGAGCCCGTCGATCGCGTGCTCGTACTCCGCGATCGACTCGTCGATCGAGTCGCGCCACCACTGGCGGACGTGCGGCCGGGCGAGCCACTCGCGGAGGAGCGAAAGGTGCTCCTGCCGCAGCGGCTCGAACGCGATCACCTGGACCGTGACCGGAGCCCTAGCAGCGTGTCGAGCTCCCGAATCCGCAGCAGGCGGGCGGAGACGAGGTAGCCGACGATCCCCAACGCGAGGGCGGCGGCAAGTGCGACGAGCGCCGCGAGGAACGACCCGCCGAGAACGCCGTGAAGCCCTTTCCACGTGCCGTAGGAGATCGCGCCGAGCACGACGGAGGCCGCGGTGACGCGCAGGACGACGCCGAGGGTCCGCCGCAGGTCGAGCTGCCCGAGCTCACGGTCGAGCAGGACGATGAGCGCAGCCGTTCCCGCGATGTTCACGATCGAGGTCGACAGGGGGATGCCCCAGATCCCGAAGCGGTAGAAGGCAGTGTCGAGGACGGCGTTGAGCGCGAGGTTGCCGAGGGCCACCCAGGTCGGGAGCCACGGGCGCTGGAGGCTGAAGAACGCGCGGTTGAGCATCAGCATGAAGCCGTTGAAGGCAAGCCCGAGGGAGAAGGCCGCGAGGGCGCCCGCCGTGGCGGGCACCTGCGCCGGCGTGAAGTCGCCGCGCTGGTAGACGACGCGCACGATCGGGTCGGCGAGCACCGCGCACGCGACGCTCGCCGGCAAGAGCAGGAACGCGATCTGGCGCATGCCCATCGCCACGGTGTTGCGGAAGCCATCGAGGTCGCGGCCCGAGGCGAGTCGTGCGAGCGTCGGGAACAGCACCGTCGCGACGGCGACCGAGAACATCCCCTGCGGCAGCATGTAGAGCCGGAACGCGGCGTTGATCGCGCTCGGCGCGTGGAACCGGTCGATCAGCCGCGCCGCGAAGAACGTGTCGACGACCGCGTTGATGTTGATCAGGCCGAGCCCGATCGTGATCGGGACCATGAGAACGAGCGTCTGCCGCACGGCCGGGTCGCGGACGTCGATCACCATTTGCAGGTGGCCGTCCCTGCCGCGCAGCCAGGGCAGCGGCAGCAGGAACTGGATCACCGTGGCGACGAGGATCGAGAAGGCGTAGATGTACAGCTGCGTGGTGATCCCGTGCGCGCGTGGGACGCCGATCACGAGGCCGGCGATGATGGCGAGGTTCCACGCCACGGGCGTGAGCGCCGGGACGGTGAAGTGCTCGTAGCTGTTCAGGATCCCGACGACGATCCCGGACAGGCCGAGCAGGACGACGATCGGGAAGAGGATGCGCGCGAGGTTCGCCGCGAGCGGCCCGTATCCGAACGCGCGCATGACCCACGGCGAGATGACGATGAAGAGCGCCGTGATCCCGCCGAGGCCGAGGAGCACGAGCCAGAACAGGCTTGACGCCACCCGCCAGGCGCGCTTGCGCTCGCCCTTCACGAGCAGCTCGCTGAACACCGGGACGAATGCCGACGAGAGCGCCGCGTCGGCGACCAGGGCACGCACCGTGTTCGGGATCAGGAACGCGACCTCGAACGCGTTGATCGCGCCGACCGTGCCGAAGTAGTAGCGCACCACGCTCTCGCGGACGAGACCGACGATGCGGGAGAGCCCGGTGCCGAACGAGAAGATCGCCGTCGACCACGCGAGCCGTCGGCCGCGGGCCGGGAGCGACTCTTCCACGGTGGCGAGTATAGGAACGGCCTCCGTCGGCGCTTCGGGGTCGCGCGCCGCGTCTGGGCCTGCCGGGGCGCTGGTACCCGAAGACCTCCTCCCCGCTATGAGCCTAGTCCTGAAATGCGCGCGCATGGGTGACGGGACCGTGACAGAAGTGTGTCAACGCGCTGGTGCCGGGCGTGGGTCGCAGGGCGCGGCTGCTGCTACCATCGCCGGGCCCGCGCTGCGGGCTCTTTTATGCCGAACATCAAGCAACAGAAGAAGCGCGTTCGCACCGCCGCTCAGGAGCGGCTCGAGAACCTCCGCTACGCGTCGACGGTGAAGACCTTCACCCGCCGGCTGCGGGCAGCGGTCGCCGACGGCGACCGGGATCGGATCGACACCGAGCACCGCGAGCTCGTGCGGCAGATCGACAAGGCGGTCTCGAAGGGCGCGCTGCATCGAAACGCCGCGGCGCGCAAGAAGGCCCAGGCCGCCCGGCTCGTCTCCGGCGGTTTCTAAACCGTTCGCGCCGGCTCGGCGCGGCGCGTGACGTCGATCAGGGCTCTCGTGAATTCGAGCTCCCCTGGCAGCTTGCTGCCGCCTTTCAGGGCCAGGTCGAGCTCGGCGAGGCGAACGACCGCTTCGTCTAGCTCGTCCTCGCTGAAGTTTCCGGCCTGCTCGTAGAGCTTCTGAACGTAGAAGCGGTTCCGGTTCAGCTGCTGGGCGGCCGCCGCGGGAGGGACGCCCTGCGCGTCGAGCCGGCGGCAGTTGCGCACGCGGCCGACGTGTGCCGTCAGCAGGCCGGTCACCCGGAGTAGGACATCCCGGGTTGCATCGCCGGAGCGTTCGACGATCCTCTCGCTCGCAGCCAGTGCGCCCGAGACGTCGCGCCGCCCCCACGCATCGGTCAGGTCGAAGGGCGGAGTCTCGGCTCGTGCCGGGACGAGCTCGACCACCTCGCGCTCCCCGATCCGCTCGCCCTCGGCCCACGTCGCGAGCTTGTCGACCTCGCTCGCGAGCTCATCCGGGTTCTGCCCGACGAGGTCGACGAGAGATCGGGCGGCCTCCGAGTCGATCACGACGCCTCGTTCCTTGAGCTGCGCCTCGACCCAGCGCGGGAGGTCAGCTTTGCGGCCGCGCTTCGGGAGGTCGAAGACGAGGACCTCGCCGGCCTTCGCGACCGCCTTCGCCAGGGCAGAGTCGCGCTTCACTTCGTCGCCAACGAGCGCGAGCACGGTCGTGGGCGCCGGCCGCTTGAGGTACTCCTCTACGGCCTCGAGGTCGGCGGCCTTCCAGCGTTCCACGCTCTCGACCACGACGAGGCGGCGCTCGACGGTGAAGAGGCCGAGTGCGTTGCACGCCGCGGCGACGTCCTCGCCGCCGGCGTCGTGTGCCGAGAGAATCTCGGTTGCGTCCTCCCCGACCCGGTCTCGCAGTCTTCTCAGCGCACGCGTGACCTTCGGGCGATCTGTTCCCGTAATGAGGTAGACCGAAGCGAGCTCTGCCAACGCCGCCAAGCATAGGCGGCACCGCCCGCAGCGAGTGCGAGCACGACGGTGAGCCCACGGCCCGAGCGGACCTGAGCGCCCGGCAGGCTGCCGAACAGGCGGGCGCAACCGGCGAGGTAGGCCGCATTCCAGCCGTTGACCCACGCAATCGCGCTCGCTGCGGGCGGGAATATCAGCGCGGTGAGCCCGGCCGCGAAGGCCAGGTAGAGGAGCGGGGCGACGGCGGGCTCCGCAAGCGCGTTCGCTGGAACCGTCAGGAGCGGAACCGCGTGGAACTGCAGCCAGAGAATCGGCGCGGTGGCGAGCCCACAGGCAGTCGCGACGGCAATCGCTGCGCCGAGCTTGGCCGGCAGCGGGTATCCATCCAGGAGCGCGCCGAGACGCGGCACCGCGACGAAGATCGCTGCGACCGCGACGAACGAAAGCTGGAATCCCGCATCGAGCGCGTCGTAGGGGTTCCAGGCCAACAGCACGAGAGCGCCGAGCAGCAGGAAGTACCAGCGGTCGGCGGGCCGGGCGGCGAGCCAGGCCAGGGAACCGAGCACGCCCGCGACTCCGGCCCGGATCACGGACGGCTGTGCGCCCACAGCGAGGACGTAGGCCGCAATTGCGCCGATCGCACCGAATTGGCCGCACCAGCGCGGCAGCCCCAGCAGCCATGCGAGCACGAGCGCTCCTGCGGCGACCAGCGCCACGTTCTGCCCTGACACGGCTAGGAGGTGGTAGAGCCCCGAAGAGCGGAAGCGGTTCCTCAGTCCTTCCGGGAGCGCTTGCTCATCTCCGAGCACCACACCCTCGACCACTCCCCGGCGGGTTCCGTCGAGGCCACGGGCGACCGAGCCGTAGAGCAAGGCGCGCAAGCGGTCTCCGACTCCTGCGAGCCCGCCTCTGCGGCCGATCAGCTTCCAGCGGTCTGCGTGCAGTACCACATGGACCCCTTGATGACGGAGCCAGGCTCGTTCGTCGAAGCCGTTCTTGGCCGCTCGCGGCAAGCGGACCGTCGTAATCGCCTCGAGCAGGCCCCCCTGGGGCGGCGCGCGACCGCGGGGGAGCTCGAGCAGGACCGATTCACGGAAGCGAAGCCGCCCGAAGCGCCTGACCTGTGCCGGCACCCGCAGCTGGAAGCGACTCGAGCGGGCGGGGCCGGTCGTGACGAGCATGGCGCGTTCGGCCGTATCGACCCGCGACAACAGGATGCTCCGGTCGAGCGCATCGAGACGGGCGCTGCCCCACCACCACCCCACCATGACGAGCGCGGCCGCGATGAGCGCCGGCCGCAGGCGGGGGTCGAGACTCGCCACGGCAACGAAGAGCAACGCTGCCGCGATCGTTGCGCCGAGGAGTGGGACGCGGCCCGCGTTCGCAAGCGCAATACCCAGGCAGAGCCCGCAGACGACGACGTGCGGCGTGCGACTCACGGCACGACGAGGTCGCGCAGCTGGTCGAGGCGCTTTGGTCCGATGCCCGGGACTGCGTCGAGCTCGTCGACCGAGCTGAATGCGCCGTGCTTCGTGCGATAGTCGAGAATCTTCTGGGCCGTCGCCGGGCCGATGCCGGGCAGCGAGTCGAGCTGCTCCAGCGTTGCGGTGCTCAGCTGGACGGGGGCAGGAGGCGTCCCGGCGCCCGGCGAGCCGCTCGCGCCAGGCGGCACCGCCCCGGGAGCGCTTCGCTTAGGGACGACGACCTGCTCGCCGTCGGCGAGCGGCGCAGCAAGGTTGACCTGCGCGAGGTCGGCCTTGGGCGTCGCCCCGCCCGCGCGGGCGATGGCATCGTCGATCCGCGAGCCTTGCTCGAGCCGGTAGAGGCCCGGCTCTCGCACGGCGCCGACCACGTCGACCACCACACGCGCGTGCGGGGCTCCGGCCGCGCTTGTGCCGAGACCCGGTGACGGGGGGAGGGGGGCCGTCGGGGTCGTGGTGCCCGCTGGCAGGAGGAGGTGGGCTGCGAGCAACAGGAGCACGAGTGCGGCCGCGGCGGCGAGGAGGTGCCGCCGGTGCTGGAGGAGGAAGTCCGGCATGTACCGAGCGTGCCCGAGGACGTGTGATGTGTGTGTGACCGCTGTGCGCCGAAAAAGCGCCGGAATTGATTCGAAATCGGCACGGTTGCGACCCGCTTTCGTGCGCCCGTGACGGTACCGTCCCAATCCCCCACCCACCCAGGAGATGCTCGCGCGCGCGTGAACAGAAGGCGTAAGAAGCGTCAGACGACGAGATTCACGAGGCGGCCGGGCACCACGATCGTCTGTCGTACCTGCTTGCCGTCGACGTGTGCCTGGACTCGCGGGGAGGCAAGCGCGCGCTCGACCAACTGCGCCTCGGACTCGTCCGTGGATGCCTCGACGCGGTCGCGCACCCTGCCGTTCACCTGGATCACGAGCTGGAACGTCTCACGCTCGAGCTGTGCCTCGTCGGCGACCGGCCAAGGCTGCTCCCAGAGCCGTTCGTGCCCAAGCGCCGACCACAGCTCCTCCGCCACGTGCGGCGCGTACGGCTGGATCAGCGATACAGCCGTCTCCGCCGCGAAGCGCGCCCCCGGCGCCGACGCGTCCCGTCCGAGCTCGTTCACTAGCTCCATCACGGCGGCAATCGGCGTGTTGAAGACGAACCGGCGCCCGATGTCGTCGCTGACCTTCGCGATCGTCTCGTGCGCCTTCCGCACCAGCGGGCCCTCGCCGGCCGAGTCGCCCGAAGCCGCGGCCTCGTGCACGATCCGCCAGAGGCGCCGTAGGAAGCGCGCGATCCCCTCCACGCCCTCCTCGGTCCAGTCCATGGCCTGATCGGCGGGCCCGACGAAGAGGATGTAGAGGCGCACCGCGTCGGCGCCGTACATGTCGGCCAGCTGGTCGGGCGCCGTCACGTTCCCGCGCGACTTCGACATCTTCGTTCCGCCCTGGCGCACCCAGCCCTGGTGGAACAGGCGCGCGAACGGCTCGCGGAACCCGACCAGCCCGAGCTCGTTCAGCACCTTCACGAAGAACCGCGAGTACAAGAGATGCCCGGTGGCGTGATCGATCCCGCCCACGTACTGGTCGACCGGCATCCAGAAGTCGACGAGCTCGCGCGAGAACGCCGCCTCGTCGTTCCGCGGATCGCAGTAGCGCAGGAAGTACCAGGACGAGTCGACGAAGGTGTCCATCGTGTCCGCCTCGCGCTTGCCCGGCCCGCCGCAGGAGGGGCACGCCACGTTCAGCCACTCCTCGTTCGAGGCCAGCGGCGGCTTGCCCTTCGGCCGGTAGTCCTCGACCTCCGGCAGCAGCACCGGCAAGTCCTCGTCCGGCACCGGCACCATCCCGCATTGCGCGCAGTAGACGATCGGGATCGGAGCGCCCCAGTAGCGCTGCCGCGAGAACCCCCAGTCGCGCAGTCGGAAGCTGACCGCAGGGCGCCCCCGGCCCAGCGAGCCGAGCCACTCGACGATCGCGCGCTTCGCCTCCTCGACCGGCCGCCCCGAGAACTGACCGGAATCCACGAGCACGCCGGCCTCCTCGTCGACGACCTGCCGCACCGGCAGGCCGAACTGTTCGGCGAACTCCCGGTCACGCTCGTCGTGCCCGGGCACGGCCATGATGGCGCCGGTACCGTACTCCATCAGCACGTACTCCGCGACCCAGACCGGAATCTCCTCGCCCGTCGCCGGATTCGTCGTGGTGAAGCCCGTCAAGACGCCGGTCTTCTCGTCTGCGCCGGCCCGCTCCTCGCCGCGCCGCGCCATCGCATGGCGCACGTACTCGCCCAGCTCCTCCGCGTGTGGCGAACGCTCGAGCATCAGGTCGACCAGCGGATGCTCGGGTGCGAGCACGAAGAACGTCGCGCCGAAGATCGTGTCGGGACGCGTCGTGAAGACCGCAACGTCCTGGTCAAGCTCGCCGACCCGGAACAGGAGCTCGGCGCCCTCTGAGCGGCCGATCCAGTTTCGCTGGATCGTGATCGTGCGGTCGGGCCACTCGAGCAGGGCGTGGTCCTCCAGGAGCGCGTCGGCATACGCCGTGATCCGGAAGAACCACTGCTCCATCTTCCGCGCCTCGACGACGCTGCCGCACCGCTCGCAACGGCCGTCGATCACCTGCTCGTTCGCGAGCACGGTCTGATCTTTCGGGCACCAGTTGACCGGCGATTCCTTGCGGTAGGCGAGCCCTTTCTCGAAGAAGCGCAGGAACAGCCACTGCGTCCAGCGGTAGTAGTCGGGATCGTGCGCGGCGATCACACGGTCCCAGTCGATCGCCCAGCCCAGGCGGTGCATCTGGCGCTCGATGTTCGCGATGTTCCGCTCGGTGATCTCGCGCGGGTGCCCGCCCTCGCGGATAGCGGCGTTCTCGGCGGGCAGGCCGAAGGAGTCCCAGCCCATCGGCCGCAGCACGCGCAGGCCCTGGCGGCGCCGGAAGTGCGTCAGCACGTCGCCCAGCGTGTAGTTGAGGACGTGGCCCATGTGGAGGTCGCCCGACGGATACGGCAGCATCTCGAGCATGTAGAACTTCTCGCGCTCCTCGGCCGGCTCGGGATCGTCCGTGTAGAACGCGCGCTCGTCTTCCCAGACCCGCTGCCACTTCGCCTCGATCGCCCGTGGGTCGTACGTCTCCATGTTCCGCCTCCGGATACAAAAAGACCTCTCGTCGTGAGAGGCCATCGGGGAGCCGGCGCGGCCCTCGCCGCGTTCGCCTCCTGCGCTACTCGAGAAGCTGCTGCATCTCGGCGGACTTTAGCATTCCTCCACCGACGACAGGAGGTCCGGATTGGCTGATTACACCAAGCTCAACCTCAAGGAAGTCGAGAACCAGTCGCCCAAGTTCGGCATCACCGAGATGGAGTTTCGGAGCGCGCGCGTACCGCTCGAGCTCGAGAACTCGGGGCTCAGCTATCTCCGCGTCGACCCGAACTACCGCGTCCCGTTCGGCCACAAGCACAACGTCCAGGAAGAGGTCTACGTCGTCCTCAGCGGCAGCGCCCGCCTCAAGCTCGACGACGAGGTGCTCGAGCTGAAGCCGATGGACGCCGTCCGCATCCACAAGGACACGATGCGCAACTTCGAAGGCGGGCCCGAGGGCGCCGAGGTGCTCGCCATTGGAGCGCCGAACACGGGGCCCGGCGACGGACCGATGACGCAGGACTGGTGGACTGACTGAGACCTGGCCTGCTCCCCAAGACCGCCGCCGTCGAAGGAGGAGCGCTCGCGATCGGCGGCGTCCGGGCCTCCGAGCTCGCGGCCGAGCACGGGACACCGCTCGTCGTCTACTGCGAGCAGACGATCCTCGCAGCGGTTCGCGCGTACCGCGAGACCGCCCCGGGCGCGCTCGTCCTCTACGGCGTCAAAGCGTTCCCGAACGTTGCGCTTCTCCGCCTGCTCGCCGGCGAGGGCCTCGGCGCCGACGTCTCGACGCTCGGCGAGCTCGAGTACGCGCTGCGTGCCGGCGTTCCGGGCGACCGGCTCGTCGTCCACGGAAACAACAAGAGCGACGACGAGCTCCACGCGGCCGCCGAGGCCGGAGCGCGCTTCGTCGTGCTCGACGCGCTGGACGAAGTCGAGCGTACGGCTGCGGCCGGCGTTCAGCGGGTGCTCGTCCGCGTCACGCCCGGGATCGAGGCCGATACGCACCCGGCGATCCGCACCGCCCACCACGGGTCGAAGTTCGGCCTGCCCCCGGAACAGGCGCTGCAGGCGATCGAGAGCGCACGCGGCGCCGGGCTCGATGTCGCAGGCCTCCACCTGCACATCGGCTCACAGCTCCTCGACACCCAGGCCGCGCGGACGAGCGTCGACTGGCTGGGCGGCTTCGCGGCCGAGTGCCGTGAGCGGTTCGGCTGGGAGCCCCGCGTCGTGGACCTCGGCGGCGGGCTCGGAATCGAGTACGTCGAGGGCGACCAGGCGCCGGCGATCAGCGAGTTCGTCGGCGCGCTGCTCGAGCGGCTCGAGCAGGCCTGGGCACTGCACGGGCTCGAGCGGCCGGAGCTGATCCTCGAGCCGGGCCGCTCGCTCGTGGGCCATGCGGGTGTGACGCTCTACCGCGTCGGCGTCGTCAAGCACGCATCAGAGACCGCCATCTACGTCGCAATCGACGGCGGCATGTCGGACAACCCGCGGCCGCAGCTCTACGGCGCCCGCTACAGCGCGCTCCTGGCCAACCGCGCCGACGAGGATGCAGCCGGCAGCTACATCGTCTGCGGCAAGCACTGCGAATCCGGCGACGTCCTGATCGAGGGAGTCGCCCTGCCCGAGCCCCGCAGAGGCGACCTCCTCGCCGTCCCCGGGACGGGGGCATACACCCTCGCGATGGGCTCGAACTACAACGCCGTGCCGCGACCGGCCGCCGTGCTGGTGGGGAACGGCGAGGGGCGGATCATCCGCCGCCGCGAGACGCTGGACGACGTCCTCAGCGCGGATGTAGCGGGAGGATGACCGGCCTGCGCGGCTTCTGCGTGAAGTCGAAGTCCTTCGCGAGGTCGCCGAGCAGGGGGACGCTCTCCCGCACCGTCGGCCGCCGGTCGGGCCGCCCGTCGGTCCGCGGGTCGAGCCGGTGGCCGCCGAGGAAGACGTCCTCGATGAACTTCGCGTAAGCGTCGAAGCTGAGCGTCTGGTGGTCGATGAAGCCGCGGCGCGCGTACGGCGAGATGACGAGCGCCGGCACGCGCAACCCGTAGCCGTTCTGATCGACCTGTGGCGGCGGGACATGGTCGTAGAAGCCGCCCCAGTCGTCCCAGGCCAGGAAGATCGCGGTCGAGCTCCAGTCCGGGCTGCGCATGACCGCGTTGATCACGCTCGTGACGTAGGCCTGCCCACGTGCGACGAGCGACGGCGGATGGTCGCTGACCTCGTCGCTCGGCACGAGCCACGACACCGCCGGCAGCGTCCCGCGGCGGGCGTCACGGAAGAAGTAGCGCATCGACTGCACGTTGCGAACCTGGTGGTTCTTGCGCACCGTCGTGAACCACGGCAGCGGGTTCCAGATCCCCGGCGTGTGGGCGCTCTGCGGGACCGAGCCGCAGATCATCTGGTCCTCGCTGCAGTCCGGCTGCTTGCCGGTGAACACGTAGTACCGCCACGAGACGCCGGCCTTGTGGAGGAGGTACGTGAGGTCGGTCCAGGCGTACTCGGGCTTCCGCTTCGTGCGGTTCTGCGGCTCGCCGGGAGGCGGGAGCGGGTTCTCGATCGCGTTGACGCAGCTCATCGGGTCTCCGCGGCGCGAGCACCGGGCCGACCACTCGGAGACCATGAACAGGTGGTCCGGAAGCGACCACGACGCGTCCGGCTGGAACATGTGGTCCTGGAGGACGAAGTTGTGCGCGTAGGCCCAGTAGTTCGGGATGTCGCGGGCCTCCTTGTAGCCCATCACGTCCGGGCCGTGACGACGCTTGCAGAGCGGCTCGCCGGGATGCTTCTTGCAGCCGCCCCGCAGGCCGCGCCTGGCCTCGCGGATGAAGCCGTCCATCTTGCCGCCGTTGACGTCCCGAAGCGCGTCGAGATGCTCGTGCGGGCCGCCCGAGTTCCGCTGCGCCGGATCGTGGTAGGGCCGCCAGCAGACGTGGCGGATGGGGTCGGGCACGCAGACCGTGAAGTTGCCGTTGCGCCGTGGGATCCCGTCGGCGCCCGGATAGGTGCCGAAGTAGTGGTCGAACGAGCGGTTCTCCTGCATCACGATGATCACGTGCTTGATCTTCTGGATGCCGGCACGCGGAGACCGTGCTTGCGGCGCGCCGCCGCCGCAGCCTGCGGCGAGCCCCAACGCCGCGAGCGAGAGAAGAGCCAGACCCCGGACCACCGGCGCGAGAGCATACGCTGATCGGCGGCCGGCCTCGCTTGGTTACGCTCAGATCGATGGCCCGCAGGCTCGACAGGCTCCCGGGGGTCGTGCTGATCAGCGTCGCGGCGGCGATGTGGGGCCTGGACGCGCTGATCCGCAAGCCGCTGTCCGCCTCGACCTCGCCCTACACGATCGTCTTCGGCGAGCACGTCGTGCTCGTGGCGCTGACGGTGACGCTGCTCGTCCCGGCCTTCCGGGCGCTCTTCCGCGCCGGCGGGAGGTATGTCGCCGCGGGGATCTTCGTCGGCGCGGGCGCCTCGGCGATCGCGACGATCCTCTTCACCAAGGCGCTCTTCCACGGCGACTTCATCACCGTGGTCGTGCTGCAGAAGGTCCAGCCGCTGGTCGCGGTGCTCGGCGCGTGGCTGGTGCTGCGCGAGCAGCCGCGGCAGGGCTTCATCTGGTTCCTCCTCCCCGCGCTCGCCGGGATCTGGCTGATCGCGCTGCCGCAACCGCTCGACCCACACGCGTACGGGCTCGTCCCGATCGCGGAGACCCTCGCTGCGGCCGTGCTGTGGGGGCTGGGCACGGTGTTCGGGCGCTACCTCGGGCGACGGCTCGAGTTCGAGCACGTGGCAACGGTGCGCTTCGGCTTCGGCCTGATCGCGAGCGCCTGCGCGCTGCCGATCGTCGGCGCGGCCGCGTTCTCCAACGCGCACGACAGCTTCTGGATCGCGGTGCTCGCCCTCGTCACCGGGCTGTTCGCGCTCAGCCTCTACTACTACGGGCTCCGCCGGACCCCGGCGCTGCTGTCCGCGATCGGCGAGCTCGCGTTCCCGGTGACCGCGGCGCTGATCGGGATCTACGTCTTCGACTCGTCACTGCGCTGGACGCAATGGGTGGGCGTCGCGATCACCGTGATCGTGATCGGGCTGCTACCGGTCCGCCGCCGCGACCTCGTGCGGGTTCAACCGCGAGAGGCGGCGGTCGCAGGGGCTACCTGATCGCCGGTCGAGATGGGGCCGCCTCGGAGGATGTCGGCCCTGAGCCCGGCACGATGGACAAGCGGGCGAAGCAACCCGGGCCGGGTGAGCCGCTCGAGATGGGCGCACGGCTCGGCCAGGCGACGACCGACGCACTCCACAGGGCCGACCGTGAAGCGGTGGCCGACGAGGGCGTTCAACGCAATCCCCCGCGTGACGATGTTGCGACGCGCCTGCTCCCAGGGAAGGTCGATCGAGTCGAGAACCTCGGCTTCGACGAGCGTCAGCTGGTATCCGTGCCCTGGCCCGCCGAACGTGCCACGACCGTCGAAGTAGCGGTCACCTTCGAGACCGCGTCCGGCGACCGCCTCCGCCCACTCCACCCGGCGCAACGGACTCTCGGCATCGGGCGCCGTGAGGATCGCCTCGATGCGCCCGAGACTCCGCTCCCGGCCGTACGGCTCCTCGATCGGAAGCCGCACGTCCAGCCGCGCGAGGAGCCAGCCCTCCTCGATCTCGCCTCCTGCGGCCAGCGCACCGCTCGGATCGTGGAGCGGCCCTGACGGAGAGCCGAACATGACCACTGCGTGATCCCCCTCCGCCGTCCGGACCCGAGCGAGCCACTGACCCGGCCAGTCGAACGCGCTCGCGTCGGCGATCGGGACCAGACCGAGATTCCGCTCCGCGAGCCACTGCCTGAAGAACAGGAGCGGTTCGTAGTCCGGCAGCGGCAGCGAGGCCCCGAAGAGCACGCCCACGCACTCGTGCAGCTCCCGCTCGTACGTCGTCACGGCAGCAAGCTAACCGCCCGCGTGCGGGAACGTCACCCGCCTCGGTAAGACTGGACCGGGTGAGCACGGCCGTCGACGAGCCGGTGGAGATTCGGGCATTCCGCGGTACGCGCCAGGCATCGGTGTACCAGGAGCTGGTCCTGCGCGAATCGAGCTTCGTCCGAATCGTCCTGGCCGCCGGACGGCAGCGCCTTCGAACACTTGGCTCTCTCGATCAGCATGGGACCCACGAGCTGGACAAGGCTCAGGCCCAGGGCGTGGCAGAGGAGGTCACACAGCTGCGGTCGAGCGGCGAGCTAATCGACGTCGACGACGACCTCACGGCACTGGCCGAGCTCAGCCGATGGTGTGCACATGCACGCGAAGATGCCTGGCTGAAGATCCAGGGCCCTTAGACGCGGCTAGCTGACGCCCACTGCTTCGTAGGCTGCGAAGAGCTCGTCCCAGCGGGAGTCGTCGATGCGGAGCTCGCGGCCGCTGATGTAGTCGGCGAGATGCTCGACATGAATCTGGATCCCCGCGCCGTAGGCCGGAAGCAGGTCGACGGGCAAGCCCCGCACTTCCCAGACCAACCGGGTCTGAGCGCCCTCGGCCATCAGCCGGGACTCGTTCACCGTCTGCTCCGGCTGGCCGGGCCGAGCATCGGGATCGCGCATCGTCAACAGCAGGCGCTCCGGAGGCTCGTATGCCTCAACCTGTCCGATGCGCTCCCCCGCGAGATGGACGTGCAGACGGAACTCGCTTCCCGGAGAAAGCTCGCCTTCTACCTCGCCGTACCAGTGGGCGAGTCGATCAGGATCGGCGATTGCTCCCCAGAGGTCGTCGATCCCGGTGTCGAACCGGTCTTCCATCCGGACGATGCCCTCGCCGTCGACTGCATGGAGACTCCCCAGAAGGGTTGCGTTGACCGTCATCTAGATCCTCCTCGATTGGGCGTTTTCCCTCCCGTCGATGCTCAGACGGCAGAGTGGCCACGAACTCATCGGCGATTCCCTTGACTCTCCCCTTGGGGGAGCCTGCATCCTTGAGCTCATGCTGAGCATCGGACGCTTCGCGGACGCCACGGGACTGACGGTGAAGGCGCTCCGCCACTACGACGAGATCGGGCTACTGGTGCCCGCGCAGGTCGATCCTGACAACGGCTACCGCTACTACAACGCCTCTCAGATCGAGGACGCCGTCGCGATTCGGCGCCTACGGGCGCTCGAGCTGCCGCTCGACGAGATCGCCGCGCTCCTCGACGCCGACGCGGAGGTGCTTCGCGACCGGCTCGCCGCGCACGGGTACCGCGTCGCGGAGGAAGCGCATGACAAGCAGAGCCTCCTGATCGAGCTGAGCGCACTCGTTGAGGGTGGAGGCGATCGAGTTCTGGTGGAGGTACGCGACGTCCCCGAACTGCACCTCGCCGGGAGCATCCGCCACCTCCGGCTGGTGGATCCCGAAGGAATCACCGAGATGCTGCACCTGGCACGGAATCGCCTCGACGAGCGCGGGATCGCGCCGGTCGGACCGCCGACGGCGCTGTTCCGTTCCGGCGACGGTGAGGGGACGCACCTCGTCGAGGCAGGCTTCCCCGTCGCGCCGGATGTCCTAGGCGACGAGCTGCTGCGTGTCACCGCGTATCCGGCTGCCTCGGCCGCGACAACCGAGCACGTCGGCTCGTACGACGGCCTGCACCTCACGGCGCAGCGCTTCATCGCGACGGTCCTGGGCCAGGGGCTCCGCTTCGCACAGCCGATCCGGATCGAGTACGACCAGCCCGACCTGCACGCTCGGCTCGTCTGGCCGCTCGCGGCGCGGCTCGGCTAGTCGGGCAGCCAGCCGTCGCCGTAGCGGGTCGGCTCGCTCGGCGGGAAGCGCGCGTACGCCTCGCTCCCTCTGGTCGTCTCGCTCTCGACACCTGCACCGAGGCGCAACGCCGTCTCCTCCACGGTGTACGCGCCCCACTCCTGATCTCTTCGGCGGTCGCGTGCGCCGACGGCAAGCACGAGACACGCAACAGTGCCCGCGCCGACGATCGCGTGGTTCGTGCCCGGAGGGCAGTGGACGAAGTCCCACTGCCCGATCGTCCGCTCTTCGCCTTGGATGACGAGAAGCGCCTCGCCCGAGAGCACGAGGAAGTCTTCCTGATCGACTTCCCAGTGGTACATCGTCATCGGCTCGCCAGGCTCGAGACGCGTGAGGTTGATCCCGAATTGCCCGAACCCAGGCTCGCCCTCGAAATCGCACAGCGCGCCACCACCGGTCCGCAAGTCCCACCACTCCGCCTCGCGCGCGTTGAGAACGAACCAACCATCGCCCTTCGGGACAAGGCCGCGTTCCGTCTCGACAAGCTGCGCCTGAACGACCACTCGTGAAGGCTGTCTAGCGCCCCGATCGATAGTGAAGGTCGAGTCCGTCGGAGCGACCTGCCCAGCGAAGCGACAACCGCCAGCAACCTGCCGGCAGGTCGAAGAAGGACGGATTTGGGCCGCCCTCGAGGGTCCTCCGCACCGGCTTTGCGAGCAGGCGCGTTCCCTTCATCCGCTGTGCTGAGATCCTCAGGTTCGTCGTCGAGGTCCAGGAAGTCCGCGACACCCAGAGGATCTTGTTGGCGGGATGGCGAGCAGGCGGCGAGGCGCGAAGGGGATACGAGAAAAGGATCGCAACGATCGCTCCGGAGCGGCCGAGCACGTGCGGAATCCGCTGTGTCGAGGGATGGAAACCTCCGCGGGCCCAGGCCGGCAGCGTTCCCTTGCGAACCACGGAGCTACACGGAGGCCTCGTTGAAGCCGTCCCTTCCGAAGCCGGGCCGGACAGCATCGTCAGCGCCACCACGGCGGCTGGGACCGCTACCCACTTGTGCATCGCGCTCATGCACAGTCCTACACCGCCCGGGTTCTCCTCGTTCCCATGGGGCCATCGTGAAATCATCGCCGCTCAACCGTGAAGGAGGGCCGATGTACGAGATCTTCACCTACGGTCGCTTCGAGGTGGAGCCGGAGAACGAGGACGCGTTCATCGCGGCGTGGTCGGAGTTCGCGGCCTGGATCAGCCGGCGCCCCGGAAACCAATCGGTGCGGCTCACGCGCGACGTTCGCAACACCGGCAGGCTCGTCAGCGTCGGGAAGTGGGACGACGCCGAGGCGGTACGCGCCTTCAAGAGCACCTCCGAGTTCAAGGAACAGCTCGGCCGCGTCGTGAAGCTGGCGAAGGACTTCGAGCCGACCGAGCTCGTCACGCTGGTGAAGGCCACAGACGGGACGACCGAAAAGCTCTCGCCGCCCGCCGGGCTCGAGCCGATTCACGCGCCGACGTAAGCCTAGGGTGAGAAGGCCGGCGCGTACTGAAACGGGCCGGCGACGAGTGATGTGTAGGCGGTCAGCGGTCGTGCTTGGAAGGCGGCTCCCCAGCCGGCTTCCGGAGGTGTCACGCCCAGCTGCTCTGCAGGACGGAACCCGAAGCGGCTGTAGTACTGCGGCGAGCCGAGCAAGACGATCAGCGGCACTTGCGCGACGTCAGCAGCGGTGACGAGCGCGTCCATCAGGGCGCTCCCGATGCCCATGCCTTGATGTTGCGGCAGAACGCCGATCGGCCCCACGGCGACAACTGCGTCGCTGGCGACGGTCGCCTTGCTCGCCGTAGCGTGGCCGACCACCCCCTCGTCGGTCAGTGCCGTGAACGAGAGCTCGGGAATGGCGTCACCCGCCTCCCACAGCGCCTCGAACAGCCCGACCTCGGGTGCGACGGAGCCAGGGTCCTGGGGCGGTCGAAACCCCGGCCGCCGGAAAGCCTCGGCGTAGACGTGCCGAATCGCCTCGTAATCGTCGGCCTGCTGCTCCCTGACGAGCACGGCAGTCACGACCCCTGGGCCGACGACCGAGCGTGGACGGTGTCGTGGATCAGCATGAACCGCATCGACCAGGAGCCGGGCCGCGGCTCTGGCAACTCATGCCGGGCCTGCAAGAAGCCGGTCAACGTCGCGGCGGCCGCCGCGAGCCAGAGGATCACCCCGCCGGCGAGGACCCACGGCGTAGACCCCGCCGACATCACGATGAGTCCCGCGACGACGACGGCCAACGCTACGTACCCCGTACGAAGCGCCCAGACCGCCATCCTCCAGTGTCCGTTGCGCTGTAGCTCCGCCGGTTCGTCGATGCCGCGAATTGTAGGCGCAGGCATCTGGAGGAGCGCGAGGGCGGCTAGGCGAGGATCACATCGCAGCCGGCTTCGCGCTGCACCTCGGCGTCGACGTCGGCACCGAGCAGGTTTCCCAGGAGCCCGTGATGGTGCTCGCCCACGACGATCACGTGCGCGCGGATCTCCTTCGCCGTCTCGACGATGGCTCGGCCCGGATCTCCGGCCGTCCAGATCAGCTCCGCCTCGAGCCCGGCCGTGGCGAGCCGCTCGCCGGCCTCGCGCAGTTGCGCCACCACTTCCGGCGGCGCGGCCAGCGGTTGGCCTTCGTTGGCGGAGATGTCGTCCAGTGTCCCGAAGTTCCGCGGCACATCGAGGTCGAGGGGCATGTTCGCCACGCTCAGCACGGTGATGCGGCCGCGTGAATCGCGCGCCTCCGCGATCGACCGCTCGAGCGCACGCCTTCCGCCGTCAGAGCCGTCGTAGCCGACGAGGATCCTCCGCACGCGGGACAGTCTCTCAGGAGGCGCCCAGCGTGGTAGAGCAACCTTTGTCTGGCCAGCGTGCGGGGATGTCACGAGGGCGGGGATACGATGGCGGAAGAGGGATGCCACGTGGCGACTTCTGATCCGATCGCCGAGATCATCGGGGACTATCGAGCCTTCACGGCGATGCAGCGCGACCGTCTTCTTGCCCGCGGCATCGACATCGCGCCCTACCCGCTCAGCCACCTCGCCGTGCGCGTCGCCGATTGGGACCTGTACGTCCACCAGCGGTCACTGCTCGAACGCCATGCGAGGGCGAACCTCGAGGACGTCTGGAACGGGCGTCCAATCTCCAAGATCGTGCTCGCCGAACCACTCGATGTCCTCGACGGCACTCCGCTCTCGCGCATCGAGCTCATCCCGCCCGTTCACCAGCGCGTCTACCGGATGGGCCTCGAGCACCTCGGCGTCGTGGTGGGCGAGGAATTCGACGACTTCTCGCGCGTGCATCGAGCAGCGCTGACCGGCCAGCAGTTTCAGAGTCTCAGCGTCGACCCGCTGTACATCCTGTTCGAGGACTTCACGCACGTGAAGTTCTACCGGCGGTCCTTCTTCGACGTCGTCGAGGACGAGGGAGCGCGCTTCGACGGCTTCAGGCACGTCGAAGACTGGGTGCCACAGCGGCTGGTCACGGCCACGGGCCCGAACCCGCTGCCCGGGTGACCCGGGCTGCTGCCGGGCTGAAGAGCGCCGTTGGTGCATGATCAGGCAATGCCAGTGGAGGCGATCCATCTCGGTGCCCCTCGGAAGCCGGAACTGTGGACGGTCGAGTCAGTACGAGCAGTTGCCGGTAAGGGGCTCGAGGGCGACCGTCATTTCCATGCCGACGGAGCCGCGTCGGGCCAAGCGCTGACGCTCGTCTCCGCCGAGGTCGTCGAGGACGTCGGCCTGAAGCCGGGAGAGACTCGCCGGCAGGTGACGGTGCGCAACGTGGATGTGAACAGCCTCGTCGGCAAACGCTTCCGGGTCGGCGAGGTCGAGTGCCTCGGTGTGGAGCTCTGCGAGCCGTGCCGGCATCTGGAGGAGATGACGCGGCCGGGGATCATCAAGGAGCTCACCCATCGCGCGGGGATCAATGCCGACATCCTCGTGGGCGGCGTCATCCGCGTCGGCGATCCGGTAGTCGAGCTCTAGTGGACGTGTTCAACCTCGAGGGCGAGCAGGACTGGGACGCCGAGAACGACCGTGCGGGCTTTCGTCACCGCGCCACCCGAGTCGGGGACCGGCTCGGTGCGCGCGCTCTCGGGGCGGGTCTCTACGAGCTCCCGCCCGGCGAGAAGACGTGGCCCTATCACTACACGTACGGCATGGAGGAATGGCTCCTCGTCGTATCGGGAACGCCGACGCTGCGCACCCCGGAGGGCGAGCGCGAGCTCGTGCGGGGTGACGTCGTCGTCTTCCGCGAGGGGCCGGAGGGCGCCCATCAGGTGATCAACAGGAGCGCCGAGCCGGCGCGGGTGCTCATCCTCTCGTCCGAGAGCTCGCTGACCGTCGTCCACTATCCCGACAGCGGCAAGGTCGGCTTCCGGGCCAGCGACGGGCAGGGCGCGCTGCTCCCGCGCGAGCGCGAGCTCGACTACTGGGAGGACGAGGCGTAGGCCGCCGTCGGGTGCGGGCCCTCACCCCGTCGAACTGCTGAGGCCTAGACCTCGAAGACCGCGACCTCGTACCGCCCTACCGTCGGCTCGTCGGTCACTCCCATCGCGTCGGCGGCCTCTGCCCGCAACGAGTTCGCGCTGTCCTCGCTTGCCTGCATGGCCTGCTCGTCCGGCCAGAGCGTGATCGCGAGGGTGTCGCCGCTCTCACGGTCGACCAGGAGGATCGCGCCGCTTCCGTGTTCCTTCGTAAAGGGCATGACCTGTGTTCGGAAGGTGTCGACCCCGGCCTCGAGGTCGCTCGGGGATCCATGGAGAGTCGTAACGCGTGCGTGCATGCTGGAGCCTCCTTCTGGGATGTGGCTGTTCAACTCTCCCATGCGACACCCGACGCGTTCAAGCGGAGCGGCTCAGGCCACGGGCGGATGTCTCCAGATGACGGTCTCCCGCCTCGAATCCGAGGGCGTGACGGTTTCTGTAGGCACCGCACCGAGTCTCTGCGCGACGCGCTGAGAGCGGACATTGTCGGGCGAGATCAGAGAGACGAGTCGGTCGATGGACTGACGGTCGTGCGCCCACGCTCGGATCGCTGCGGCTGCTTCGGTCGCGTATCCAGAGCCCCAGTGCGCCCGTACCAAGGCCCATCCGAGCTCCGGCTGAGCATGACTTCCTGCGCTTGCCCGGGTCGAGGGCGTCCACCCGCGCGTGTCGAAGATCATGAGACCGGCTTGTCCGACGACCTGCCGGTCGGTCGTGGTGGTCTCGAGAATGAACGGGCCGAGCCCTTCGCTTCTCCAAGCGCCGATCCCCTGTTCGATCATTGCTCGTGCTTCCTCGAGCGCCGAGACGGGCTCTTTGCCCAAGCCGGCCATGACCTCCGGGTCGGCGAAGAGGTCGTACAGCGTCTCCGCATCCCGCGGAGTCGGCATGCGGAGGCAGAGCCTGTCCGTGTAGAGGCGGAGCCGCTCCCACGAGGAGCTGTCCTGAACCACGCCGAGACGTTAGTCGGAGCCGCTCAGACCATGAAGCTCGTGAGCGAGGTCGGTCGCCCAGCCGCCGTCACGCAGCGGGTGCACCTTCACCCAGACTCGCTCCTGCCACTCGTTTAGCTCGAGCGTGCCTGCCCGGTCTCGGAATCCGAGGTGCCAGTGGCGGCTACCTGGGCGACCAGCCAACTCGCGTTCGCTCCGGACGACAAGCCCGCGCCGACGGCACTCGTCAAGAGCCTCGCCGGCCGTGACGTCCAGATCGAGCTCGAGCACCGAAGGCTCAGGTCGGTTCAACCGATCTGCTCGGCCAGCCCGATGAGAAGTCCTTCCGGGCTCCGGATGTAGCAGAGCCGATACATGTCCTCGTACTGGACCACTTCGCCGACGAGCTCCGCGCCGTGCTCGCCGAGCCGCGCGAGCGTATCGTCGAGGTCGTCCACGGCGAACATGACACGCAAGTAGCCCAGAGCGTTCACCGGGCTGTCTCGGTGATCGGCGACGACAGGCGGCGTGAGAAATCGCGAGAGCTCGAGCCGGCCGTGCCCGTCGGGCGTACGCATCATGGCGATCTCGACGCGCTGGTCGCCCAGCCCCGTGACGCGCCCTGCCCAGTCCCCCTCGACCGTGGCCTGTCCTTCGAGCTCGAGCCCCAGCTCGCGAAAGAACGCGATCGCCGCGGGTAGGTCCTCGACCACGATGCCTACGTTGTCCATCCGTTGAAGCGACATGTCCCCAACGTACCCGCCGGATCATCTGAACGCGGACCCGTCACGGCAACCGTTCCGGAATGACGCCCGAGGTTAGGTTCCCGCATGCCGGGCAAGAATCTGCACTCGGTGCCAGACACCACGTGCCATATGTCGATTTCGCTCGACGGCTTCGTCGCCGGGCCAGACCAGAGTCGCGAGGACCCGCTGGGCAAGCGCGGAAGGGAGCTACACCGCTGGCATCTGGGCGACGAGCGCGCCAACGAGGCCGACCAGACGGCGGCCGGCTGGCTCATGCGT
>DATDMJ010000104.1:0-39857 GCA_036518855.1 Gaiellaceae bacterium | reverse complement strand
GCGAAGCGGGCGACCTGGTAGTAGGGGAAGTTCCACGGCATGATCCCCAGCAGGACGCCGAGCGAGCTGCGGCGAACGATCGCCGACCCCTCACCCTCGAGGAGCTCGATCGGCTCGTCCGCCATCAGCGCTTCCGCATTGTCGGCGTAGAACTCGTAGATCGACGCGCAGAAATCGACCTCGCCGCGCGCCTGCCCGACCGGCTTGCCCATCTCGAGCACGATGATCTCCGCCAGCTCCTTCCGCCGCTCCGTGTGCAGCTCGCCGACGCGACGCACGAGCGAGGCCCGATCGGCGACCGTCGTGGCCGTCGACCACTCCCGGTGCGCCCCATCGGCGCGGGCGATTGCGTCCCGCAGCTCGTCGTCGGTGATCGTCGGGTACTCCTTGACCGTTTCGCCGGTCGCGGGATCGACAACTGCGTACATGCCCATCGTTTCTCGCCTCCCTCGGTCGGGTTGAGGCCGACTCTACGCCTTCGAGTCGGTACGACGGAGGACGCGCACCACCTCTTCGTGCATGCTCGGAGCCCAGGCGATGCCGGATTCCACCCCTCAGCTCGACGATCTTGCCTCCGAGACGGCCTTCTCGGGCGTCGTCCGGATCGACCGCGGCGGCGAGATCGAGCTCGCTCGAGCGTACGGCCTGGCGCATCGCGCCTTCGGGATTCCGAACGAGGTCGACACCCGCTTCGGGATCGCGAGCGGCGCGAAGGGCTTCACGGCCCTCGCCGTCGTGAGCCTGATCGAGGAAGGCGTGCTCGAGCTCTCGACGACCGCCCGATCCGTGCTGGGCGACGACCTGCCACTGATCGACGACGGCGTGACGGTCGAGCACCTCCTGTCGCACCGATCCGGAATCGGCGACTACCTCGACGAGGAGGCCGACCGGGAGCTTGACGACTACGCGATGCCGGTCCCGGTGCACGAGCTCGCGGCCACCGAGGACTACCTCGCCGTCCTCGACGGCCACGCGGCCAAGTTCGCGCCCGGCGAGCGTTTCGCGTACTGCAACGGCGGCTTCGTCGTGCTGGCGCTCATCGCCGAGCGGGCGAGCGGCGTGCCCTTCCACGAGCTCGTCGAGCAGCGTGTCTGCCGGCCCGCCGGGATCACGGACACGGAGTTCCTGCGCTCCGACGAGCTTCCCGCCCGCACCGCCACGGGTTACGTCGAGGTCAACGGCGAGTGGAGGACGAACGTCCTCCATCTCCCGGTGCGAGGCAGCGGCGACGGCGGGATCTACTCCACCGCGGCCGACGTCAGCTCGCTCTGGCAGGCCCTCTTCGCCGGTCGGATCGTCTCCGGAGACTGGGTCGCCGAGATGGTGCGCCCGCGCAGCGACGCGCCGGCACATTCGAAGCGCTACGGGCTCGGCTTCTGGCTCCACGCGTCGGCCGACGCCGTCATCCTCGAAGGGTGCGACGCCGGCGTTTCGTTCCGCTCCCTGCACGATCCGGGCGCACAGGTGACGCTCACGGTGATCTCGAACACGGGTGACGGCGCGTGGCCGATCGCCCGGCATCTCGAAGGTGCCGCCGGGTTTCTGTAGGGCTCCTCCGCCTCGAGCTAGCCGCCGGCCATCGCGGCCACGACCCTGAACACCTCGGCCCCCGACGAGACCGCCTCCGGAAGCGGCTCGTCGGCGGACTCGAGGGTGATGTCCTGGCCGCAGGCGAAGAAGCGGATGAAGTCCCGCCGCTTGGCCGTGCCGTGGTCGCGGATCGTGCCTCGCAGGACCGGATACCGGGCCTCGAGCGCATCGAGCACGCTCCGCTGCGTCGGCTCCGGGACCTCGAGCTCCACCTCGCTGTCCACGCCGGCCAGCGTGCGCAGGTGCTGCGGCAGGACGACGCGGATCACGACAGGGTCTGCGCCTCGACGGAGAGCACCGCGGGCAGGTCGTGCACGATGGCGGTCCAGCTGTCGCCGCCGTCGGGCGACGCGTACACCTGGCCGCCGGTCGTCCCGAAGTAGACGCCGCCGGGATCGAGCGTGTCGACGGACATCGCGTCGCGGAGGACGTTCACGTAGCAGTGCTCCTGCGGCAGGCCGTTGGTGAGCGCCTCCCACTCGTTGCCGCCGGTCCGGCTGCGGTAGACGCGGAGTTTGCCCTCCGGCGGAACGTGTTCGGAATCGCTCTCGATCGGGACAACGTAGATCGTGTCCGGCTCGTGCGCGTGCACCGCGACCGGGAAGCCGAAGTCGGAGGGCAGATTGCCGCTGACCTTCTCCCAGGACTCCGCGCCGTCGTCGCTGCGCATGACGTGCCAGTGCTTCTGCATGAACACCGTGTCCGGTCGCGACGGGTTCATCGCCAGGTTGTGGACGCAGTGACCGACCTCTCGCTCCTCGTCGGGCAGCTCGCGCGACCGCAGTCCCTTGTTGCTCGGGATCCAGGTCTCGCCGCCGTCTTCCGTGCGGAACACGCCCGCGGCCGAGATCGCGATGACCATGCGCTTGGGGTCGTCGGGATGGATCAGGATCGTGTGGAGGCAGAGCCCGCCGGCTCCGGGCTGCCAGTTCTCGCCGCTCGGGTGGCCGCGGAGGCCCGAGAGCTCCTGCCAGGTCTGGCCGCCGTCGGTCGAGCGGAACAGGGCCGCGTCCTCCACGCCTGCGAAGACGGTGTCAGGGTCGTCGTGGGAGGGCTCGAGGTGCCACACGCGCGCGAACTCCCAGGGATGCTGCGTGCCGTCGTACCACTGGTGCGTCCCCGGGACGCCGTCGTAGGCGAACTCGTTGCCGACGGTCTCCCAGTTGTTGCCGCCGTCGTCCGAGCGCTGGACGACCTGGCCGTGCCAGCCCGTCGACTGCGATGCGTAGAGCCGGTCGGGGTCGGCCGGCGAGCCGTTCAGGTGGTACATCTCCCAGCCCGCGAACAGCGGGCCCTGGACGTCCCAATCGTCGCGCGTTCCATCCGACGTCAGGATGAACGCGCCCTTCCGCGTGCCGACTAGGAGCCGCACTCCGCTCATCAGGTCCTCCCCTTTCGTTCGCGAACGAGATTACTTATCAACGACGAACAGGTCGTCGCTCATTCGACCGTCGCCCGCGGCGAAACTCATCGGCGGCTATCTGCCGACGGTGAGCCTGACCCTGAACCCGTTCGGCCGCTTCTTCGCGCTTGCCTTCGGGGCCTGACGGAGCACCCGGCCTCTCAGTGCGGCGCTCGAGTGCTTGCGCGTGATCGCGCCGACGCGGCAGTGGCGCTTCCGGATCTTCGCGCGCGCCTTCGCGAGCTTCTGCCCGATCACGTTCGGCACCACGCATTTCGGCGGCGTGAACGGCGGAGGAGGTGGCGGAGGCGGTGGTGGCGGAGGCGGTGGTGGCGGAGGCGGTGGTGGCGGAGGCGGGGGCGGCGGGGGAGGTGGCGGAGGTGGTGGCGGAGGTGGTGGCGGCGGAGGCGGCGCCCCGAGGTTCACGCGCCCGATCTCGTCGCTGTAACCGACGGCGAACCACATGTTCCCGTCGGGGCCGGCAGTGATCCCGAACGGGTAGTAGCCGCCGTCGAGCGTCTCGCCGCTCACCGTGCCGTCGGGGCTGATCGATCCGATCCGCCCCGCGTCGTTGCGCGTGAACCAGAGGTTGCCGTCCGGCCCTGCCGCGATCCCCGCGGTACCGCTGGTGGGGTCGGGAAGCGGGTATTCGGTGACGACTCCCTGGGGCGTGATCTTGCCGACGTGCCTCGTGTCGCCCCCGAGCTCGGTGAACCAGAGGTTGCCGTCGGGGCCGGGGTTGATGTCCCAGGGGAGCGAGCCGGGGGTGATCACCGGGAAGTACGTGATGTCGTAGGGGTCTGCGGGATCGAGCCGGCCGATGTCGTTCCCGACCTCGTCGGTGAACCAGGCGTTGCCGTCCGGGCCCGTGGTGATGAAGGTCGGATACTGGCCGGCCGGGTACTCGGTCACCCAGCCCTGCTGCGTGATCATGCCGACCTGGTCGACGTTCTCCTCGGTGAACCACATGTCGCCGTTCGGCAGCGTCGTGATGTCCCAGGGCTGGGCCATCGGCGTGCCGAGCGAATACTCGGTCAGGACCCCGTCCGTGGTCATCTTCCCGATCAGGTTCGCGTAGCGCTCAGTGAACCAGAGGTTGCCGTCAGTGCCGACCGTGATTCCGTACGGGCCGGCATGCGGGTCCGGGAGGTAGAAGTCCGTGACTTGCCCATCCGGAGTGATGCGCCCGATCGCCGCCGCCGAGGGATTGCCGGGCGGCGCGCCCGACTCCGTGAACCAGAGGTTCCCGTCGGGCCCCGTGACGATCGTGTACGGACGGCTGCCGGAGTTGTGCAGCGGGAAGAACGTGACCGAGGCCCTCGGCGCGGCATTCGCCGCCCCGCTCAGCGCCAGCATGAGCGCGAAGAAGACGAGCGTCGAGCCAACCCACCGCTTCATTGCGGCCTCCCCTCGGACGTCTCGAGGAATCTATACCTCGAGCCTGAGAAGCGCCACCTGCGCGGACTGCCTCGCCTCGACCAGGCGAAACGGCTTCGACGCGCGGGTCTCCCCGAAGAGGCGTTTGCCGGCTCCGAGCACGACCGGGAAGACCATCAGGCGCAGCTCGTCGACCAGGTCGCGCTCGAGCAGCTCCTGCGCGAGCTGCAGGCTGCCCGCGACGAGGATGTCGCCGCCGTCCTCCTCCTTCAGCCCTGAGATCTCCTCGGCGAGGTCGCCGGTGACGACGGTCGTGTTGCTCCAGCTTGCGTCCTCGAGCGTCTTCGAGACGACGACCTTCCGCATGGTGTTCATCTTCTCCGCGAAGCCGACCTCGTCGGTGCGCTCAGGCCAGGCGGCGGCGAAGCCCTCGTAGGTCCTCCGGCCGAGGAGCAGGATCTCCGCGTCCAGCAGCTCGTCGAGCTTGAACCGGTCGCCCTCCTCCCCGCGCTCGAACTGGAACGCCCAGCCGCCGCGGTCGAGCTCCTCGGCCCCGCCGGGGTCCTCCATCACGCCGTCCAGCGTCACGAACTCCGACACGACCAGCTTTCTCATTCGTCCTCCTTTGTCGCGGGTAGGACTGCTTCGCGAGCCGTGACTCATCGCGGTTACCCTGGCTCTTGCTTGGAGAGGTGTCCGAGCGGTCTAAGGAGCGCGACTGGAAATCGCGTACGGGCTGAAAGGTCCGTCGCGGGTTCAAATCCCGCCCTCTCCGCCTGAAGCGGGGCCCGGCGCGAACCGGGCCCTTCCACTACGAGACGTTCACCACCACGTTCATCCCCTGCTGCCGGTGCCCGGGGATGGAGCAGTAGAAGTCGTAGTGCTGGCCTGACTTGAGCTCGACGGTCACGCTGCCCGTGCTGCCGGGGCCGAGGTCATGGGTCGCCTCGGTTCCTCCCTGCCCCTTGCCCGCGATCGTGAGGTTGTGCGTGAGCTTGCCCTTGTTCGTGACCTCGAAGGTGTACGTGCCCGGAGCGAAGGTCGTCTTCGGGAGCTCGATCTTGTACTCGACCTCGGTGACGGCCACCTTCGTGCCCGTGACGGCCGCCTCAGAGGCTTTCCCGAAGTTGATGACGGCGGCCATCATCCCCACGAAGAGCAGCACGGAGACCACGATGAACCAGGGGAACCACCGCTTCCCGGGGAACTGCGGCCAGCGCCGGGGGATCACCATCGAGACGATCAGCGCATAACCGGCGAACACCGCTCCCGCGAGCCCGAGCCCGAGCTTGTGGCCGGTCGACAGCGCCAGCAGGAGCACCGCGGCAACGTACCAGGTGCGTCGCGGTGGAGCCCGTCGTGTCGACCGGTCATTTCAGACGCACGCACGGGCGAAGCCCCGCGCGCGCTGAAGACGGCGTCGCAAGCGCCGCCTTCGCGGGATTGCGCGCTGTCACTCGCTAGCGGCGATCCCCGGAGCGGGCTCTTCGAGGCCCGTGTCGGGAGGCCCGACGGGCTCCGGCTCGAGCGGCCGCAGGTAGAGCCACTCGTAGGCGAGCGCCGCGAGCGCCCCGCCGAGCACCGGCCCGACGTACCAGACCCAGGCGTTGGCCCAGTCGTTCTGGACGAGCTCGGGACCGAAGGCCCGGGCCGGGTTCATCGCCGCCCCGGTGAACGGCCCGCCCATGAAGATGTCGAGCGAGATCGTGAAACCGATCGCGAGACCCGCGATCGCGCGGAAGGTGCCGCGCGGGTCGGCCGCGGTCGCGAAGATCACCCAGACGAGGAAGAAGGTCAGGATCAGCTCGATCACCATGCCCTCGCCGCCGCTGATCCCGGGTCCGAGGGCCGGCGCACCGAGGTTGACCGGGTCGGTCAACAGCTTCGGCAGCAGCCACTTGAGCAGCGCCGCGGCAACCACCGCGCCGCCGAACTGCGCGATCCAGTAGACGACGGCGAGCACCGGCTCCATGCGCCTCGTCACCAGGAAGCCCAGCGTGACCGCCGGGTTGAAGTGGCCGCCCGAGATGTGCCCCACGGCCGACGCCATCACGCCGATCGCGAGCCCGTGCGCGAGCGCGATCGCCGTCAGGTTGTGGCCCTGCGTGGCGATGATCGAGCCCGCGCCCACGAAGATCAGCGTGAACGCGCCGACGAACTCCGCGAACCCCCGCTGGAGAGCGTCCCGATTCACGCGTGAAACAGTACGAACCTGGCCGGATGGATCGTTCGAGGGATGCTGCGGCGGTGCTTTTCGGCCGACCTACCAGGTGTCAACTGCGGAAAGGAAATGCGGCCATGTCTGCGGAGATTCTCAAGCGCAAGCTGCGCAACTTCCCCGTTGCGAGCCTGAACGAGCGCATCACCACCAGCTAGCTGTTGCCCGGAGTCCCTCGATCCATTAACTTGCCGCGGCAAGGGTGGACGAGGGAGCCAGGCACGACGATCTGACGACCGTAGCTTCGGGCCAGAGCTCGAGCTACGCCGCCCTCGGCGAGCGCGTCGCCGGAATCCTCGAGGCCGCCGAAGAGGCCGCCGAGCGGATCCGCGAGTCGGCGCGCCACGAGGCCGCCGAGCTCGAGCGGCTCGCGGCGGTCGACGCCGAGGGCACGAAGAACGATCTGACCGCGGAAGCGCGCAAGCTTCGCGACGAGGCCGAGGAGTACGCGCGCGACATGCGGCTCGCGGTCGAGGCGTACGCGACCCAGCACCGGCGCCAGGCCGAGGAGGAAGGGCGCAAGATCGTCGCCTCGGCGGAGCGTCAGGCGGCGACCACGAAGGATGCCGCCGAGGAGCGGGTCAGGCGCGCGGACGAAGAGGTCCGCAGGCGGCAGGAGCAGCTGCGCGCCGAGGTGCGGATGCTCGAGCAGCGCGAGCGCGAGGTGGTCGAGCGGCTGCGCGAGGTTGCGGCGCTCGTCCAGGACGTGCTCCCGTCGCGCGGCGAGGCGCTGGCCGACGACCTTTCGCCCACTAGCAACCGCTGAGCACCGCGGCGCGCGCCTCGACGTTCTTCGCGTAGCGCAACGGTCCCAGCGGCGCGTGGCCCTCGCGGTCGATCACGGTCGGACCGGCGTTGTAGGCGGCGAGCGCCAGGTCGAGATCGCCGAAGCGGTCGAGCAGCTGCCGGAGGTAGCGAGCGCCGGCGCGGATGTTCGCGGCCGGGTCGTTTCCCGCGATGCCGAGCTCGCGCGCGGTGGCAGGCATCAGCTGCAGGAGGCCCTGCGCGCCCGCAGCTGAGCGGGCATGCGGATCCATCCTGGATTCCTCGTAGGCGGTCGCGACGAGCAGCGAAGCCGGGACGCCCGTCCGGGCAGCGGCCGTCTCGAAAGCCGCGCGATAGGTCGCAGGAACCGGGCACGCCGGAGCGAGCGCCGCCTTGGCGGCGTGGGCCGATGCAGGTCTCGCGTTCGCGCTCGAGCGCTCGATCCGCGTGGACTCGGCGGCCACGGCGAGCAGCGCCACGGCGAGCACGCTCGCGTACACGCTTCGCCAGGCGAGCGGATGCCTCCGGAGCGGCCGGCGGCGCCGCGACGACGCGCGTCGCTGCGAGCGCCTGAAGCGCAGGTCGATCTCGGAGAGCTGGCCAGCCGGCACGGCCGGGCCATACCCCCAAACCGCGCTCAGGAATCAGCCAGCGACCAGCTGAAGCGCGTGAGCGTCTGCTCCGGCGCGAGCCCACCGGGGCGGAGGCCGGCGTGGACGAGCAGCAGCGGCACCGTCGTCCCCTCGACCAGTTCCGTTCTGGTCGGGTCGAGCTCGGGCTCGGCGAGGGACGCGACGACGAGCGAGCCCGGCTGCTCGAGGATCCCGGCGGCGCCGGGCGCGACGAGCACCGGCTCGGCCGTGGTGCCTGCGAAGCGCTGCAACACGAGGGATGCGCTCGCCAGCAGCCGGCTCGCGTCGCGACGGTTCTCCGCGGCCTCGGTCCCGGCGAGCATCAGCGTGAGCCCGTGTGCGCGTGCGATCCAGGCGGCCAGCTCCAGCGCCGCCCATTCGTCGCGCCCGCCGCCGAACGGGACCACCACCGGCGCCGCCGGCTCGAAGGACAGATCGGCACGCGGGGCCATCGCCACGTCGCAGGTCGCCGCCGCGAAGAGGCTCTCCAGCTCGGCGGTCGCGAGCCGGCCGCAGAGGAGGAGCTCGGCGTCCTGCTCGGCGGCGAGCCGCGCGAGATCGGCGCCCGGCGTCTCCGAGACGAATGCGGCCGTTCGCGCCTCGGAGGCAGACAGGGCGGCTGCGCGCTCGCGCAGCTCGGACGCGTCCGGAACCAGGTCGACGAGCACGAGCTCCCGCCCCTCCCTCGCCAGCGGCTCGACGAGCGCGGCGAGAGCGGGGACGGCGCACACGATCGAGCCGCGCGCCCGAGGGCTGCTCTCGGGCTCGGCAAGCGCCGCTTCCTGCCGGAGGATCGCCCGCTCGAGCTCCTGCAGCGCGGGCCCCGGCTCGATGCCGAGCTCCTCGACGAGCAGGTTCCTCCCGTCGCGGTAACGGGCCAGCGCCTCGGCCTGCCGGCCGCAGCGGTAGAGCGCCACCATCAGCTGGCCGCGCGGCCGCTCGCGCAGCGGCTCGTCCTCGACGAGCACCTCGAGCTCGGGCACGAGCCGCGCGTGCTCGCCCAGCTCGAGCTCGGCGTCGATCCGCTCTTCCAGCGCGTAGAGCCGCAGCTCGCCGAGGCGCCGTGCCGCTGCCTCGGCGAACGGCTCGTCGTGGAACTCGGCCAGGGCGGGCCCGCGCCAGAGGCCGAGCGCCTCACGCAGGAGCGCGGCCCGCCTCCTGGGCTCACCCGCGTCACGCGCCTGCTCGGCGAGCTGCTCGAAGCGGCCGAGGTCGGACTCCTCCGCCTTCGCGGGAATCAGATAGCCGGGAGCACGGGTCTCGATCGCGTCCGCCCCGAGCGCCTTGCGCAGCTGCGAGACGTAGACCTGGACGACCTTGTGCGCGCTCGCGGGCGGCTCCCGCCAGAGGTCGTCGACGAGCGTGTCGACCGGGACGACCCGGCCGGGCTCGAGGAGGAGCCGCGCCAGGAGCGCCTTCGGCTTGCCGCCCGGAAGCGGTGCCGGCGCCTCGACCGGCCCGAGCAGGCGGTAGCGAATCATGATGCGGCCATGCGCGAGGTCGGTGGGTACCGGCTGGAGGAGCTGCTCGGCGAGGGCGCCGTCGGGCAGGTCTTCGCGGCCAGGGACGCCGACGGGAGGCGGGTCGCGCTGAAGCTCCTGCGCAGCGAGCTCGCCGACGACCAGGTCATGGTCGCGCGCTTCGAGCGGGAGGCGCGGCTCGCCCGGGACCTCGGTACGCGGCACGTCGTGCCGATCCTCGAGCTGGGGCGCTCAGGCGACATCGCCTACCTCGCGATGCCGTACTACGCGGGTGGCTCGCTCGCGCTGCGGCTGCGGCTCCTCGGGCCGCTCTCCGTGGACGAGACCGTCGATCTCGCGGCACAGCTCGGGCGCGGGCTCGACGCGCTGCACGCGCGGGGCGTGCTGCACCGCGACGTGAAGCCGTCGAACGTGCTCCTCGACGGCGAGGGCACGGCGGCGCTCGCCGACTTCGGGCTGGCGCGCGCGTCGGACTCGACCCGGCTGACCGCCGAGGGCCAGCTGCTCGGGACGCCGCACTACCTCGCGCCGGAGCGGATCGAGGGCCGGGAGGCCTCGCGGGAGAGCGACGTCTACGCCCTCGGGTGCGTCCTGTACGAATGCCTGGCCGGCAAGCCGCCCTTCGCCGGCCGCGGCGCCGCGGAGATCGGGTTCGCGCACCTGACCGAGCCGCCGCCCGACCCCCGCACGAGGCGCGCGGAGCTGCCGGAGGGTCTCGCTCACGCCGTCCTTGCAGCGCTCGAGAAGGATCCAGCGGCCCGGCCGACGACGGCGACCGCGCTGGCCCGGATGCTCATGCTCGGCCGCACTGCTTCTTCGCCTGGTTGATCCGCCGCTGCACGTACCGCTGCTGGTCGCGTGGCTCGTTCGGCAGCGCGGCCTCGAAGAGCTGCAGGCCGCGCCGGCAGTTGCCGAGCCGGTAGAGCACGTAGCCGAGGTTGTAGGTCGCGAACGCATGCACCGGCTGGTCACGCGAGTTCCGGTAGGCCTTCTGGGCGAACGGCAGGGCGTCCTTGTAGCGATGCGCCCCGATCAAGATGAACGAGATGTCGTTCAGCGTCCGGCCGTCGTTCAGGCTCAGGAGCTTCTTCAGGTCGAAGGGCGGCTGTTTCGGAAGCAGCGAGACGGTCGTCGTGCTCGGGTGAGCCTTGAAGGCGACGCGGTCGACGGCGAGCGCGATCGCCGCGCCGATCAGGCCGACGAGGAGCAGGAGCCCGAGCGACAGCGCAAGGCGCCGCGGATGGACCCGGTGCTCCGCCCCGGCGGCCCGTGCCGCCGCCATCAGCTCGCCAGGAGTCGCATAGCGGTCGAGCGGCGACTTCGAGAGCGCCTTGGAGATCACACGCTCGAGGTCGGACGGAAGCCCCGGGACGGCCTTGGTCAAGCGGGGCGGCTGCGCGTGCAGGTGAGCGTTCAGGACGGCGACCTCTGAGGGCCGGTGGAACGGCGGCGTGCCGGTGAGCGTCTCGTAGAGCACGCACGCGAGCGCGTAGACATCGGTGCGCGCGTCGACCTCGCCGCCCTCGATCTGCTCGGGCGCGCAGTACTCGATCGTGCCGACGAAGGTGCCGGTGCGCGTCATGCCTGCCGAGGCGAGCTCCTTGACCGCGCCGAAATCGGACAGGTACGCGCGGTCCTCGGGCCCGACCAGGATGTTCGCGGGCTTCACGTCTCGGTGGACGAGCCCGCGTGCGTGGGCCGCGTCGAGCGCGGAGGCGATCTGGCCGAGGATGTAGAGCGCACGGCGGAGCGGAAGGGCGCCCTCCTCCTGGATCAGCGTCTTCAGGTCGGTGCCCTCGACGCAGGCCATCGCGATCCAGAGCAGGCCGTCGTCCTCGCCCGCGTCGTAGACCGGGACGATGCTCGGGTGGTCGAGCGACGCCGCCAGCCGCGACTCGCGGAGGAAGCGGTCGCTGAAGTCGGCCTCGCCCAGGCCCGGCGAGAGGAGCTTCAGCGCAGCGGAGCGGCCCAGGCGCACGTGCTCGGCGCGGTAGACGACACTGGTGCCGCCGCGGCCGAGCTGCTCGAGGATCCGGTACCCGCCGAGCTCCGTGCCGATGCGCTGGTCGAGCTTCACGCGCACCAGTTCTAGCGTCCGGCCCGCTTCCATGCTGAACCGGAAGATGCGCCGCGCGGGTAGAGCCACGGTTAAGAAGCGGTAGTACCGTGCCCCGCGTGGCGCTCCACCTCGGGCTGATCCTTCCGAATTACGGGCCAGAGCTCGATGCGGGGCGGCTCGCGGGCGCGGCCCTTGCCGCCGAGGAGGCGGGCTTCGACTCGGGGTGGGTGACCGACCACCTGATCGTCCCCGACGAGCACGCGCCGATCTACGGGTCGATCGCCGAGGCGCTCGTCTCGCTCGGATTCCTGGCGGGGCGGACGACGCGCCTCCAGCTCGGCGTCTCGGCGCTCGTCGTCCCGCAGCGGAGCCCGCTCGTCGCGCTCAAGCAGCTGACGACGCTCGACTTCCTCTCCGGCGGGCGGATCGTGACGGCCGTCGCGGCAGGCTGGATGGAAGGCGAGTTCGAGACGCTCGGCGCGCCGTTCGCGCGGCGCGGCCGCCTGCTGGACGATTGGCTCGACCTCGCCGCAGCCGTCTTCGCCCAGAGGCCCGGCCCGGTCCGCTACGACGGCGAGCTGCTCTCCGTCGACGGCTGGCTCGCACCCGCGCTCGTCCGGCCCGGCGGGCCAGAGCTGTGGGTCGCCGGCGTCTCGCGCGCGACGGTCCGGCGCGCCAGGAAGACCGGCGTCTGGCACCCGGTCGCCCTCTCGCCGGATGCGCTCCGCGTACTCCACGGGGGGTTCGAAGGCCGAACGATCCTCCGGATCAACGCGTACTTCGCCGACGAGCCGAAGGCCGGCGCGGACGAGCGCGGCCGGCACGCGATCCAGGGCCCGCCGGAGTGGATCGCCGAGCGCCTGGACGAGTACCAGGAGGCGGGCTGCGACGGGTTCGTCCTCAACCTCGATCACGAGCGCGAGGGGCTCGAGGACCGCGTCCGCCGCTTCGGTGCCGAGGTCCTCCCGCTCCTACGCGCGTCGAGCCAGTCGGCGAGCTCCCGGTAGCTGACGCAGCGCACGTCCCGCAGACGGCACGCCCAGAGCACGAACCGCGTCAGGGCCCGGTCGTACGCCCAGTGGTTCCAGGTCTCGAAGTGGTTGCCCCACACGAACGGCGCGCGGTTGCCGCGGTACGAGCGCAGGAACGCGCCGCGGAGCGTCAGGAACGTCTCGTGCTCGATCGACGGCTCGAGCGACGCGGGTCCGCTGACCCCGGAGGTCTGATTCGCGAAGAGGTTGTAGTCCATCGACACGACCGGGAAGGAGTGGCCCGGAAACGGGATCTCGAGCAGCGGAATGCTCCAGATCCCGAGGCGCCGCCACGGCCAGGATCCGAGCGGCGCCAGCGCGCTCGCGTCGTAGCGGAACCCGCGCCGCGCCAGCACCCGGTAGAGCACCGGCAGCCGGCCCTGCAGGCACGGCGTCCGCTCGCCCACGACCTCCCGCGGCCCGAACGGCAGCGCGCTCCGATCGTGGAACAGCAGGCCGTCGAACTCGGTGAGCTCGCGCGACCAGTCCGCCGCGTCCCACTCGTCGACGTTGCCGGCGTACGGCTCGCAGAAATGCCCGTTGAAGTGCGTGCCGATCTCGTTGCCCTCGCGGTAGGCGCCCGCGATCTCGCGAAGCGTGCGCCGGACCACCTGCGCGGCCGTGAGCCCGAGGTCGGGCCGCGCGAACCAGATGTCCGAGACGCCGGGCGCATGACGAGGCGCGTGGTAGCGCAGCCGGTCGCCCTCGGGAAGCAGGTAGACGCCGCTGACGAAGAACGTGAAGTGCGCGTGCGCGCGGCGGGCGACCGAGCGCCAGTAGGGCCAGAGGCGGATCCCGCCCGAGCCGTCGAACGAGACGACGACGAACTGCGGCCGCGACGGGCGAACCGGCGCTCGAACGCGACGCACCGCCCGGCGATGAGGCGGCGGCGCGACCCGCTCGCGCGCGTGACCCGGCTCGACCCTGGTCACGACCACGAAGGCGACGCCGCAGAGGACGACCAGGGCGAGCACGACGCGCATGCGCCGATCGTCGGCGCTCCCGGTTCAGATCCGGCTCAGGACGGGTCGAGCGGCCGCGCGTACTGGACGTCGAGAGGGTTCGGCGGGTACGGAACGACACGCGTCTCGTCCGTGAGCGACCAGCCGCGGCGCTCGTAGAACCGGCGTCCGGAGTCGTTTCCCTCCAGCGTCCAGAGCCTCGCCTCGCGGGCACCCTGGGCGTGCAGGCGCTCGAGCGCGAAGTCGTGGAGCGCCGAGCCGACGCCGCTCCCCTGGTGGGTTGGCAGGACGTAGAGCGTGCTCAGGAAGCCGTTCCCGACCGACACGGCACCGGCCGGGACGCCGTCGACCTCCGCGACGTAGACCTCGACCTCGGGGTCTGCGAGCGCCTCCGCCCACACCTCGCGGACCGCGTCGTCCGGGAACGGATAGCGCTCCGGCGGATAGATGTGCGCGAACGCGTCCACGGCGGCGCCGCGCTGGATCGCGAGCAGCGTGTCGGCCTCGTCAGGACGAGCGCGGCGGAGGTTCACGCGGCAAGTCTGGCGACAAGAGCGGCAGTTCGCGATACTCGCGGCATGGCCGTCAACGAAAAACCCAAGAAGGAAGAAGTTCCTGCAGAGATCCGCAACGTGACGTTCCCGGTCGGGGTCCGCGGCTACGAGCGCAAGGCCGTCGAGGCCTATGTCCGGCGCGTGAACCGCGTCATCGCCGAGCTCGAGGTCACACGCACCCCGCAGGCCGCCGTCAGGCACGCCGTCGAGCGGGTCGAGGAGCAGACGAAGTCGATCCTCGACGAGGCGAGGGCCTCCGCCGAGAAGATCACCTCGAGCGCCCAGGCCGAGGCGGACGAGATCGTCGCGAAGGCGAAGGCGAACGCGGCGGACCTCGTCGTCGGCGCGAGCACCGAGGCGGACCGCCTCCGGGCCGAGTCCGACGAGCGCGAGGCTCAGGCGAAGGCGCAGGCACAGCGCATCGTCTCCGACGCGAAGGCGAACGCGGAGCAGCATCGCCAGGAGGTCGCGCAGGAGCTCGAGCGGCTCCGGAAGGAGGCCGAGACGCGGCTGAAGGCGCTCGAGACCGACACCGCGTCGGTGTGGGACCGCCGCCACGAGCTGCTCGGCGACATCGACCGGATGGCAGACCAGCTCCACGAGGCCGCGCGCGAGGCGGCCGGCCGTCTGGCCCGAGTCGGGTCGGAAGACGAATGGCCCCAGCCCGAGCCCGAGGCGACGGAGGTCATCCCGCCGAAAGAGCCGACCGCCAAGAAGAAAAGGAAGCCCAGCCCAGCGGCCGACTAGGCGCGTGAGCCACTAGGCGCTTCGTGGAGTCGATCCTCGACGCGATCGGGAACACGCCGCTCGTCCGCGTGCGGAAGTGTGCACCGGCGAACGGCGCGGAGCTCTGGCTCAAGCTCGAGTACCGCAACCCCAGCGGCTCGATGAAGGACCGGATGGCACTGGCGATGGTCGAGGGAGCCGAGCGTGACGGCCTCATCTCGCCCGGCGACACGCTCGTCGAGTACACGGGCGGCAGCACCGGCCCGGCGCTCGCGCTCGTGTGCCGGGCGAAGGGGTACCGCGCGCTGATCGTGATCGCGGACTGCTTCACGGAGGAGCGCGTCCAGCTGATGGAGGCGCTCGGCGCCGAACTCGACGTGATCCCGTCGATCGAAGGCCGCCCGAAGGTCACCGCGCAGGACATCCGGAACATGGTCGACCGTGCCGCTGAGCTCGCCGCCCGCCCCGGCCACTACGCGACGGATCAGTTCAACAACCCGTACATCATCCCCGACCACCGCGACCGTCTCGGCCGCGAGATCTGGGAGCAATCCGAGGGACGCGTGACCGCGTTCTGCCAAGGGATGGGCACGGCGAGCTCGCTCCTGGGCGTTTCGGATGCGCTCCGCCCGCACGGCGTGTTCATCCAGGGCCACGAGCCCGCGTCGTCGGCCGCGATCGGCGGCGGGGAGCCGGGCGCATTCCTGATCCAGGGCTGGACCGGCTTCGTCATGCCGCACTGGGACCCCGCGCGTGTCGACCACGTGGAGCCGGTCGAGGATCAGGCGGCGGTCGAGATGACCCGCCGCCTCGCGCAGGAAGAAGGCATCTTCGCCGGCATCTCGACCGGCGCCAACGTCGTCGGAGCGCACCGTCTCGCTGAACGGCTCGGGCCGGACGCGGTGATCGTGACGCTCGCGGTCGACACGGGCTTCAAGTACCTGAGCGTCAGCCCGTACGCGGATCTCTAGCTAGTAGCGGCTCTCGGCCATCCTCCTGATCGTCTCGCTCCCCTCGCCCCACCGGACGGTGACGGCGTAGAGGACGATGATGTTCAGCGTCAGCGCGGTCAGCCCCCACAGCGGGTACGTCGCGCTACCGAGGAACCCGAGGAGCTCGATGATGTTGATCGTCCCGACGACGATCGTGACCCACCGGGCCCATTCCGCGCCGGAGAGCAGCCCCAGGGCCACGAGGAAGATCACCACCGACCAGATCAGGGTCAGCCAGCCCCAGGTGCTGACGTCGAAGACGATGATCTGGTTCGGGGTGAGGGCGTAGTACGAGCCGCGGATGATCGCGATCAACCCCTGGAAGAAGTCGATGGTCGCGATGATCAACATCAGGATTCCGCCTAAGCGGATCCAGCCTGCCCAGGTTTCGCCACTTGCCATTCGATGCTCCTTTCGCCTGCGTTTCCCGTGCGGTTCGGCGCGCTCTCCGTCGTTCCTGCCGTCAGCCGCGGGCCGAGGCGAAGCGGGCGATCGCGTGCGCGACCGGACCCGGCGCGGCGAGCATCGAGAGGTGCCCCGCTCGCGGAACCGCGACGAAGCGCGTGTGCATGAGCCCGGCCGTCGCTCGGCCGGCGGAAGGCGAGTCGACCTGGTCGTGCGCGCCCCACAGCACGAGCCTCGGGACCCGCACGCGCTCGAGGGTCGCCGCCGACACGCCCTGGATGCCGTGCGACAGGAGCGAGCGGAACGCCGCCGCGGTGCCGCTGACGCGGAAGGGCCGCTGCCACTCGTCGATGAACGCGCCCGTGAACGGCGGTCGGTCCTCGCCCCAGGCACTTGCAAGCCCCCTGCGGAAGAGCCAGTCAGAGCCGGTGACGAGCCGGTAGGCGGAGGTGTACCAGGGTGGGAGCAGCAGGTTCGAGAGCCAGCCCGCGCCCGCGCCGCCAGGCCGCGCATCGCCATCGAGCAGCACGATCCCGGAGGTCTCCCGTGGGTCGTTCGCCGCGATCGTCGCGACGACGGCTGCTCCGAGCGAGTGGCCGACGAGCACCGGCCGGTGCAGGCCCAGCTTCCGGTCGAACGCCGGGATCAGCTCGGCCCAGCGGGAGAGCGTGTAGGGCCCACGGCGCTGCGAGTAGCCGAACGGAGGCAGGTCGATGGCGAAGACCCGGTGCCGCCGGCCCAGCAGCGGCCCGACTCGGTGCCAGACCCAGGACGGCTCGATGAACCCTCCGAGCAGCACGATCGGCGTGCCTCGCCGGCCGAAACGGCTGTAGGCGAGCGTCGTCCCGTCGACGCGCACATACGGCCCCGGGTACAGCCGCGTTGCGGCGACGTCGCGGTGAGCGGTGATCAGGTTGTAGGTGAGCGAGACCGCCGTGACGACGACGAGGAGCTCGATCAGAACGAGCGCGATCCGCCGGCCGAGACGCCTGATGCGCATATCGCGCGGCGACGATACCCGGGCGGTCAGGCCGTCCGGGGCGCGACGAGATTTCCCTTCGGATGAACTACGTCGTCACGGCGCTGGTGCTCACGCTCGCGCTGCCTTCGCCGGGTTGTTCGGACTAGCCGCGGGGCGAAAGAGGAGGCCGCCACGAGGGCGGCCTCCGTCATTCCCCTGAATGGAGAGATCGGCGCTAGACGAGCGCCTTCCAGAAGAGCTTGACCTCCTCTGCGGGGAACGTCTCGGTCTCGAACACCTCGAGCTTCGCGATCTTGCCGAGGACGCGGAACGCGGTCTCGAGATCGGGATACTCGAAGATGCCGAGATACTCCCACGGGCCCATGACTGCGAAGAAGTGCTCGATCGTCCCGCCCTCGTCCTCGACGATCTTGTAGATCTTGTCGAAGTACTCGGGGGTCTTCTCGACGTGCTCCCGCGCAATCGGCGCAATCCTGAAGAGCCCGACATAGGTGAACATCAGCCACCTCACTCCTTTAGGGGGCATCGCTTAGAGCCCCACCAAGCTGGGAGTGTCTCTCCTCCAGGATCCACTGCCATCCGTGAGCCCGCGGGATCGGCTGCTTCAAACTACGGATCACGCTCCGGGGACGCTCCCTCGAGGTAGCGCAGCAGCCAGCCGGCGGCGACCACCGGGAGACCAGCTCAGAGAAGCCGGGCGATCCCGTCGACGACGAGCAGGGCTCCGAACACCAGCAACGAGACTGCCCCGAAAAGCCGCTGGTTCTGGAGCAGCCAGGCCTCGGCGTACGTCAGCCACGCTCGAGTCCGCTGGCCTGCCACGACATAGAAGGCGACAGGAGCCCAGACGAGTACGCTCGCCACGACCACGTAGAGCACAGCCGCGAGCACGCTCTCGCGCTTCGTGACGTCCGCGCCGGAGATCGTCGTCGCGGTCACGATGCCGATCGTCAGCCGTTTCGGTCCGCCGACCCCGAGTAGCGCTCCGGCGGGGAAGGCCGTCTTCGGGGTGATCTGCGCGAGCCGGTCGAGCAGCGCCTGCGTACGCCCTGCGCCGTCCGCGTTCGCCGGAGGGGAGCTGCGGCGGATGCGTAGTCCTGCCGCGAGAAGGAGCATCCCGAGAGCGAGTTCGAGTACCGCCGCAGTCGTACTTGATCCGCCTGGGCCGGGAGCGGTGGCCGAGCCGATAGCCACCACCAAGAGGACGACAGCGAAACCGGCGAGGACGAAGGCGGCCGCGAAGAGCACGCCGTTCAGCCGCGCGCGGCGGCTCCTCAGCACCACGACCGTTGCCGCGAATGCCAGCGGACTTGCGGCGGCAATCAGGCCATAGAGCACCGCCCTCGTGATCGTTCCCTCCACGTATCCCTCCTTTGGATCAGGAGCGGCTTACTCGACCGGCCGTCGGCCGTGGAGGCCAGAACCCCCGCAGCGGCGCGACATCGGAGCACAAGTCGGCGTGCCCGAGCAGCGCCGGTTGGCGCCCGCCACAAGGCCGGGCGCCAACGTTCGGCCAGCGCTTCAAGCGAGCCCGAAGTGTTCCCGGCTCGTGCGTTGCCGCTCCTACTGAACCGCCACCGTCGTCTCGGGCGGCCGCATGAAGGCGCCGAAGATCCAGAGGATCGGGAAGAAGATTCCGAAGAAGAACATCCAGCCGTGACCGTTCCTGAGCGTCATGAACCCGAGGGTGAACGCGAGGATGAGGTACAAGATTGCGCCCCCGACTCCGATTCCCCACCACATGGTGACCTCCTTGAGTAACTGGAGAAGGGACCGATCCCTTCCTGTCGAGGCGATCGTCCAGACACGAGAGCCCGTCCGACATCGGGGCATTCACGGACGCACCTCGGGGAGGAACTACCGAGCGTCGAACTACCGGCTAGGCTCCCGCACCCGGTGAACGCGCGGCTCGAAATCCGCCGATTCCAGGCGTCGGATCTGGACGCCGTCGTCGAGTTTTCGTTGCGGGCGTGGGAGTCGGTCTTCGAGTCGCTGCGGGAGGTTCTTGGTGATTTGATCTTCGACCGCCTCCACGAACCGAACTGGCGGGTTGTTCAAGCCGATGCCGTCCGATCAAGTTGCACGAGCGAGGACCGAGATGTCTTCGTCGCCGTCGTCGATCAACGGCCCGTCGGGTTCGTCACGGTCGCGCTGAACGCGTTCCACGAGCGCATGGGCGTTGTCGACATGATCGCCGTCGATCCCGCCTACCAGCGGCGCGGGATCGCAACGCAGCTGATGGACCGCTCGGTCGAGCACATGCGCGAGCGCGGGATGGACGTCGCCGCGGTCGGAACCGGAGGCGATCCAGGGCACGCCCCTGCCCGGGCCGTCTACGAAGCACTCGGGTACACGGCGCTCCCCGGTGTCCGGTACCTCAAGCTGCTCGGACACTGAGTCCTGTCGCTCGCAACACCGTCAGGTTCAAGCACAACTCTGTAGTACGCCGACGATCCTCGCCCGCGCCGGCGAGCGAAGTCCGATACGCGATACAAGATCCGGGGCGGTGTTCTTCAGGCTCTCGAGCTGGGAGCTCGCGCTCATCATCCTCGCCATCGTCGGCGGTGCCGCTGCGCTCGGGTTCGCGATTGGGGTGTACCTCCGCGAGCGTTCGGAGACCTACCGCGAACCGTTCGGCGTCCTGCAGGGGGCGTTGTTAGGGCTCGTTGCGCTTCTGCTCGCGTTCGGGCTGTCGCTTGCCCTTGGCCGGTACGAGGACCGGCGCGCCGCCACGGTCGCGGAGGCGAACGCGATCGGCACCTCGTTCCTGCGCGCGCAGCTCGTCGCCGAGCCGGAGCGAAGCCGGTCGCTCGCGCTGCTGCGGCAGTACACCGACCTGGCGATCCGGGTGACCTACGAGATCCCGGGCAGCTCCTCGATGGCGCGCACGACCGCCGCGGAGGGGGTCATGCAGCGGCGTCTGTGGCGGCTCGCCGGCCGCTCGATCGCAGCCGCCCCCATCGCGAGCTCCCCACGGCTCTACGTCGACAGCCTCAACGAGACCATCGACGACCAGTCGGCCCGCCTCTCGGCGCTCAACAACCGCGTGCCGAACGCCGTGCTCGCCACCGAGGTGATCGCGGCTGCGGTCGCGCTCGGCCTCCTCGCGCTCCACATCTCCATCCTCGGTCGCGGCCTCGCGCCCGTGCTGATCGCCGCGGCGCTCGTAAGCGTCGTCCTCCTCGTCACCTTTGACCTCGACAGGCCGACTCGCGGTCTGATCAAGGTGCCCGCGACACCGCTGATTGCAGAGCGGGCCTCGATGACCCTCCCGCCAGCTGCCAGCGGGCCCTAGCGGGTTCAGGAGGAGCCGACGCCCCCTGAGCCTGTCGGGCCGAAGGACCTCAGTCGGCGTTAAAGGCGTGCAACGCTTCCTCATGGGCGCGGCTGGGATCGAACCAGCGACCTCCCGCGTGTGAAGCGGGCGCTCTCCCGCTGAGCTACGCGCCCTACGTTTCTGAGGATACCGGGGTGCCCTGGCGGTCGAGGAGCTCCCTGGCCCGCTCGCGCGCCTCGGGATCATGCGTGCGCCAGAGCCGCTCGAGGAGCACCCGGACGACCTCGCGGATGCCGACCATGCCGAGCAGGTTCTCGCCCTCGAGCACCGGCAGGTGGCGGATCTTCTTCTCGCCCATCAGGCGGGCCGCGTCGAGGATGTCGTCGTCGGGCGAGAGCGTGACGAGCTGCGTCGTCATGACGTCGCCGACGCGCACCTCGTCGAAGTTCGGCCCCTCGGAGGTGAGTCGCAGCACGTCGCGCTCGGTGAAGATCCCCACGAGCCGCTGGTCGTCGCAGACGGCCACCGAGCCGACGTTCTCCTCGAGCATCCGTGCGATTGCCACGCGCACCGGATCTTCGGGCGAGACCTTGACGATCCGGAAGGCCATGACGTCGGCGACGGCCACGGACCGGAGTCTAAACGCACATGAGCCGGTTGCTACGATCGCCGCGGCCGGGCCCCGTGCGGTGGGAGCTTGCGAACCGCGTCAGATCCGGGAGGAAGCAGCGCTAAGCAATGTCTCTCAGGCGCGCGGTGTGCCCGGCCTCCGAATCGTTAGAGTCGCACGGTGGCCGCCCTGTACCGCAAGTACCGACCTCAGGACTTCGACGAGGTGGTCGGGCAGGAAGGCGTCGTCCGCACGCTGACCAACGCGATCTCGCACGGGCAGATCCGCCAGGCCTACCTCTTCGCCGGCCCGCGCGGCACGGGCAAGACTTCGCTTGCGCGCATCCTCGCGAAGGGGCTGAACTGCGAGCAGGGCCCGACGCCGAAGCCGGACAACACCTGCCATGCCTGCCGTGCCATCGCAGACGGGACCTCGCTCGACGTGATCGAGATGGACGCGGCCTCGCAGCGCGGGATCGACGACGTGCGCGAGATCCGCGAGCGCGTAGTCCTGCAGCCGGTCGAGGGCCGCTACAAGGTCTACATCCTCGACGAGGCGCACCAGCTCACGGACGCCGCCTTCAACGCGCTCCTGAAGCTGATCGAGGAACCTCCGCCCCACCTTGTCTTCATCTTCTGCACGACGGACATCTCCAAGATGCTTCCGACGGTCCGGTCGCGCTGCCAGACCTTCAGCTTCTCGCGGCCGCGACTGTCCGACCTCGTCCGCAAGCTCCGGCGGATCGCCGACGGCGAAGGGATCGAGGTCCCCGATGCGGCGCTGTCGCTGATCGCCCGCAGCGCGCGCGGCGCTTACCGCGACGCCGAATCGACGCTCGACCAGCTCGCGGCCGCCACCGAGAACCAGATCTCGGTGCAGGCGGTGCTGCAGCTGCTCGGCGCGGTCGAGGAAGAGGCGCTCTTCCGGCTCTGCGACCTGATCGTCGACCGCGACACGGCCGGGGCGCTGACGTTCGTCGAAGAGTTATCCGAGCAGGGCCAGGATCTCGGGCGGCTCGTGACCGACCTGCTCGAGCACCTGCGCCACCTGCTCCTCGTCCAGCACCTCGGCGAGGTGCCCGAGTCGCTGCCGATCACGGAGGAGACGCGCGACCGGCTGCGGGAACAGGCGAACCAGCTTCCCGAGTCGACGGTGCTGCGGCTGTGCGACCTCCTGGCCGTGGCCGTCGAGGACCAGCGCCAGGGCGGCGACCCGCGCCTTCCGCTCGAGCTCGCGCTCGTGAAGGTGACGCGGCCCGCGGCGGATCTCTCGCGCGAGTCGACCGCGCATCGCCTGGAGCTCCTGGAGCGCGGTGTCCATTCCAGCCACGTCCAGGGGACTGTCCCCGAGCCGCGGCTCGAAGAGACGCCTCCGTCTCCCGAGGAGGCGCCGTCGCTCGAGCTCGAGCAGCTGCAAGAAGCCTGGCAGCGGACGATCCTCCCGGCCGTGGAGGAGAAGTCGATCCCGACCGCATCGGTGCTGCGCGAGGCGCACCCGAAGGGCCTCGCCGGCGACCGGCTCACGGTCGAGTTTCCGCAGGCCGCGTCGTTCCACCGCCAGCTCGCGGAGGAGCCGAAGAACGCGACGCTCCTCGCCGACGCGCTTTACGAAGTCACGGGGCGACACCTCGAGGTTGCGTTCGAGGTCGGCGAGAACGGCGGCGACGAGGAGCCGGAAGAACTCGAGCCGATGAGCGAGGAGGAGATCATCGACCTGGTGAAGGGAACCTTCGACGCACGAGAGGTGGAACAAGACCAATGAGCTTCGACGTGAACAAGATGATGGAGCAGGTACAGCAGATGCAGACGCAGATGCAGAAGGCCCAGGAGGAGCTGAAGCACGAGACCGTCGAGGCCACCGCCGGCGGCGGGATGGTCACGGTCAAGGCGACCGGCGACGGCGAGATCACCGAGATCAAGATCGATCCGAAGGCGATCGACCCGAACGATCCGGAGATGCTCGAGGACATGGTCGTCGCAGCGGTCAACGAGGCGCTGCGGTCGGCACACGGGCTCGTCGAGGCGAAGCTCGGGCCGGCCCTGGGCGGCCTGCACGGCATGGGCCTCCCCGGCCTGTAGATGAGCGCCCGCGCCGAAGACCTGCGCGCCATCCCGCTGTTTGCCAACCTCGAGCCCGACGCGCTCGAGCGGCTGGCCGGAGCCGCGAGCGAGGTCGAGGTCCAGGCCGGCCGGCCCCTCACCCAGCCAGGCGACCCGGGGAGCGGAATGTTCTTCGTCGTCGAAGGCACTGTCGAGGTCGAAGCACGCGAGCAGCCACGCGAGCTCGGCCCCGGGGACTTCTTCGGCGAGCTTGCGCTGCTCACCGAAGGCGGCACCCGCACCGCGCGCTGTCGTGCCAAGACCAACGTGCGCTGCATCGCCTTCGATCGCTCCGGCTTCGAGGACCTGGTCCGCGAGCACCCGGACATCGCGGCGACGCTCCTCGAGACTGCGCTGACGCGGCTGGACTAGCCATCCCCACAGGCACAATGGGCCGATGTTCAGCCCGTCCGTGGACAACCTCGTCGCGCAGCTCACACGCCTGCCCGGAGTGGGCCAGCGCACGGCGCAGCGGCTCGCGTTCCACCTGCTGCGCGTGTCGAAGGACGAGGCCCTCGCGCTCGCCCGCGCCCTCGAGGAGGTCAAGGAGCGCGTCCGCTTCTGCCGCGACTGCGGGAACCTGACCGAGGACGAGACCTGCGAGATCTGCCGCGACGCGCGGCGCGACCACACGATCGTCTGTGTCGTCGAGCAGCCCGCCGACCTGATCTCGCTCGAGCGGACGCACGAGTACCGCGGCCTCTACCACGTCCTCGGCGGCGCGCTCTCGCCGCTCGATGGCGTCGAGCCGGAGCACCTGCGCATCGACGAGCTCCTCGGCCGCGTCGACCGCAACGGCGTCGAGGAGGTCGTCCTCGCCACGAACCCGAACATGACGGGCGAGGCGACCGCCGCGTACCTTGCCGACCGGCTCCGGGGGCGCGTGCGCGTCACGCGGCTCGCAAGCGGACTTCCGGTCGGCGCCGACCTCGAGTACGCCGACGAGGTCACCCTGGGCAGGGCGCTCTCGGGCCGGCGCGAAATGTAAGCCTTCCGGCATGGCCACGACCGACTACGAGGCACTCCCCGCCGTCCAGATCGCGGAGCCGCGGACCGGGACGCTGGTGATGAAGTTCGGCGGCACCTCGGTCGCCGACCCGCAGAAGATCAAGGACGTCGCGCGCCGGATCGTCGCGGCACGTGAGGCCGGGAACCGCGTCGTCGCCGTCCTCTCGGCGATGGGCGACACCACCGACGACCTCGTGCGCCTCGCCTACGAGGTCTCTCGCAAGCCCAAGCCGCGCGAGCTGGACATGCTGATCTCGGTCGGCGAGCGGATCTCCTGCGCGCTGGCGGCGATGGCGATCCACGACCTCGGCGCGGAGGCGATCTCGCTGACCGGCTCGCAGGCAGGCATCGTCACCGACACCGTCCACGGCCGGGCAAAGATCGTCGACGTCCGGGCGCGCCGCATCCACGAGGCGCTCGACCAGGACAAGATCGTCCTCGTCGCCGGCTTCCAGGGCGTCTCGACCGACTTCGACATCACGACGCTCGGCCGCGGCGGCTCCGACACGACGGCCGTTGCGCTGGCGGCGGCTCTCGGCGCCGAGGTCTGCGAGATCTACACGGACGTCGAGGGCGTCTTCACCGCGGATCCGCGGCTCGTCCCGGAGGCGCAGAAGCTGCACGCGGTCAGCCACGAGGAGATGCTCGAGCTGGCCGCGTCGGGCGCGAAGGTGCTCCAGGTACGCTCGGTCGAGGTCGCCCGCAACCACGGCGTCAAGCTGCACGTCCGCTCGACGTTCTCGGCCGCGGACGGCACGTGGATTCGCGAGGAGGACGAACGGATGCTCGAGAAGGCGCTGATCTCCGGGGTGACCCACACGCTCGAGGAGACGCTCTACCGCGTCGAGGGGACGACGCCTGCGCAGCTCTTCGCCGCCCTCGCCGTGGCCGGGGTCAACGTGGACACGATCATCCGGACCGGCCCCGAGATCGTCTTCTCGGCGCCCGCCGACGACCGCGACGCCGCGACCGAGGTGCTCGAAGGGCTCGGCGTCGAATGGAGCGCCCGGGACGACCTCGGCAAGGTGAGCGTGATCGGCGCGGGCATGAAGAGCCATCCCGGGGTCGCGGCGAAGGCATTCGAGACGCTCGCCGAGGCCGGAATCGAGCCCGAGGTCGTGACGACCTCGCCGATCAAGATCGCCTGCCACCTCCGCACCGACCAGGTCGACACCGCGGTCGCCGTGCTGCACCGCGCGTTCGAGCTCGACGCGCCGGAAGCCGAGCGCGCCCATGCCTAGGGTCGCAGTCGTAGGCGCCACTGGAGCGGTCGGGCGCGTGATGGTCGACCTCCTCCTCGAGCGCGGTTTCGACAACGTGCGTGCGTTCGCTTCTTCCCGCTCGGCCGGGGCGAAGGTGCATGGCCTGCCGGTCGACGAGGCGACACCCGACTCGCTCGCCGGGTTCGACGTCTGCTTCTTCTCGGTCGGTTCCAGCGCGAGCCGCGAGCTCGTCCCACAGGCAATGCAAGGCGGCGCGCTCTGCGTCGACAAGTCGGAGGCATTTCGCCTGCAGGACGGCGTGCCGCTCGTTGTGCCGGAGGTGAACGGCGAGCGCGCCCTCGAGCACGACGGCCTGATCGCGAACCCGAACTGCTCGACGATCCCGCTCACGCTGGTGCTGAAGCCGCTGCACGAGGAGGCCGGCCTGCGCTCCGTCCGCGTGGCGACGTACCAGTCCGCCTCGGGCAAGGGCGCGCAGCGGCTCCAGCAGCTGCTCGACGAGCCGCAGGGCGAGCACGACCTGTCCGTCGACTGGGACTACGACGGCGAGGAGTTCGACGAGGAGATGAAGATCCGCGAGGAGGCGCGCAAGATCCTCGAGCTGCCGGAGCTGCCGATCAGCGCCACGTGCGTGCGGGTGCCGGTGCCGGTCGGGCACGCGGAGTCGATCTGGATCGAGACGGAGGAGCCCCTCGCGCCTGCGCGCGCGCGTGAGCTCCTTGCCGCGGCGCCGTCCGTGCGGTTCGAGGAGTTCCCCACGCCGGGCAAGGCCGCGGGCGGAGACGAGGCGCTGGTCGGCCGGATCCGCCGCGACGCCGCCGCCGAGAACGGCCTCTCGCTGCACCTCGCGTGCGACAACCTTCGCAAGGGCGCGGCCCTGAACGGCATCCAGATCGCGGAGCTCGTGCTGTCGCGTCGCACCGTCGCCGCCCGACGATAGGTCGTAGTCCGTTCATCCCTCAAGCCAGGGACGGAGAATCCCGATAAGCACGGCAGGATGCGGCCTGCACGCCTCGACCACCAGTTTTTCGACAACGAGACCCGCTCGCACCTCGGCGCGCTCTTGCTCCGCAAGGGGCTGCTGACCAACGAGGAGCTCGACCGGGCCCTCGAGGAGAAGGAGCCTGGTGAGCTGCTCGGCGAAGCTCTGGTTCGACTCCGAATCTGTTTCGAAGACGACATCGCCCGCGTCCTCGCCGGCCAGGCCGGCCTCGAGTTCGTCGACGTCGGCGTCACCTCCGCCGACGTGCGCGCGGTCAAGCTGCTCTCGCGCGAGCAGGCCGAGAGGCTGCGCGCGATTCCGCTGCGCCTCCACCCCGACGGGCACCTCTCGGTCGCCGTCGCGGATCCGACGAACGACAAGCTCCTGCCCGAGCTCAAGCTCGCGACCGGATACCCGGTGCGGCTGCTCGTGACGACGCCCTCGGCGCTCCGCGCCGCCTGGGCGTCCGCTTACCACTAGGTCGGCCCGGTCGCCTAGGGCCGTCGCGGCTCGAGCACCGGCTCGGGCATGAACGCCTCCCGCAGCGCGCGGAGGACCCTCGCCCGCTTTCCCTCCAGCACGGGCACCAGCCCGCCGAGCTCGAGCCGCACGAGCTCGACCTGGCCCGACACGCGCACGGTCCGGAAGCCGAAATCCAGGAGGAAGTCGCGCGGGAAGACGGTTCGGTGCACGAGAAACCGCTCGTAGTCCGACTCGCCCTCCGGATAGCGGTACGCGAAGGTCTCGAGCGCGGCGGCGCCCCTGTCCTTCGCCTCGCCGATCGCGGCCAGGAACAGCGACTGGAGCACCCACGGGCTCGTGCGGTCGATCAGGTACGCGCACGTGACCAGGATCGCGTCGTCCGAAGGCGGCCCCGCCGGCAGCTCGGCCGCCCGGGGGAAGAGCGCGACGGGCCCATACTGCATCGAGCCGAGCACGCGTCGGTCGTCGTCGTAGTAGACCGTCCCCCACGCCCCGAACTCGGCCTCGGCCTTCTCGATCCACCGGCTCTTGTCCACGCGGCGGCCCGCGGTGCGCGACTGCCACCACACGCATTCGTGGCAGACGCCGGCCACGTGTTCGAGCGTGGCGCCCGTGAGGCCGGCGAGCCGTGTCGTCACGGCGTTGATCCTAGAACGAGCTCGGTCGCCTCCGGCCGCGCGAGGAAGCGGAACGGCACGAAGGTCGTCCCGAGCCCGGCCGAGACGTGCAGCAGCGTTCCGCCGGGCAGCGGGTAGAGACCGCGGACGTACGTCCACCGCGTCTGCGAGAGCCGCAAGCGTCCGCCCGGCCACGGGACGCAGATCTGGCCCGCGTGCAGGTGCCCGGCGAGAACGAGGTGGAAGGCTCCTTCGGGCAGCCGATTGACGACGTGTGGAAAGTGGCAGACGAGGATGCGCAGGTCGGCCTCCTGGTCCGCAAGCCGGGCCGGCTGGGCGAGCCCTCGACGGTAGGAGCGGGGGTCGACGCCGACGATCTGAACCGTCCGACCCCGAAGCTCGATCGTCCGCGACTCGTCGCGCAGCAGCGTCGCGGGCTCGAGGTCCCAGTGCTCGATCGGCTGTGAGAACGGGTCGCGGCTCAGCGCGAGATCGTGGTTCCCTAGCACGGTGTAGCAACGCGGCAGGCGTGCGAGCAGCGCGCGGAGGCGAGGCTCGCCCGAGCGGCGCGACAGCAGATCGCCGCTGATCAGGGTCAGGTCCGGCTGGCGCCTCTCAACCCAGTCGACCGCGCGCTCGACAGCGGTGGCTCCCCGTGAAGGCACTCCCAGGTGGAAGTCCGACAGGTGCGCGATCCGCAGGCCGTCGAGCTCGGGCGGAAGGCCGGGCAGCGCGCAGCTCAGCTGCTCCAGGCGCGGCCAGCCCGCCTCGAAATGGCCCCAGGCGAGACCGGCGGCGGGAGCCGCGAGCGCGAGTCGGCGGAGGGTCACCACGCGAAGACTAGAGTTGGCGCATGGATCCGCTCGCGGTTCCCGACGAGTCGCTCGCGGCGCTCGAGCGCGTCGCCTCCGAGGCGGCGAGCTACCTCGCCGAGCTGAAGGACGCGCCCGTTCGCTCTTCGACCTCCGACGAAGCGGCCGAACGGTTCGGCGGCCGGCTTCCCGACGAGGGCGTCGGCACGATGACCGCGATCGAGGAGCTGCTCCGCGATGGAATCGACGCGCACGTCCGCTCCGGCGGCCCGCGCTTCTTCCACTGGGTGATCGGCGGCTCGACGCCCGCGGCCCTCGCGGCCGACTGGCTGACCAGCCTGCTCGACCAGAACGCGGGCGGCTGGGACGCGACCCCGCTCGGCTCGCGGCTGGAGAAGGTCTCGATCGACTGGCTGCTCGAGCTCTTCGGGCTGCCCGAGCAGTGGAGCGGCGTTTTGACGACCGGCGCGACGACGGCCAACTTCGCGGCGCTCGCGGCGGCGAGGCAGTGGTGGGGCGAGCAGCACGGCGTCGACGTCTCCGAGGACGGGCTCGCCGGCCTGCCGCAGACCCCGATCCTGAGCAGCGGCTTCATCCACATCTCGGCTCGCAAGGCGCTCGCCATGCTCGGGCTCGGCCGGAACCAGGTCGTCGACTGCTCAGCGCCGGACGGGAGCTTCGACCTGCAGCGGCTCGAGCACGCGCTCGACGAGCGGCCCGCGATCGTGATCGCGAACGCCGGCGAGGTGAATGCCGGCCACTTCGATCCGATTCGCGAGGTCGTGGAGATCGCGCACGCGCACAACGCGTGGGTGCATGTCGACGGCGCGTTCGGCCTCTTCGCCCGCATCTCGCCGCGCGTCGCGCAGCTCGCCGACGGCGTCGAGACCGCCGACTCCGTGATCTCCGACGGTCACAAGTGGCTCAACGTCCCCTACGACTGCGGCTTCGCGTTCGTCCGGGACCCCGCCTACCTCGGCGCCGCCTTCACGGCAGGCGCCGCGTACCTGCCCGAGCAGGACGAGGAGCGCCCGGTCTTCGGCTTCATGGGACCGGAGCTCTCGCGCCGCGCCCGCTGCCTCTCGGTGTGGGCGACGCTGCGCGCCTACGGGCGCGACGGGTACCGCGCCATCGTCGAGCGCTGTCTCGACAACGCCGCCCATCTCGCCCGGCTGGTCGACGAGACGGAAGACGCGGAGCTGCTCCTCCCCGCCCCGCTCAACATCGTCTTCTTCCGCTACCGCCCGCCGGACGCCGCAGAAGACGAGCTGGACGAGCTCAACCTCGCGATCGAGCGGGAGATCCTGAAGGACGGCCGCGTCTACCTCGGCACCACGCGCTGGAACGGCGTGATCGGCTTCCGCCCCGCGTTCGTGAACTGGCGCTCGACCCGGGAGGACGCGGGGCTCGTGCTCGAGACGGTCCGCGACCTCGGTCAGAGGCTCCGTTCGCGAAGCCGTCCGCAGGACGTGCCTGCCTAGCGCTAGCGGAGCGCCTCCTCGAATCGCGGATCGTCGCGTACGGAAGCGAAGTCGTCGTCCCTGCGGGCCTGCTCGCGGAAAGGCGGGTGCAGCGCGACGGACCGCCGTAGGTGGTCGAAGGTCTCGTCGCCGGTCTCGCCCGCGAGCGTCGCGAAGCACGCGTAGTTGTAATGGAGGCCGCCGTGGTCCGGCATGTGCTCCAGGCCGCCGCGCACCGCTTCGAGCGCGTCGCCGTAGCGCTGCTCGCCGTAGGCGCGCATCGACTCGCTGTGAAATTTCCACGCGTCGCCCCAGTCGATCGCCTCGTACGCCTCGCCCGGCGTCGCGCCGACGGCGAGGACGGTTCCGTCCCCCGTCGCCTTCCGCCGAGACTCCGGCGGAACCGCCACGAACGTCCCTGCGGGCGCGACGACGGTCTCGCCGTCGACCTCGAAGGTCGCCTGTCCGTCGAGCACGATGTACAGCTCCTCCTGACCCGATCCCGACTCGGTGTGGTCGCCGATCAGCGTGCCGTCCTCGCCGGGCGTGTAGGCGTTGATTCCGAATGCGTGGATCCCGAGATGCTCACGGACCGGGATGTCTCTGCCGCGCCGCTCGATGTCGTCGAGGCGTGCGACCTGCCACTTCTTCTCGCTCATCGATCTCCTCCTGTCGTGCTGGTCGTCGAGACGGTTTCGCGCTGCTCGAGCAGCGACCCCAGGTAATCCTCCAGCTTGTTGAAGCTGTCCTCCTGGCCGTCGGACCTGGTCATGTGGTCACGGCCGGCCTGGTCGCGGAACACCAGCTTCATCGTCAGCGTCGTCACTCCGTCGGTTTCGTGCAGGTCCACGGACTCGACGGCGTGCGCATCCGGCCACCCCTCGAAGAGCCACGTCGCAACCGTCCTGATCGGCGGATCCACCTCCAGGTAGGTCCCCCGGAACGAGCACTCGGCTCCGTCCTCGGCCACGAAGACGATGTGGTAGTCCCCTCCCACACGCAGGTCGATCGAGCACTCCGTCACCTCGCACGTGAACGGAGCGAACCAGTTGCGGACGTGCTCCGGCTTCGTGAAGACGTCGAAGACGAGCTCGAGCGGAGCGTCGAACGCGCGAGTGGTGACGATCTCGAGCTCGCTCGGGTACTCGATCACTGCCGACCCATGCCGATCAGGTCTCATTTCGGCTCTCCTTGTCGTCGTAGGTCCTTGAGGTAGTCGTCCATCCGGTCCAGCCGGTCGCTCAACGCCTGCTCGTACTTGGCCAGCCACTCGTGAAACGGCTGCAGGCGCGCCGGTTCCAGGCGGTACAGTCGGTGACGCCCCTCCGCCCGGCAGCTGACGAGCCCGACCTCGCTCAGCACCCGTAGGTGCTTCGAGACCTGAGGCTGGGACATCGACAGGTCGCTCACGATCGTCCCGACCGCCTTCTCGCCTCCGATCAGCGCGTCCAGGATGTCCCGGCGGCGTGTCTCGGCAACCGCGTTGAAGACATCCGCTGTCGTCGAGGAGCGGGCCACGGCTCCAATATATTCCGATATTGGAATATGTCAAGCCTCGCCAGGACTAGGCTTCGAGCTTCTCGACCACCGGCTGCACCGGCACCACGTGCCGCTTGAACTGCAGCTCCGAGGCCTCGAGCCCGGCGGCGACGCCGATCAGCTGTGAGAGGTGGAGGATCGGCATCGCGAAGTCGCGCCCGGTTGCCTCGCGCAGCTTGAGCTGCCACGCGTCCAGCGAGAGGTGGCACAGCGGGCACGGCGTCACCATCGCGTCCGCGCCGGCCTCGACCGCCTGCTCGATCGGCTGGATCAGCTCGCCGAGCGCGACCTCCTCGCGCGCCTGGATGATCGGGAAGCCGCAGCACTTGATCTTCGCCGGGTAATCGATCGCCTTGCCGCCGCAGGCCTCGATGATCGCCTCGAGCGACCACGGACGGTCGGGATCCTCGAAGCCGAGGATCTTCGAGGGCCGCAGGATCTGGCAGCCGTAGAACGGGGCGACCTTCAGGCCCTTCAGCCCCTTGTGCGCGGCGCTCTTGAGCTGCTCGTAGCCGTCGCCTTCCGCGATCAGCCAGAGCAGGTGCTTGACCTCGACCGCGCCCGTGTACGGCGGCGCGCCGACGGCCTCGAGGTTCGTGCTCACGCGCGCGAGCAGGTCGGGGTCGTTCTTCAGCTGCCAGTTCGCCTGCCGCAGGTTGAGCGTGCAGACATTGCAGATCGTCATCAGCGTGTCGCAGCCGGTCGCCTCGGCATAGGCGAGGATCCGCGCGTTCAGGTGGAGGTAGTAGTCCGGCTCGGCCTCGTGGATGTCGCCGGCGCCGCAGCACGTGACCGCCTCGAGCTCGACGAGCTCCAACCCGACCTTCGGCGCGAGCGCCTGCGTCGAGGTGTTGAGCTCCTTCGCCGAGAGGGCGGCGAGGCAGCCGGTGTAGTACGCGACGCGCTTCATCCCTCGGCGTGCGGCGGCTCGACGCCGGGCTGGATCTCCGGCGCGTTCTCGCGCGCTCCCGCCTCCTCCGTGAACTCGATCCGGCCGAGCGCGTGCTCGCCCTGGACGATTCCGAGCGCCCCGTCGCGCCCCTGCTCCTTCACCAGCTGCCGCAGCTCCCGCGCCTCCTTCACCTTGTCCGCGACGTGCGGCGGGAACGGCGGCGGCACCTTCCCCTTCTTCGCGAGCTTGAGCGCGAAGCCGGTCTGCTTGATCGCCTCGATGATGCCCTGCGTCTTCGGCACGAGCTCGGTCTCGCGCAGCCAGCCGGTCGTCTCGGCCGACCGCACGAACCACTTCGCGTGCTTCGCGCCCATGTCGTGGTCGATGCCCTGCTTGATCGACTCGGCCCCGAGCTTGGCGATCGCGTCGCGCGGGTCGACGCCCTTGGGGCAGCGCTCGTTGCAGAAATAGCACCGCGTGCAGTCCCAGATCCCGTGCTCCTCGTTGAGCGAGTTCAGCCGGCCGACGTCGTCCTGGTCGCGCGCATCGCCGACGAAGCGGAACCCCTTCGCCAGCGCCGCCGGCCCGATGAACGCCGGATCCGATTCCATCGAGTTGCACTCGGAGACGCAGCAGCCGCACATGATGCAGAGCGCCTCCTTGTGGATCGCGTTCATCTGCTGCTGCGAGACGATCCGCTCCTTCTCCGCGACCTCGTCGTACCCCGGGTCGAGCCAAGGCTTGACCGAGCGGATCTTCCCCCAGAACGGCTCCATGTCCACGACGAGGTCCTTGACCACGGGCATGTTCCCCATCGCCGAGATGACCGGCACGTGTCCGGCGTCGGCGATCGGCTTCATGCGCTCCTTGCAGGCGAGCACGGCGCGGCCGTCCATCCGCATCCCGCAGGAGCCGCAGATCATCATCCGGCAGCTCTTGCGGTAGGCCAGCGTGCCGTCGTGCTTGTCCTTGATCAGGTCGAGCACGTCGAGCAGGCAGGCCCACTCGGGCGCATCGACCTCGTAGTCCCGCAGGGCCCGCTCGCCGGACTCGGGATCGAAGCGCCAGATCTTGAGCGCGACGTTCACTGCCCGAGCGCCTTCTGGAGGTCGACGACGGAGTCGGAAGGCGGCGGATGGATGGAGACCGGAGCCCCGTAGTCGTGGAGGTTCATCGTGATCTTGATCGCCCTACCGCCACCGGCCGGCTGCGCGTACCGCAGCCTGCGGATCAGCCCCTTGCCGTCGACCCAGAGGTCGATCGGGATCTTCTTCGCGCCGGTGGACCGGATCACGCGCCGCAACGATGCCCGCTCAGCGCCCTTGCTCCGCGCAGCGGCCCGCTCGAGGTCGACCCGCGCCCTGTAGTGCGTGGTGTCGACGCCGTCGACCTTCTCGCTGCCCAAATCTTCGACCTTGGTCGTCCCGCGGAGGTACGCGAGCGCGCTGTCGGGAGTCGGGCTCGTGTTGGTGAGGCTGCTGAGGTCGAGCCCACGCTGCTGGGCGAGCCGAGCGAGGTCGAGCTTGACCCATTGTTTGTCGCCGGAAAGGCCCAGCTGGGCGAACGCCTGGGAGCGCAGGTAGAGGACGTTGCCCGCGATGATCGAGTCGATCGGGACCGGCGCGCCGCGCACGTTGACCTTCATCGTCAGCTGCCCCGAGCGGTTCGACCCGGTGTCGAAGACGCCGCTGCCGGTGCCCTTCACCCCCGCGCCCGAGACGTTGAAATCCGCTTCGACGCTGCCCGGCTCCAGGCTCTTCGCGGCCGCGGCCGAGACCAGGTCGGTGGAGACGGTCTTGGGCTGCGAGCTGCTGCTCTTGCTGCTGCCGCAGCCTGCGAGGGAGAGCGCGAGAAGGAACGCGAACAATCCGAGCGCGAGCCGCCGCATCAGTACGACCGCTCCATCGGCTGCCACTTCGTCACGTTCACCGGCTTCCATTCGAGCTTCGGCGCCCCGTCGCGCCACGTGACGATCGTGTGGCGCATGTAGTTCTCGTCGTCGCGCTCGGGATAGTCGTAGGGCCGCGCGTGGGCGCCGCGGCTCTCCTTGCGGGCGAGCCCGCTGACGACCATGCACTCCGCGAGCTCGAGCAGGAAGCCGAGCTCGAGCGCCTGGGTGAGGTCGTTGTTGAAGACGTGGCCCTTGTCCTCGACGACGACGCCTTCGAAGCGGTCGCGCAGCGAGCGGACGATGTCGCCCTGCTTCTTCATCTGGTCGTCGCGCCGGAAGACGCCGAAGTTCACGTGCATCGTCTCGGCCAGCTCGTTGCGAATCGACCAGGGCCGTTCGCCCTCGTCGCGATCGAGCAATTCCGTCAGCTCGCGTTCCGCATCCGTCTCGAGGCTCTGTGGCACGTCGATCGTGGTATGTGTCAGCGCCCAGTCGGCCGCGTGCGCGCCGGCGCGTTTGCCGAAGGTGATCGTCTCCATCAAGGCGTTGCCGCCGAGCCGGTTGGCGCCGTGCACCGAGACGCAGGCGCACTCGCCCGCCGCGTAGAGCCCTTCGAGCGCGGTGCGGCCCCAGTTGTCGGTGTCGACGCCGCCCATGTGGTAGTGGGCCCCGGGCCGGACCGGGATCGGCTCGTAGATCGGGTCGACGCCCGCAAAGGTCATGGAGAGCTCCCGCGTGCCGTGCAGCCGCTCGAGGATCTTCTCGGCGCCGAGGTGGCGCAGGTCGAGCAGTACGTTCCCGTCGACGCCGCGGCCGTCGTCGATCTCGGTCTGCTCCGCGCGCGAGATGACATCGCGCGAGGCGAGCTCCATCGCGTTCGGCGCGTAGCTCTTGAGAAAGCGATCGCCCTCGGAGTTGAGGAGGTATGCGCCCTCGCCGCGGCAGCCCTCGGTGATGAGGACGCCCGTCGGGGCCAGCGTCGTCGGATGGAACTGCATCATCTCCATGTCCTCGAGCGCGACCCCGGCGCGGAGCGCCATTGTCATCCCGTCGCCGGTGCAGGCGTAGGCGTTGGTCGTGCCGGTGTAGAGCCGGCCCGCGCCGCCGGTCGCGAGGATCACGGTCTTGGCGCCGATGGAGGCCAGCCCGCCGTCGATGAGGTTCCACGCGATCACGCCCTGGCAGCGGTCGTCGTCGACCGCGAGCTTCCAGACGAAGAACTCCTCGTAGACCTTCAGCTCCCGCTTCATCACCTGCTCGTAGAGCACGTGCACGAGCACGTGCCCGGTGATGTCGGCCGCGTAGGCCGTCCGCGGCTCGCCGGCGGCGCCGAACGGGCGCTGGGCGATGCGGCCGTCCTCGGTGCGCGAGAAGACCGCGCCCCAGTTCTCGAGCTGGTAGACGTCGTCCGGAGCCTCGTCGCAGAGGATCTGGATCGCGTCCTGGTCGCCGAGGTAGTCCGATCCCTTGACGGTGTCGAAGGCGTGCTTCTCCGGGTCGTCGTCCGAGGCGTTCCCGAGCGCCGCGTTGATGCCGCCCTCGGCCGCTCCGGAGTGGCTGCGAACCGGATGGATCTTCGAGATCAGGGCGACGTCGGCGCCCGCATCGTGCGCCTCGATGGCCGCGCGCATCCCTGCGCAACCGGCGCCGACGACCAGCACATCGTGCTCGGCCTCCACGCGTTGGAAACTACCCGATGCACCCCTCACGAGGAGAGCGCAAGCCGCCGATAACCCGGCTATCGTGATGGGGAGAGTTGTGCTTCGAGTCGAACGTCATCGTCTTGGCCCACGGGTCTACGTCCTGGGCGCACGCATCCACGAGTGGCACCTTGGATCGGCCGTGCTGCTCGGCGTGCTCGCCGGTGCGCTCGCGCACAGGGTAGACCGCGACGGTCACGTCGCGGCCGCCGCGCTCTTCGGCGGGGTCTGGCTCGTGGCGAAGGACTGGCGCGACCTCATGCCGTCGCGGCGCGACACCGCTGCCTGGTCGCTCGGGCTGCACGTTCGGCCGCTTCCGCTCCGCGCGCTGCGCCGCGCTGCGGTCCTGCCGAAGCTCGCGGCACTCGCCGCCGTCCTGGCGGGCCTCGTCAATCTCGCCTCGGCGGTCACCCCCGACATCACCTGGCGCGATCACCTGCTGCTGCAGATCGCGCCGCTCGAGGCGCTTCGGATCTCGCACGCGATCGCGATCCCTGCCTCGATGTTGCTCTTCGTCACCGCGCCGTATCTGTGGCGCCGCCGGCAGGGCGCCCTGAGGCTCGCGGTCGTGCTCCTCGTCGGCCTCGGCCTGCTGAACCTGCTCAAGGGCCTCGACCTCGAGGAAGCACTCGCGAGCTTCGCGCTGGCGGGGCTGCTCTGGCTGGGCCGCTCGTCGTTCTGCGTCCGCCACGACCCGGTCAGCCTCCGCTCTGCGCTGAGGAAGATTCCGCTGATCGTGGGCGGAGGCCTGCTGCTCTGCCTCCTTGCGGTCTGGCTAGCGGCTCCATGGGGGACGTCGCTCTCGGCGGTTCTCCGCGAGACCTACTCCGCGCTGGTGTGGCAGGACGGGCCGATCGCGTTCCGCGAGGACCTCGGCGGGACCGACGAGGCGGTCGGCGTCTTCGGCCTGCTGGCCCTGCTCTGGTGCGCGTACCTCGTCTTCCGGCCGCTCGCCGCACCCAGGGCGTTCCCGACCGGCGAGACGCGGCACGCGGTGGGGGAGCTCGTCCGCCGGCACGGCGCCGACACGCTCGCCTACTTCAAGCTCCGCCGGGACCAGCACTACCTCTTCAGCCCCGACGAGAAGGCGTTTCTCGGCTACCGCGTCGAGGCGGGCGTCCTGCTCGTCTCCGGCGATCCGGTCGGCCCGGACGACGCGATCCCGGGACTGCTTCGCGAGCTGAGCGGCTTCGCCGAGGCCCGCGGCCTGCACATCGCAGCGATCGGGGTCGGCGAGCGCCTGCTGCCGCTCTGGAAGCAGCTCGGCCTGCGCTCCCTCTACCTCGGGGACGAGGCCGTGGTCGAGACACAGGCGTTCTCGCTCGACGGCCGGCCGATCCGGAAGGTCCGCCAGTCGGTCACGCGCCTCGAGAAGCAGGGCTACCACGCGACTCTGCACGAGCTCCGAGACCTCACGGAGGCCGACCTGCTCGGCCTCGAGGACGTGAGCAGCCGCTGGCGCGGCGGCACGAGCGAGCGGGGCTTCGCGATGTCGCTCGACGCACTGCGGCGCGAGGATCACGGCGACAGCCTCGTCGTCATCGGCCGGGACGCGGAGGGCCAGATCCGCGGCTTCCTCCACTTCGCGCCGAGCTACGGCCGCGCGGCGGTCTCGCTCTCCCTGATGCGCCGCGACCCGGAGACGCCGAACGGCCTCACGGAGTTCCTCGTAGCGCGCGGGCTCGAGCAGCTGCGCGAGCGCGGCGTCGAGGAGGTCTCGCTGAACTTCGCCGCCTTCGCGCGCTTCATCCACGACCCGCGCGGCCCGGTGCAGAGGCTGCTCGGCCGGGGCCTGCTGCTCGCGGACGCGTTCTTCCAGATCGAGCGGCTCCACCGCTTCAACGCGAAGTTCTTCCCCCGCTGGGAGCCTCGCTACCTGCTCTACGAGCGGGCTCTCGGGCTGCCTCGGGTAGGTCTGGCTGCGATGTGGGCGGAGGGGCAGCTGCCGAAGCCGAGCCTGCTGCGGCGCTGAGCCCGATCGCCTCGCTCGCCTCGAAGGCGAGCCAGAAGCAGAGCGCCGCGAGCGGGATCTCCGCGATCAGCGCCTCGACGATCGCCCAGTGGAGGCTCCGGCCCGTTCCGGCGGTCATCACGTCGAACCACGCGTCGCAGACGAGCGCGGTGCCCGCGACCGCCGCAAACATCGGCACGAACGGCGAGCGGCGCACGACCGCGATGAACAGCAGCAGAAGCGCGACCGCCTCGAACCCGTCGAGCCCCGCCCACGCGATATCCCAGTGGTTCGCCAGGTGCTCGGCCGGCAGCGTCGCGCTCAGGTAAGCGGTCCAGGGCAGCAGCGCAACCGCGACGCCGCCGACGAGCAGCAGCAGCCAGGGCCGGATCCTACGCAGGCGCGCCACGTATTCGTCTCTGCGGGCCGCGGGTGAGGGCGACGGCATCCCGACATTCTGCAGAACGGCTTGCTTCAGCCGTCCGAGGGTAGACTCCGCGCGTGGCCAAGATGCTCTTTCGGCTGCCCGATGCGGCCAGCGTGGTCCCAAATCCCGACGCGCAGTCTCTCAAGGAGCTCGCGGCGCGAATGCCGAACGCGGAGCCGACGCGCTACGGAAACCTGAACGTCCAGTCCGAGGTCGTGAACCGCTCCAAGGGCTCGACCTTCATCGTCACGGACGAGCCCGACGGCCAGAACCAGGCGATCGCCCGCGAGGAAGGCGAGCGCTGGGCCGAGGCGCAGGACGAGTACATCGCCGAGCAGGAGATGGTGATCGTCGACGGCTACATCGGCAACGATCCCGAGTTCCGCGTCGCCGCACGCCTCTACATCGAGGCCGCGAACGCGAACATCGCAGGCATGCAGCAGCAGCTCTACTTCGCCGGAGGCGACGAGGAGATCGAGCCCGAGCTGACGGTCATCTACACGCCGAACCTGAAGGCCGAGGGGTATCCGGACGACCGCCTGATCGCCGTCGACCTCGAGCAGGGCGTGACGCGCGTCCTCAACTCGGACTACTTCGGCGAGTCGAAGAAGGGCGGCCTGCGGATGTGGAACAAGCTCGTCTACGACCGCGGCGGGATCCCACTTCACGCGGGCTGCAAGATCATCCCGACCGAGCGCGGGAAGCGCGTCGGCCTGATCGTCGGTCTCTCCGGAACCGGCAAGACGACGACCACGTTCACGCGTCAGAACGGCTCGCTGCCCGTGCAGGACGACTTCGTCGCGTGGATGCCGAACGGCCGCGTCTACGCAACCGAGAACGGCTGCTTCGCGAAGACGTTCGGCCTCAACCCCGAGGACGAGCCGACCATCTACGGCGCGGTCACGCAGCCCGACTCGTACCTCGAGAACGTCTCGCAGCACGGCGACGAGGTCGACTTCTACGACACGAACTACACCTCGAACGGGCGCGCGACCTTCCCGTTCGACGTGATCGAGGCCGCCTCTGCCGACGAGATCGACGAGGCGCACTTCCTCCTGGTCCTGAACAAGAACGAGAACATCGTCCCGGCGGTGGCGAAGCTCGAAGGGCCGCAGGCTGCGGCCTTCTTCATGCTCGGCGAGACGACCGGCACCAGCGCCGGCGGCGCCGACGAGGCCGGCAAGTTCCTCCGCGTCCCCGGGACGAACCCGTTCTTCCCGATGCCGCACGACCTGCAGGGCAACCGCTTCCTGGAGCTCCTCGCGGAGCATCCGCTCGAGGTCTACGTCATGAACACCGGCCGCGTCGGCGGGCCCGAGGCCGACGAGCGCTCGCGGAAGGTGCGGATCAAGCATTCCTCGGCGGTCGTGAAGGGGATCGCGGAGGGGACGATCGAGTGGGAGCGCGATCCGGACTTCGGCTACCTCGTGGCCTCCTCGGTGCCGGGGATCGACGACCCGGAGATCCTGCAGCCGCGGCAGCTCTACTCGGAGCAGGGCCGCGACGACGAGTACCGCGCGCTGGTCGAGCGCTTCAAGGCCGAGCGCGTCGAGTTCTTGCAGAAGTTCCCGAGCCTCAGCGAAGAGATCGTCGCAGCCGTCGCGTAGGGGACCGACCCCTCGGCGACGAAGTCGTCGCCGTGCAACGGGAAGTCGACCGGTTTCTCGCGAGCCCCGCGCTCGCTGACTCGACGCGCCGCGCCTACGGCGT